>MVRK01000059.1 GCA_002067365.1 Methanosaeta sp. PtaU1.Bin060 | reverse complement strand
GCCACCCTATATGCAACAGCGCCCTCATGCGAATCTTTTATATAGAACTTTAAACTGGTATTAAGAAAAAGTCGGGGAGGACTTTGTTTGGCTGGTTTGAGCAGCGTGCCTGTAGTTATACTGAAGGAAGGAAGCAAGCGCGATACTGGAAAGGATGCGCAGCATAAGAACATTGAAGCGGCCAAGGCCGTGGCCGATGCGGTCAAGACGACCCTCGGCCCCAAGGGCATGGACAAGATGCTCGTGGACGGAAGCGGAGATGCCACCATCACCAATGATGGGGCCACCATCCTGCGAGAGATGGACATAGAGCATCCCGTGGCCAAGATGATAGTCGAGGTGGCTAAGGCTCAGGACGATGAGATCGGAGACGGAACCACCACAGCTGTGATCATCGCTGGAGAGCTGCTCAAGAAGGCAGAGGTGCTCCTGGACCAGGATGTTCACCCCACGGTGATCGTGCAGGGCTACAAGCAGGCCTCAGCCAAGGCTCAATCAGTGCTGAAGGAGATGTCCCTGGATGTTTCCGGGGAGAAAGATATGCTGCTTAAGATCGCCGAGACGGCCATGAGGGGAAAGGGCATCGAGATCGCTATGGATCATCTTGCCAAGATCTCTGTCGAGGCTGCCATGGCTGTGGCTGACACCGGGGCCAAGGACATCGAGGATATGGTCGATATAGTGAAGATCCCCGGAGGGCGCATCGAGGACTCGGCGATAAACTACGGCATTGTGATCGATAAGGAGCGGACAGGGGCCGGGATGCCCAAGCGCGTTGAGAACGCCAGAATATTGCTCCTGGAAGGAACTCTCGAGCTGAAGAAGCTCGGGAACGATGCCAAGGTCACCATCACAGAGGCCAAGGACTTGGCCCGCTTCAAGGAAGGTGAGGAGCAGGTCCTCAGGAGCCAGGTCGAGGCCATAGCCAATGCCGGAGCCAACGTCGTCTTCTGCGAGAAGGGAATCGGCGTGACGGCACAGCATTATCTCGCCAAGAACGGCATCCTGGCAGCGCGCAGGGTCAAGGCGGATGACATGAAGATCCTGGCTCTCGCGACAGGGGCGAGGGTGATTGGCGATGTGATGCAGCTCACCCCCAAGGATCTGGGCCAGGCCGCTCTTGTGGAGGAGCGCAAGATAGGCGAGGACAAACACATGATCTTCGTGGAGGGATGCAAGAAGGCCAAGGCTGTATCCATAATACTGCATGGCGTCTCAGAGCAGTTCCTGGAGGAGATGGAGCGGGCCCTCGATGACGCACTGGATGTGGTCTTGGATGTCATCCATTCTGGAAAGATAGTTCCAGGAGGCGGTGCACCCGAGATCATGGTCGCCGAGCGGCTCAGGCAGTACGCCTCCACATTTGAAGGGCGCGAACAGCTCGCCATCAGCGCCTTTGCGGCCGCAGTCGAGTCCATACCACTCACTCTGGCTGAGAACGCGGGCTTCGATCCGGTGGACACCCTGGCAGCGTTGCGTTCCAGCCACGAGCGTGGCCTGAAGAACCACGGGCTGAACATGGAGAACGGTGAGCCAGGCGACATGCTGGCAAAGGGGGTCGTGGAGCCCCTCAAGGTCAAGACCCAGGCCATCAAGTCGGCGACAGAGGCTGCTACGATGGTCCTGCGCGTCGATGATGTGATCGCAGCCAAGAGGGAGGAGCTGAAGCCAAAGCCAGGCCAGAGCCCCTACGACTACAACATGCCTCAGATGCCGATGCCTCACCGCTGAGAGATTGAGCAGTCGGCCTCTAAGGCCGGCATCCCCTCCCCTTCGCGTTTTAGAACAATTACACTTTCGGGTGTTGCTAATGGCAGAAGATCTCGACATAAGTTCGGATTTCACTGAGCCACCCTCTGAGGCCGGGGCGAGAGACCTGAGGGCGGAGCTTGACGAAAAAAAGAGGCAGCTTGAGGAAAGCGGAAGGAAGCTTGAGGAGGCTGAGCGGCTGGCGGAGGAGCGCTTGGACAGGCTTCTGAGAAGTGCCGCGGAGCTGGATAATGTGATGAAGATAGCTGCGAGGGAAAGGGAGAACTCCGCCAAGAACGCCTCAGAGAAGCTGGTCTGCAAGCTTCTTCCGGTGCTCGACAGCCTCGACCAGGCGTCAAAGCACGACGAGGGCATGAGGGTGCTCCATCAGCAGCTCCTCGGCATCCTGGCGGGCGAGGGCCTCGCGCCCATAGAGTCTGTCGGAAAGAAGTTCGATCCATCCAGGCATGAAGCCCTTTTCCAGGTGAAAAGAGAGGATCTTGAAGAGGGCACAGTGGCGGAGGAGATACAGAAGGGCTATCTCTTCGGACCCATGGTCATTCGATTCTCCAAGGTCGCTGTAGCGAGGCGATGATAAGTTTAAATATTTACACAGTATTATTAACCTTAAAATTCAGGAGTTGGTATCTTGTCTAAAATCATCGGCATTGATCTAGGAACCAGCAACTCGGCTGCTGCAGTCCTTATCGGTGGCAGACCGACCATCATCCCCAGCGCAGAGGGGACGAGCATCGGCGGCAAGGCATTCCCATCATATGTGGCCTTTACCAAGGACGGCCAGGCTCTTGTTGGGGAGCCCGCGAAGAGGCAGGCAGTCACGAATCCTGAGGGCACCATCACAGGCATCAAGCGCAAGATGGGCACAGATTACAAGGTCAGGGTTTACGGAAAGGAGTACACTCCTGAGGAGATATCAGCCCAGATCCTTCGCAAGATAAAGGCCGACTCCGAGACCTATCTCAGCGACACAGTCGACAAGGCAGTGATAACTGTTCCTGCCTACTTCAACGACAATCAGAGACAGGCGACGAAAGATGCAGGAACCATCGCAGGCCTAGAGGTCGTTCGGATCATCAACGAGCCGACAGCAGCTGCTCTCGCCTTCGGCCTCGACAAGTCTGGCGAGCACAAGATCATGGTCTTCGATCTTGGCGGAGGGACCCTGGATGTCACAATCATGGAGATAGGCGAGGGCGTCTTCGAGGTACGCTCCACCTCCGGCGACACTCAGCTCGGTGGACGGGACATGGACGAGAGGCTGATGGACTATGTTCTGGAGAAGTTCAAGTCGGATTCGGGCATCGATCTGCGCAAGGACTCCATGGCTATGCAGCGCCTTCGAGAGGCTGTCGAAGTCGCCAAGATAGAGCTCTCATCAGTCCTCCAGACGAACATCAACCTGCCCTACATCACCGCGGACGCCACGGGCCCCAAGCACCTGAGCATGGCGCTCACCAGGGCAAAGCTCGAGGAGCTGATACACGATGTTCTTGAGAGATGCCGTGGCCCGATGGTCCAGGCCCTCAAGGACTCAAAGCTGGAGAAATCCGATATCAGCAAGATCATCCTAGTGGGCGGGCCTACGAGGATGCCTGCTGTTCAGGAGTTCGTCAAGAGCTTCATGGGAAAGGATATCGAGCGCGGCGTGGACCCGATGGAGTGCGTGGCCATGGGCGCTGCAATTCAGGCAGGAGTTCTTGGCGGCGAGGTCAAGGACCTTCTCTTGCTGGATGTGACGCCGCTATCCCTTGGTATCGAGACCCTGGGCGGCGTGACGACGAGGCTGATCGAGCGCAATACTACGATTCCCACCCGCAAGGGCCAGGTCTTCACGACTGCAGCAGACAACCAGACCTCTGTCGAGGTGAACGTCCTTCAGGGCGAGAGGCCCATGGCCAAGGACAATGTCACCCTCGGAAGGTTCACATTAGTGGGCATACCGCCCTCTCCGCGCGGCATTCCCCAGATCGAGGTGACATTCGATATCGATGCCAATGGCATCATCCACGTCTCGGCCAAGGATCTGGCAACGAAGAAGGAGCAGAGGATAACCATCACAGCTCCCCATAAGCTCTCCAAGGAGGAGATTGATGCCAAGGTCAAGGACGCCGAGCGCTTCGCAGCCGACGATGCGAAGAGGCAGGACGAGATAGAGGCGCGAAATGCCGCTGATTCCCTGATATACGCCTCGGAGAAGATGCTGAAGGAGGCCGGGGACGTCGCATCGGCCGAGCAAAAAGAGAATATCCAGAAGAGCATCGAGGATTTGAAGAATGCCGAGGCGGGTGGCGAGATCTCAGAGATCAAGACGAAGACAGAGGCCCTCCAGAGCGCCATCTACGAGCTATCGAGCGCCATGTACCAGAAGGCTGCTGCACAGCAGCAGGCGCAGCAGCAAGAGGCCTCTCAGGGAGCAGAGCAGGGCCAGGCTTCGGATCCATCGGGCCAGACTGTGGACGCCGATTACGAGGTAGTAAACGATAAAAAGTAAGCGACTGAATTAGACTGCAGGAAATCGCTGGAATCAATCTGCAAAATCGCGCAATCGATCTGCGGGACAGACAAAATCGAGATGAGGTACTGGGAAGTTCATGCCTGAGAAGAAGGACTACTACGAGGTTCTGGGAGTACAGAGAGAAGCGAGCGAGAAGGAGATCAAGAGCGCTTATCGCAAGCTCGCCATGAAGTACCACCCCGACAGATCGGACGCCACCGATGCTGAGGAGCGGTTCAAGGAGATCTCTGAGGCGTATGCTGTTCTCTCGGATAAGGACAAGCGCAGGCAGTATGACCAGTTCGGCCATGCAGGAATCAACAGCCAGTATTCCCAGGAGGACCTCTTCAGAGGCGTGAACTTCGAGGACCTGCTTCACGGCTTCGGCTTCGGGGGCGGAGATAGCATCTTCGACATGTTCTTCGGAGGACGCAGCCGCGGGCCTGAGCGTGGACGGGACCTTCGGTACGACCTCAACCTCACCCTGGAGCAGGCAGCAGCGGGCCTAGAGACCACTATCGCTGTCCCGAGGACTGAAGCCTGTCCGACATGCGGGGGCAGCGGAGCAAAGCCGGGCACAAATCCCACGACCTGCAGCAGCTGCAGGGGAACCGGCCAGGTGACCCGCGCCCAGAACACCCCGTTTGGCCAGATCGTCACATCGACTGCCTGCCCCAAATGCAGGGGCCGGGGAAAGATCATCACGAGCCCCTGCGGTGAATGTGCTGGAACCGGGATGGTGAGGCGCTCGCGAAAGATAAACATCAAGGTCCCGCAGGGCGTCGAGGACGGGCAGCACATCAAGCTGAGGGGGCAGGGAGACGCATCATCCAGCGGGGGGCCTGCCGGAGACCTGTACGTCATCCTGAATGTGCTCCCTCATCAGCAGTTCCAGCGCAGGGGCAGCGACCTCCTTCTGGAGGTGCCCATCAGCATCACCCAGGCAGCCCTCGGGGCTGAGATCGAGGTTCCGACGCTGAACGGGCGTGCAAGGCTTCGCGTCCCAGCAGGAACCCAGACAGGCTCAGTCTTCCGGCTCAGGGGAAAAGGCATGCCCAGGCTTCAGGGCCTCGGCACTGGGGATCTGCACGTCGGCGTCAGGGTGAAGACGCCCTCAGCCCTCTCAGAGCGCCAGAGGCAGCTCCTGGAGGCGCTGGCGACGGAATTCGGTGAGCCCAAGCCCGCACAGGGCGAGAAGGAGAAGAGCATCATCGATAAAATTGTGGATGAGGTGAAGAGCGCCGTCCAGTAATGATCATTTTTTGCTGATCAGGCTATCCAGCTCGTCTCTCGCCCGCTCGTACTCAGCCTTGATGGCCTCTGCCTTCTCCACAGCTTTATCGAGATCACCCGATCTTCCGGCCTGCTCGAGTTCCTTGCACATCTCCGAGAGGCGCAGGGCGCCGACGTAGGCGCTGCTGGACTTGAGGCCATGGGCCGCGATCTGCATCGCTTTGGCATCTCCAATCTTCGCGGCTTTCTCTATCGCAAGAAGCTTCTCTGGCGCGTGTTTGATGAAGAGCCCTGCCACCTCAACGACGATGTCCGGCTCGCCCTCGTCCTGTAGCTCCTGGAGGCTGGCCAGCGCAGATATATCAATAGCCCCTTGAAGATCGTCTCCTCCATCAGACATCTCTGATCGCCCTCGTGGAAAATGCCATCTTGTTCAATCGTTTTAAGCTCATTTGGTCAACCTCTGCTCACTTTTTAGACCCTGTCAAAGTTGTCGGAGGCCATGCGCTCCAGCGTTTAAAGCTTTTTTGGAAATCAGATAATTATCATCGCTTTTCTGCTGAGCTGCGGAGACATTTACCAAAGCGCTCAGGAGATCCTTCATCCTGACAGGCTTGCTTATGTAGTCATCCATGCCCGCCTCAAGGCATCTCTTCCTGTCTTCTTCCTGTGCATGGGCAGTGACTGCGATGATGCAAATCTTCCTCTCCGGCCATCGCCTGCGAATGGCCCTTGTCGCCTCAAAGCCGTCCATCTCGGGCATCTGCACATCCATGAGTATCACGTCGTAGGCTTGGCGCTCCAGAGCCCCGAGAACCTCGGTGCCTGTGGCTGCCACATCCGCCCGGATCCCCAGCTTCTTCAGCATTCGCAGGGCAACCTTCTGGTTTACCAGGTTGTCCTCGGCCAATAGCAGACGAATGCTGCCCAGATCTTCGATCGAGACCAAATCGGCTGAGGGCTCTGCGACAGGATGTTCGGGCTCGACGAGGTCTGGCTCCACCAGGACTGTGAAATGAAATACGCTGCCCGCCCCGACCTCGCTCTCGATGCCGATGGTTCCGCCCATGAGCTCCACGAGCCTCTTGCTTATGGCGAGGCCGAGGCCCGTGCCTTCGTATTTGCGCGTCAGGGATGTATCGAGCTGGCTGAAAGACTGAAAGAGGCTTCCCATTTTGTCTGCAGCGATCCCAATGCCAGTATCCCTGACTGAGAAACGCAGCTTCAGCCGTCCGTCCGACTCGGCTTCAAAGCCAGCTCGAAGCTCGACCTCTCCCTTATCAGTGAACTTGACAGCATTGCTGAGAAGGTTGGCGAGGATCTGGTGGAGGCTCGTGAAATCCCCGACCACCCACTCAGGCATTGAATCATCTATGGAAGCCTTCAAGGCTATGCCTTTTTCAGCGGCCCTCGCAGCGACCATATTCATAGCGCCCTCGATGCACCTCTTGATATTGAAGGGCTGATGCTCCAGCTCCCTCTTGCCCTCCTCGATCTTGGAGAAGTCGAGGATGTTGTTGATCAGTGAGATCAGGACGTCGCCGCTGCTCTGAATGATCCCCACGCTCTCCCTCTGCTCCGAATCAAGATTAGTGTCGAGGAGCAGGCCCGCCATGCCTATGATGGCATTGAGGGGCGTCCTTATCTCGTGGCTCATGTTGGCCAGGAAGTCGGATTTAGCTCGTGTTGCAGACTCGGCCTTCTCCTTCGCCCTCTGTAGATCCTCCTCGGCGTGCTTTCTATCAGTGATGTCGCGTATGGATTCTATCGCTCCCCAGACGCTGCCATTGGAGTCGTACAGCACAGACGCGCTTCCCAGAAAGTAGGTCTTCTTTCCTCTCCTATTGAGCATATAAGCCTCGCCTGCAACAACGCCGTTCTCAGATCTTTTTATATCGTTATATTTATTATTGTACTCCTGCTTCGGGTCGAGGACCAGATCTATCAGGATCGGCCTCCGCTCTCCATAAAATGAGAGAGAATACTCATAGTTCCCCTTGCCGAGGATCTTCTCCGCCTTGACGCCTGTCATGGCCTCGATGGCCCTGTTCCATGCGATCACCCTTCCCATTTTATCGATGACCAGGGTGGCGTCTGGAAGGAAGTTGATGATCTCCGCCAATCGGCGCTCTGAATCTTTCAGGGCGTTCTCGGCCCTCTTGCGACCGCTTATGTTCATGGCGACATGGACAACACCAGTGACCCTCTCCTCGGCATCCTTGATGGGGCTGCTGCGCGAGAGCCAGGTCTTGCCATCCGGCGTCACCACCTCTCCCTCCTCTGTTTGGCCGGATCGAAGAGCTTTGAAGGCTGTGCAGCCAGCACACGGCTCTTTGAGGCCCTCGATGATCTCAAAGCAGCGTCTTCCCTTTATCTCGTCCGCGGAAAGGCCGAGGAACCTCAGGACTGTGTCGTTTACCCAGATGATGCCCATATATGGGTCCAGGTATTCGACTGCAACGCTGCGCAGGCCGCTTAAGATCGCAGCCTTCTCCCGCTCGGATCTGCGCAGCGCCTCCTCCGACTCGTGCAGCGCCTCCTCAGCCAGCTTGCGCTCAGTCAGATCGATCATAACTCCCTGCAAGAAGAGGGGCTTGCCGTTGTTGTCCTTTACTGCGATGGCCTCATCGCGGAACCACACCACTCTGCCGTCGCGAGAGATCATTCTGTACTCCGATCTGAAGCGATGACCCTCTGTCAGGCTTTCGGCAAGCTCCCGCATGACCCTCTCGCGGTCGTCCGGATGAAGCGTCTTATGCCAGATGCCCGGATCAGCCCTGTAGTCTGCGGGCGTGAATCCCAAAACAGCTTTGACCTGGGGGCTCACATACAGAGTGGTGCTGTCATAATCGAGGGCGGCTGTGTAGATCACAGCAGGGATCTCCTCCACGAGGGCTTTGTAGCTGGCTTCTGCGCGCTCGAGCTTCTCATTCATCCACTTTCGTTCGGTGATGTCGCGTATGGACTCGATGGAGCCGACGAGCTTTCCATTGCTGTCCAGGAGGGGTGATGCCTTGGCCCACAGATACTTGTTCTTATCAGGGAGAAAAGGCGCTGGGCACTCCGAATATAATGTGCTCCCGTTCCTTGCGAAGTGAATATATTGGGATTCTATCTTCTCATCCTGGGATGATACAAGGTCTATCAGCATGGGCCTCGGCTTGCCGTAGAAAGGCACGGCGTAGGCATACTCACCTTTGCCCATGATCTCATGCTTCTTCAGGCCCGTCAGCTCCTCCATGGCCCTGTTCCAGGCTATGACCTTCTTCTCCTGGTCGATGACAAAGGTGGCATCGGGCAGGAAATCGATGATATCCAGGAGCTGCTGATGAGCGAGGCGCAGCGCCTCTCTGTTTCGCCTGCGCTCAGTGATGTCCTCGCAGGTTAACAGGTCCACTCCATCGTTCAGCTCCACTGCCACGAACCTGGTGATATTCCTGGTGCCGTCCTTGCAGGTGACTGTGAATGTCCTGGACCTCTTTGATCCTGGTCTGCAGCTCTGTCTGTCATGGATCCAGGTCCAGATCACCTCATACCTGTAGGCCGGATCAGGATAGGCTTTTCTGAACCACTCATGCCCGCATGGTATGTCCGAGAGATCGTAACCGAAGATCTCCCTGAACTTGGGATTGATGTGGAGGAATCGCCCGTCTTCATCGATAAGAGCCATCCCAAAGGGGGAGTTCTCGGCGATGAGCTGGTCTGTTTTTATCCCGGCGCTCAGATCCTCGATGCCTGCCTTGAGACAGTCCACTGCTCTTAACGCCTGATCAGCGCCTTCGCCATTAATGAGGCGACGCCGCAGCTCCTCTATCTGCTGGCTCATCTTCAAAATCTTGTCAGCGAAATTTCCGCCATTCATCCAGATATCTGCCTGAGGTATCGACTTGCTTATCATTAATATCCATTTCGATTTCAAGTAGTTTGCAAAATATTTTTGAGGATTATTGGGTCAAAGATGATATAAAATCAATTAAACAACAATTTATGCAACTTATGGAAGATGATTTGCAGATAGTGTTGGCAGCGATCGGTTTACGAGTGCCTTCTGATCTCGACAAAATACTTTTTTAATGCAGTCGATCTGTCGATCGCCTTCCTCTTTGCGCCCTCTTCCGAATGAGGACTGCGACAGAGCCCTACAGCAGCGCTTGCCCGAATCATCAGGCGTTCATCTTGGAATCGATGGAGATCTCCTTGTCGAGGCGGTAATCGATCTTTATTGATGTAATTATCCTCTGAACACCCATCTTCGCCACCCTGATGTTCGCCTTCTCAATGAGATCGAAGAGCTCCTCCATAGTCCTTGTCTCGACTGAGGTGGACATGGGTCCGGGCACATAATTCACCCCCGACTCCCTCAGAACATCGTAAACGGCCCTGATGTACCTGGCAGCGCTTGTCCCTGCTCCCATGGGCACCATGGCAAAGTCGGCTACTATCATGATGATATACAGGTCTCCGAAGTATAGAAAATTTTGGGAGAATCCACATCTTTCTTGAGCAGGATCCTGCTTGTGGCATTGCTGCATAGGGAATTGACGAAGGGACTGGCACCGCCCCAGCGCTGTGGCGATCCAGCCCGCAATTTGCAGTCTCGACAGCTATTTACCTCCCGCCTGCTGCAGATCGGGATGCAAATGCCAACTCTCTCTCACCTCGATCTCGTGGGCTGGGCCGAGCTGGAAGGAAGGCGGCTCACATTGGCCGAGCTGTCGTCCATACTATCCGAGGACCCACGGCTCGTCTCAAGGTTCGGCGGCGAATTCTTCCTTCGCTGGAATGGCTGCTCTGCTCGCGATCACTTCGGGGTCATTACCGGAGACTGCCCTGCTGGTGTCATTGTCTGCGATGGATTGGAGACGGGGCGGGTCGATCCCGCCTATCCGCTCATGGATCTCGGGGAGGCGATCGAGATCGCAGTGGCCTTACGTTGCGATGAGGGCGTGGTGGCTCTCTCGGGCGGCGTGGACTCGGCCCTCGTGGCCTTCCTGGCGAGGCAAGAGTGCGTGGCAGTCGGCCTCGAAGGCTGCCACGACCTGAGGAGGGCAAAGCAGGTCGCAGGCGAGCTTGGCCTGGCGCTGGAGACTGTGACAATATCTCCTGGTGATGTGGAAGAGGCTCTCCGCCTGGTGCTGCAGGTCATTCCCAGGGTCGATCCAGTGAATGCTTCCATCGCCGCAACGCTTTACTTCGTTGCAGAATGGGCCGAGGCCCACGGCCACAGGCGCATCCTCGCAGGCCAGGGGGCGGACGAGCTCTTCGGAGGATACGCCCGCTACCTCCAGACGGATGCGCTCGACCGGGACCTCAAGAGGGATTTTGAGGGCCTTCGCCACCAGCTCTCACGAGATCAGGCTGTGGCAGGGCTTCATAGAGCTTACTTCTCCCTTCCCTACATGGACACGAGGGTTGTGAGGGCGGCCCTTGCCATCTCGCCCGAGAAGAAGGTATGTGGCGGAGTGAGAAAGCTACCGCTGCGGGAGGTGGCAGGACGCTACTTGCCGCCATCGATTGCCCTCTATGAGAAGAAGGCCATGCAGTACGGCAGCGGCGTGATGAGGGAGATTCAGAGGCAGGCAAGGCGAAAGGGGTTCAGGAAGAGCGTTCAGGATTACATTGGGCAGCTTGCTGGGGCGGAGGGCTGAGCCGAAGCAAAGCGATAAATATAGCACCCATCGGAATATCCAAGGGCATTTAGATATATTTTAATAAATAGTCTGGATTAATAATTCGGCCTGAAATGTGCTCGGAACAGATCTCATGCGCCTATGCGAAGAGTCAGAAAAGTAATAATCGATACAAATTATATATGGCGACTTTACGAAATAATTTTAAGTATCGAAGATAAGTAGTTATTAATAGGATCGTATCTCAACCGCTGAGATTCGCCCTTAAAAAGAAAAACATGTTTCGCGAGATTCGAGAAAAACATGGGATGTGTGTATGCGAAAAGGAGCCGAGAGCTATATCATGTCTGCCTGCAAGAGGTACGATCTGGCTGAGGAGCAGATAAAGGCATTCTCCAGATCGGGCGTCAGGGCCAAGACTATGCTCTGCCTCAAGGACGGCCCGAAAACAGCAGCCGATCTCGAAAGTCTCATCGGCACCAGGTCGTCCACCATCCTTCATTCCATCAAAGCGATGAGAGATGAGCATCTGATAAAAAAAACAGACTGTGGTTACGCATTGACGAATATTGGGAACATCCAGGCCCTTCTCCTGAACGATCTTGTCGACTGCATCATCACCCTGGGTGAACATAAGGATTTTTGGCTGAGCCATGAAATAGGCTGCATACCAGTCGAGCTGCAGAAAGATATCGGTGTGCTTATGCATTCAGAAATCATATCACCCGATCAGGCCAACATCTTCAGGTGCCATGAGCATTATCTTGAGAGGCTGAGGCAGGCCAACGAGATTTATGGCGTCTCGCCGATCACCGCCCCTGGGTACTCTGAAGCAATCCGGCAGGCAGTAGAAAGGGGTGCCGAGGTGGAGCTTGTCATCACAGGGGATGTTCTGGAGATAGTATCTCAGAGGAATCCTGATTTGGCGGCCACCCTTCTCAAGTTCGATAACTTCAGGCTTTACCGCCTGAATGACCGGGTAAAGGTGGCCTTTACAGTGACAGACTCCATTCTGTCTCTCAGCTTTTACAGGTTCGACGGCAGCTATGACATCGATAGGGATCTGATTGGCTCCAGTGAGGATGCCAGGGCATGGGGCATGAGGCTTTTTGAGCACTATCGTCAGATGGCCGAGCCGGTCAGAATGCCCTGACAACTCCTTTGGGGATCGCGGATTGCATGAACCTCAGGGATTCCAGATTTGTCTCTCAGATTCGAGCATCTCCTCGAGTCTATGCACCAGCTCAGTCCTTGCCCTGGTAGCCGGCTTGGAGGGGACGGCCCTGCATCCCTCAGTTGGCATGATAGATAGCTCAAAGGTCTTGATCTCGCGAGCAATCCTCTCAGCCTCAACCTTGTCGAAGCCGATCAGTGGCCTGTAGACGGGCATGGATACTGCGCTATCCAGGACGAAGAGGTTCTCCAGCGTCTGAGAGGCCACCTGTCCGAGGGATTCGCCTGTCACAATGCCTTTGGCGCCAACCTCCCTCGCCACAGCCTCTGCCACCCTGTACATCCTGCGCTTGCACATGACGCAGGTGTACTTCTCCATGCCTTCACGCCTCATGATCTCTTTCGCCCTCTCCAGGAAATCGTCCTTCACGACATTGAGATCAAGATCGGGCTGATAGGCTCGCAGGGCTTCAGCCACCGCCCTGGCGCGAAAGAGAGACCCCTCGCCAAAGAAGGGTCCTATGTCGACGTAAACGGGAATAATCTTGCAGCCCCTCTTCATCATCATCCAGGCGGCCACAGGCGAGTCGATGCCACCCGAGAAGAGCGCCACAAGCTTGCCCTCAACTCCGAGGGGAAGGCCTCCCGCGCCCTTGACGGCATCCCTGAAGAGGTATGCATCGCCCTCCCTTATCTCCACATATACTGTTGCCTCGGGATGGTCGAGATCAACCTTCAGGCCCTGGAACCTCTCCAGGATCAGATCCGCCAGCTCGATGGTCTTCTCCTGTGACCTGAAGGGATGGCATCCGACCCGGCGCAGGCGCAGCGCGAATGTCCTCGCCCTCCCAAGGCCGGTTCTCTCGCAGAAGTCCAGGATGCGATCCCTAAGCTCTTCAAGTTTGCAGTGCTCGACCTCGGAGAAGGAGACTATCCCAAAGACCCGTGCGAGCTTTTCTGGGTCCACAGGTCCATCGAGCCAGATCCTGCCCCGCTCCTTTCTGGCGCGGACATCCGGCAGAGCCCTGCGAATATTGGAGACGAGAACATCCTCCCAGCGCCTGCGCACAGGCACCGACTTCAGGGCGATCTCAGAATATCTGACGAGATACACCTCATTCCTCCAGGTCCCTACAATCGGAGCACTGTGGATTTCGTTGCACATCTAGGATATCTGTGGAGCATCTGAGGCCATCCCAGATGAGGAGCTTTCCCGCCAGTGTTTCCCCCATGCCCGTCAGGAACTTTATGGCTTCAGTCGCCTGGATCAGGCCGATGACACCGGGTGTGACGCCGACTACGGGAACTGTGGATGGCGGGGGTGGATTGGCGAAGATGCACCTCAGGCAGGCGGACTTCCCTGGCAGGACTGTGGTGGCCTGGCCGTAAAATCCATTGACTGCACCATGAAGGAGGGGCACCCTCAGCTCCAGAGAGGCCCTGTTCAGCAGATACCTTGTGGCATAGTTGTCCATGGCATCTATGATCAGGTCAGCGCCCTTCGCCAGATCGAGGATGTTCTCCTCGTCCAGGGTATCGGAGACGGCCTTCACACGGATCTCCGAGTTCACGGCCATGAGCTTCTCCTGGGCTGAGAGGGCCTTCTTTTTATCCAGATCCCTCTCCCAGTGCAGAATCTGGCGGTTCAGGTTGCTCAGCTCGACTGTATCCCTGTCAGCTATGACGATCTCTCCGACTCCTGCCGCAGCCAGATAGAGGGCGATGGGTGATCCGAGGCCACCAGCCCCTGCTATGAATGCCCTGGCCTCTTTCAGGCGCTCCTGGCCTTCTGCACCAAAGAGCCTTATCTGCCGGTCGTATCTCTTCAGATCTCTCTCGCTCAGCATCCATGCTCACATCTTTTGGTCTTCATTTTGACTATGCCTGCAATATACCATCCCGCCCTTCAAGGAGGGTCTTTCAAGTCTAATACTTTCGCATCTTCCAATTTTCCAGATCTGGACTTTTCCAAATCTGGACTCATGGTGCGAGCATATGGCTGAAGCCGAGAAGATCGTGTAGCCTCTGTATCTTGCTGCAGTGGATGGCGGGATCGCCTGAGATGTGGGGGCTCAATGCCTCGGTTTTGAAGAATCACCCTGATTCAAATGTTCATCACACAGAAAAGTTATTAATACATTTAATGTCTTTCTTTTATTGGAGTGGCAATGGAAGAGAATGATTCCGAGTTTCTGCGCACGCTTCATGAGGAGAAGATTCGCACCCAGAACGAGCGCGCGGACTTGGTCACGAGAAAGCTGGCCTTCATCACAGTTCTCTTCGGGCTAAGCTCGGTGAATCTGGGGATCAAGATCGCAGACATCTACTGGCTTCTCTACTTCGTTCCTCTGGTGGCCATAAGTTACGACCTATATATCATGTCTGCAGACTCGCGGATCAAGAGGATCGGCGTCTTTCTCGGCAGGCATCCCGTCTCTAAGGCTGGAAGGGCTGAGCGAGAATGGGAGAAATTCTGCACATGTTTCAGGGACGGCCTGGCTCCATCTGCCAATATGTTCTTCTCCCTAATAGTGACTGTGGCTGCGGCAGTGTTCATTCATTCTCAGAGAACGTGGCCAAACGGATATCCGAAGGTATTCTTCGCATCCTGGCTTATCGTCTCCATGGCGGCCATTGTGGGGCTGTGGATTAGACACGAGACGCTCATCAAGAGCATCGGGAGCTACAAGCCGCAGAAGGGAGAAAATCTGCAGGACTGGATCTGATCAAGCACTTCGGATGCAGTGATCGAGATATATTGATGCTGCCGATAAGAAGATCAATAAATTGGTCTATAAAGGCTCACCTTCGGGAAAAGCTCAAGGATACTATTTTGAAAGGCCGAAAAGGAAGCGTTACACAGCAGCTCCATCAAAGGAGTTACTGCAAGATCGCATGCTGCTATTTCGAAAACGCCTTAGGATGCAGTCTGTGTTATATCATCCTCAAATTCAATTGATCGCAGAAATTTCAATCGACCATCGATTGCCGCAATCTCATCAGCTGCCGCCGCAATCTCTTCCAAGAGCTGGCCACGTTGGAAAGAGAGATCTTCAGCTTCCGTCATGCATTGTCTCCTTGGATAATTGAACCATGTGCAAGCTCTCGATCTCATCAAGAGAGTAAAACGCTGGATGAATTGCGACATGAGTGAGGAGAAGTGATAGGCCTTCTGTGCCTGGTGATCCAGTGCAATGACTGTATAATGCTCCTTTAACCAGTTCTGATCTATTGATTAACTTCACAGATATTGGTTTATTCTTATTTTGAACGCAGAACCTATGGAACGCACCTAAGCTTCCATTTCTGTACCAACACGATATCTTCACTTCTACTTACATGAAATAGGATCTATATCAGCTAGATGGTCAATTATTTAAAATGAAGAGGATTCCTAAAAACCCAGCAATTTCATCAGGTCTTTATATACCATTTATAAAGGCGTGGGCCAAAATTAGAGGTTATTAGGAGTACTCTGGACAGACCATGAAACTTTTGGGAAAATAATTCTACTTTAGTTAATGCATTTCAAGGAAAGCAAAAAGCTAGATGGGTTATGCCTGCAGAGTGACTGAGATTGTGGGAGCTTCAATCGGCGTTCATTGTTGCGAGATATGCTCGGGCCATTTGAGGGTCTGATGCCAAATCGGCTATCCGCTGTTCAGACATTTCCCAGAGCGAGTCATCTATTCCAAACATCTCGTCTCTCTTAAGCCACCAGGAGAGGCAGACTTCTGCCGCCTGCACGCAGGCGTCCTCATCCGAAAGATGAAGGGCGGCACAGGATGCCTCGCCAATGCATGCACCCGCCAGTGCCCTAGTACAAAGATCGCACGTCAATTATCATAACCCAAACCAAATGCCTTAAATGCCATTTGGTCCTGCCCCGCTCTTCTGGACATCAAACTAGAATGAATCCAGAAGGCTCAGGCAGTTGCAAAAGCTGGCTCAACTGAGATCCGATCACAGAAAGCTTTCACCTGCATTTCGTTCATGCTGGCCCTGGGCACAATGAGGATTCGATATCCATCACTCTTAAGCCTGTCTGTCATATCCCTGAACATGCTCATCTCCACCTTAGCCTGCTTGATCAGGTGAGGCATCTTCAAGAGGATCACGTTTGCCGAAGGAATCACGGCATCCACGACATAGCCCCACCTTGTAGGACGATGCATCAGCACGACAATCCCTCTTCGCTCCAGCTCCGAGATTATGCGATCGAATTTCGTCACCTCTGGACTTTTGGATTTATTGATTTAGATTCCCCCACAATTTGCTTCAAATGAGCATATGACTTGCTGCCTCGCCCGTGTCCATCAGAATCAGTTTTCTGAGATAGCAAGACAGAAACCAGTAAAAAATTTTCATGGGCGTGAAATTGCCCGGCATTGTTTTCCGCAAGGCGCGGATATGTGTTTGTGTCAAGCAGATCGATTGATGATGATCCGATCAGTTTAATATCTTCTGGGAGGCCTTGCAGGCCTATGTTTCTGATAGCACTCGCTGCAGTAAACCGGCCTTGATCCGTCCGGCTTGAATGGAACCTGGGTTTGTTTCCCGCAATCAGCACAAACTGCATCGTGCATCTCTCTTGGGGCTCGATTGAAGCCACTTCCATGGCTCCCGCTGCTTTCATATCTTCTCTCAAACATTTTATTCACTTACCTTTGTATCGATTCAAAGAATCGAAGCTTTGCCACAAAAAACATCTCAACAAATCCCTTTGAATCGACGCAAATGCAGCAGTGTCATTAATGATCTCTCTGAATGATAAACCTGTTGGTCAAAAATCTGGAAACGTCTGTGCGCCGAGGGTGAGCGCAAGGCACCTCGAAAGGATGTTCCATACTGCATCGGTTAAGGAATTTTTGATACTATATTAATATCTCATTTTATATTTTGCTATTGAGCCAAAAACTCGAATTAGTTGAAATCAGCTCTATGGGCTCGAGCCTTTTCTGCAAAAATTGATCTCAAAAACTCAGAAGCCTAATCCTATGCATGCTAGTCTTAACCGATGACGGATGTAGGATGTTCTATCTGGTTTCCGAGGGATTAATCATGAGAAAATTAAAAGATGCTAAGACTGTATCCTTTGATGAATCCAAAGACAAATTACCGCCAACTCTAGAAAAGAAACGAACTTATGTGCTAAAGGTCCGCAAAAAATAATCTTCTTTTATTTGAGATCTTCGGCGCGCGGCCTTCTGGCCTCGTCGAAGCGCCACACGCGATCGGCGCTCCCAAAGGAGTACAAAGGCGAATCCGACATTCTCCAGCTCGGCCGAGGGCTCGCGCGGCGGGATATATGCACGGTTCATATCATTTGAGAAAATGCTTGCATGTAGTCATATTTTAACTCAACTAACTAAATATAGTGCCACGAGAATGGTACATTTGGGAGGTTGATACCATATGTCCAATTAACCCACTCTTGCCTTCGACAGGTCGCTTGTTCTCCTTGACCCGAGAGTTGATCCACAGAGGCAAGAATTTCCCCCGTTATCAACCCTGCCGGGGGATGCCCATTAGATAGAGCCCGTGCCATCCGATGGGCCTAGGAAGGTTGGCAGTTAACTCGGTGCCCCATCACTCCTGTACTGCCAGCCCTTTCTTACTTCCAAAACTACCACCACTCTTCGGCTTTTCCTCGTCCGGCTTGATGGCAGAGCGGTTTGACCTGATAAGTACTAACAGTATTGATGATAGTCCCACAGATAGAACAGCACAATCGGAGCATTAATCCCCTATTATATCGAAATGGATTTATGTAAAGCACCCCTATCTACATTGCATGGCTATCGAGAGATCAATGAAGAATTTGCTCCTGCTGGTTCTTGCTGTAATAATAGTAGTGATACTCTGGCATACGATCTGGTTTCTTGCGGGAATAGCGGTGTTCATAATCGTCGTTTATTTCGTTTATTTGCTGCTCAAAGGCGCCTTGTGACGAATGAAGCGGAACCAAAATTAATATTAACACTATCGGGCACTGGCGTGCGCGCTCTACCAGCCCTAAGTGTAAATCTGGACGCCTTCTGAAGCTCGACAGCGTCCTCATAGAGCCTCGGGCAGTGCTCGACGATGATGATCGAGTGTTGCTCATCCTCCATGATGGTCATGAGCTGAAAGCATCTGAAGCCTCGGCGGTGGTCTGCATCATCGAAATTCAATAAGAATAGATCACATTTCGAGAAAAGAGGACGGTGGTTCTGGAAATGTTAATCGCGCCCAGATTGCTCCTCCTTACTGCGATACTGCATATAAGAATTGATTAGTCCATCTTGATATCTCGCGCATATCAGGCATTTTCATGTTTTTATCATCATTTAGGAGCATGTTGGCCGTCTGCAGGCAACCCGGGATGTCGTGGATAGCGTCGCGCATAACGCCCTAAAAAATGGAATTTTACCTGTACCAGCCATAACAACACATATTTATCTTGATTTTCAGACGATACAAAGCCGTAGATGACCAGATGTCTCAGGGTCTAAATTATAAAAATTTTATTTATTTGGTGGTGGAAATGACGCATACCATGGAGCTGCTGGGAAAGACGAAGGTGAAGGTCAAAGACGAAAAGGTGGTGGAAGCCGGGGAGCCCATGATTGAATACTGTCCACTCTTCGATAAGGTGCGAGGAATAAAAGTGGTTACCTCCGAGGCTGCAGCAGATAACATGGGCTTCAGAATAAAGAATTATGGCATGTGCTCTCGTCGCAGGAAGCTGGATACTGGCATTTTTGTGGGCTTCGGAGCATCAGAATCGATGATGACCGGAGTCGTGCGCGGGATTATCGACGGGGCTGTCACAGTCTGTGACGGCGCGGGAACAGTCATCACCGCCAACCCCCATCTCATCCAGGGCATGGGCGGCTTTATATCCGGTCTGTCCGAGACAGAGCCCATACCCGATGTGATAGATGGCATAGAGAGAAGAAGCGGGCATGTGCTCTCGCCGCAGGATGCCAGGATAGACCAACTGGATGGGGCGAAGTGGGCTGCATCAAATGGCTTCTCCAGGTTTGCAGTCACAGTTGCTGATGCTGATACTGCTGAGAAGCTGCGCGATCTGGAGAAGGAGGCAGGCGTGAGGATGATGATCATAGGTGTCCACCTCACCGGAATAGCACAGGAGGATGCGATGCGGATTCTGGCAGCCGCTGACATAGTGACCGGCTGCGCATCAAAGCATATACGCAGCCAGGTGAAGCCTCTGGTCCAGGTGGGCACTGCCGTTCCCCTCTTTGGCCTGACCCACTGGGGTAAGGAGCTGCTGGTGGAGCGCGCCAAAGATGTAGAGCTGCCATTGCTGATCAACACAATGCCGCTGCCTGTTCTTCCAGAGCACAAGCAACCAAGGCCGCTCGTTTGAGCCTCTGCTGGGCTGGCTGAATTGGATGTGGCGATCTGGATCAGAACAACAGAGCCGGGCCAGGACCAAAGAGAGCATAATGCTGAGAATGCCAGCCCGCCAAATCCCGGATGCTTTGCCTTATGCACATGCATAATCTGATCAAATCCTTTCGATCTTTCAGCGGATCCAAAGATGGTCTATTACTATGTAATAATCACTCTTAAATAGGTGCCCGCTCTATTTAGGTATAGTGAATTGAAAACTTTAGGAGAAGAGATGTATGTGTCGAATGGATGATAAATTCGTTAAGGACATGGAATGGCCGGGCATGCACCATATGGGCGGCTTCCCATTAATCGGCGATGAGCTTCCGCGGCTTGAGGTCAAGACGACACACGGACCTATGACTATCCCAGACGACTTTTCAGGAAAGTGGTTCGTCCTGTTCAGCCATCCAGCGGATTTCACCCCTGTCTGCACCACAGAGTTTGTGGGATTTGAAAAAAAGCGTGCGGACTTCGAGAAGCTGAATTGCAGGCTGATAGGCCTCTCCATAGACCAGGTCTTCTCTCACATGAAATGGACTGAGTGGATCGGGGCCAACCTTGGTGTTGAGATCAAATTCCCCATAATAGCCGATGATCAAGGCAAAGTGGCAGCCACTTTGGGGATGATACATCCAGGAAAAGGAACGAATACAGTACGTGCAGTCTTCATTGTGGACCCTGAGGGAATAGTCAGGCTCATCCTCTTCTATCCGCAAGAGGTAGGAAGAAACATGGATGAGATCCTCAGGGCTGTGAAAGCTCTTCAGACAGCTGACAAGAATAAAGTAGCAATGCCCGCCAACTGGCCCAACAACTCGCTCATAGGCGATAATGTGATAATTCCTCCGCCAGGCGATGTGAAGAGCGCCAAGGAGAGGGTGTCCGGGGGCAATGTGACCTGCTACGACTGGTGGTTCTGTCATAGGAAGCTATGAACTATATGCCAGCGCAGTCGCCATAGGACAAAGCCGCTTGTGGCCAATGCGGATAATTTTTCATCCTAATTTTTGGGAGATCTGTTCGAATCCCCTATCGTCTCCTCCACCAATGACCTGAGCTTCTCCAGTGATTGGCCGCTGGACTGTACGATTATAATGTCTCCTGCCTGCAGTATGGTGCTTCCGCTGGGGCGCATCGGATGCCCGTCTCTCCTCAGCACAGCTAGCCAGGTGTCATCGGGAATGTTGAGATCGGCTATCTGTTTGCCTGCTGCAGCGCTCTCAGGGAACACCTTAAGCTCCACGAGCGAATCCCATACATCTTTTTCCTGCGGCTCATCAGGGATTTCCGAAGAGGATTCAAGTGGCGTCTCGACGCCAAGGCGGCGGGCCGCGAAGGGTATTGTGGACCCCTGAACGATGACTGATGTCAGAACGACGAAGAAAACTACATTGAAGATCATATCTGCCTTGTCTATGCCGGATATGAGGGGAAATGTTGCCAGAATGATCGGCACCGATCCCCTGAGGCCCACCCAAGAGACCATAACTCGCTCCTCTATGGACATCCTCCTGAAGGGCAAGAGGCATAGGAGGACGCTGATGGGTCTCGCCATGAACATCAGGACAAAGCATATGAAAAGGCCGATGCCCGCTACAGGGACCAGCCGCGAGGGAAATACCAGCAGTCCCAGAGTCAGGAACATTGCGATCTGCATAAGCCAGGCCAAGCTATCGTGATAATGCATCAGGCTGCGTTTGTGGATGAAGGAGTAGTTCGCAAGGCTCAGGCCGGCCAGATATACAGCTAGAAAGCCGTTGCCTCCGAGAATCGATGTTATCCCATGGGTTATCAATACCAGAGAGATGGTCAAGACGGGGTAGAGCCCCTGGTAATCCAGGCGGATTCGATTGATGAAATAAGCCATGCCCTTGCCCGCCATAATCCCAAATACAGCACCTAAGGCCATCTGCTGGGCGAACATGGGTATCAGAGCTATCGGGGAGGTCGTTGGGTTCTGGATGAGGCTGATCAGGCTGGTCGTGAGGAAGATGGCCATGGGATCGTTGCTTCCTGATTCCAGCTCTAAGAGCGGCCTCAGATCGCCTTTCAGGCTGATCTGTTTCGACCTGAGAATCGAGAAAACTGCAGCTGCATCAGTCGATGAGATAATGGCCGCCAACAGCATGGCCTCAAGCATTGAAAAGTCCAATACATAGTAGACCGCATATCCAACGATGAGGGCGGTGAGGATGACGCCCAGGGTGGAGAGGATAGCGCCCCTCCACAATATGGGTTTTACCTCCTTCCACTTGGTATCCAAGCCGCCTGAGAATAAGATGAAGATCAGGGCGACTGATCCCAGCGACTGTGCCAGCCATGGGTTATCGAAATAAATTCTGCCGGGCCCGTCCGAGCCGGCCAACATGCCTATCACCAGGAATAACACCAGTGTGGGCACCCCTAGCTGGGTTGACGCCTTGCTGGAGATCACGCTGAGGAGCAGAAGCAGGGCCACTCCCAGAAGAAGGTACTCGAATAAGACCATGGCCATTCCTCAGTATCTCACTAATGAATATCAGTTTTTCGGAAATGGATCACTGAATCATCCCTGAGATGATCAAGACCTATAGCCACTGGAGCAGCGAAGACCGCGATGCCATCATGATGTTCGAGATTTCCTGAAACCTGTATCCGATCTCCAGATCCTTCCATGATCCGAGATTTGCGCAACACTCATCTTCAAAGTTGCACATCTCTATGTGGCGCTAAATCGCAGCCTGTACAAGGAAGGCACATTGTCTCTGCAAGATCCGCCCTGAGGTTGTTATATTCAAGAATCTTTTTAGTAATTTTTGCCAACCTAAGCAGCCTCTTGGCGGAAGGTCTCTTTACTATAAGATCTCCTGCACGCAGTGGATGTGGCGATATTGGCCTTAGGTTGGGGATGACCCCCATTTCAGCCAGGCGGGTTACGCCAGATAAAACGGACTTGTCGCTCTCGCCCAGGCCTAGGATAAGATTGGTGGAGACTCTATTCTTGCCGAAGATCTTTACCGCCTTCCCCAGGGATAATAGCACATAATCCAGCGACAGCCCGGGGCAGTACATTGCGAAGATCTCCGGGTCCATGGTCTCAACATTATATTTTATCTCAGTTGCTCCGGCTTCTTTGAGCTCCTCTGAGGATCTGTCTGTAGGGTAAACTGAGACGCCAATAGGCACATCGTACTGTGCCCGAAGGGCCTTCACAATCTTCACAGCTTTTTCGACTTCATCTTCCGGAGATTTCTCTATTCCGCTTGTAAGTGAAATAGCTTTGAGCTGGCCTGTTTGACTCGCCTCTTCCACGAGCCGCAAAATCATATCAAGGTCCTTAACGTCGCCCTCAATTTTTGGTACAGGGCAAAACCTGCAATTATAGATGCAGCGACCGCTTATTGTCATGTATGCTTGCTCAGGGCAATGGCTGAGCGCAGGCTCTAGCCTGCCTGTAACAATTACTTTCTCGTCCTTGATCACTGCAATGCCAGAGCGGCATTTCACCACCTTAAGAGGAGAAATCTCATTGATGGAAAGCCGCACCCTGTGGCCGCCGGATTTGATGAAGAACGATTCTCGGCCTGCACCAGGTCCGGCGCTGGGAGTAGTCGTTCCGCCTGCAATTTCGCTCAGAAGCCCCTCATCAATATTTGCACTCCCAATGCTGAGCAGCAGCGCCTTAACCTCCGCGTTCATCTCCATGTTTCCTCGAAAATGATCTTTGAGATCCATGTGCGTCCTAAGCATCTTCTCCTGCCAAAAAGCGGGATGATTCAGCCGCCTGCTACAGGAGGAGGTATGGCCACCACATCGCCATCGAAGAGAATAATCTCCGGACTGCCCTAGAGAATGAATCTATACTCTTTCTGTTCATCATGCGTATTGGGTACTCTTGGTCCAGGCAATATCCATTCAAAGACACCCTATCAACCTGCTAATGCCGTCTCCGGTTACCATTCCTATAACCTTTTGATCTTTATCCACTACGGGCAGTGCTGAGATGTTATACTCATTCATTTGTTTGGCAGCTCGATAGATGGGATCATCCAAAAGGGAAGTGATCACGTCCTTCGTCATGATCTCCTCAAGCTTGCTGTACTTCATGGCCACTGCCTTAGATACATCCCAGGCGGTGACTATTCCCGCAAGCCTGTCGTTACCCGAGATCACCGGCAGGTGTGTCACGCCCTCCTCCATCATGATCTTGGCAGCATCCTCGACGCTTGAACCAAGACCAATTGTCACGACGTCTCTGATCATCACATCGCCAACGCAGGAACGGGATAGGAAGCTGCCGATATTGTAGTTCATCTGCCCGGACTCAAGGAGAAAGGCATCATGGCCGTAGTTCGATTTGATCTCACGATGGCGGACATCTATGTCATTGGCACTGAGTGCCTCTATTATTTCTCGGGATTGATATGGAGGATAGAGCCAGTCGGAGCTTATGGATATGACCAGGAACTTCGCCCTTACGCCTTTGAATGCTTCTGAGAGGGGGATTGAGCCTTTCCTGGTCAGGTCGAAGTGGTCTATGGCCTTGGTGATATATAGATATGAGTTGGCATCGAATCTTTTTACAAATGTGTCTCCATGGTAGCGCAGATAGCCCTCTACCTGAAACTCCGATGATGAAAAATCGAAGCTGTACTCGCTCTTGTCCTGCAGCCTCCTTCCGAACTTCTGGTGCATGGACTCATCGCTCAAGTAGGTGATATGCCCGATCATTCTGGCCAGAGAGAGGCCTCTGGCAGGCTGAGCCTGGCCGTAGTAATCGCCGTCATTCCAATCAAGGTCAGAGGTGATCGCCCTTCTCCCAACCTCGTTGAAGGCTATCTGCTGGGGCGAGGAGTAGGCGCTGGTGGCTATTGGTATGGCCATGCGCACCATCTCCGGGTAAGAGATCGCCCATTGTAATACCTGCATGCCTCCAAAGGACCCGCCCACAACAGCGAATAGTTTGCTGATGCCCAAATGGCTCAGAAGCCTTCTCTGGATATCCACCATATCCTTGACTGTGATTACAGGGAAATCCAGACCATAAGGCCTTCCTGTAGCTGGATTTAAGGAGGAAGGGCCTGTGGTCCCTTTGCACCCGCCAAGAACATTCGAGCAGATCACAAAATATTTATCAACATCCAGAGCTTTCCCGGGGCCGACGATCATATCCCACCAGCCGGGCTTCTCCTCGCCTCTATGCCAGCCTGCTGCATGGGCATCCCCTGAGAGCGCATGGCAGATCAGGATGGCATTGCTCCTCTCCTTGTTCAGTTTGCCATATGTCTCATAGGCCACACTTACTTCTCTGAGCCGATCACCATTCTCCAGAACCACGTCGTCCGGGAGGGGAAGGCATCTGGTCTCGACCAGTCCGACGGATTCACGCTTCATTTCACCGCCCGGACCAGTGCCTGATCCAAATCTGCAATGATGTCTTCGATGTCCTCGATGCCGATGGAGATCCGGATGAAATCTGGTGTCACACCTGTCGCTGCCTGCTCACTTGAAGTGAGCTGCTGGTGTGTTGTCGAGGCGGGATGAATCACAAGGCTTTTGGAGTCGCCGATGTTTGCCAGATGGGAGAAGAGCTTCAGGGATTCGATGAACCTCCTTCCAGACTCAAGGCCGCCTTTTATTCCAAATCCCAGGATTGCTCCGTACCTGCCCCGAAGGTATCTCTTCGCCAGTGCGTGGCTGGGATGGCTCTCAAGTCCAGGGTAGTTCACCCATGCCACCGCAGGATGGTCCTGAAGATATGAAGCTGCCTTCAACGCATTTTCTGAGTGTCTCTCCATCCTCAGAGCCAGAGTCTCCAGGCCCTGCAGAAAGAGGAAGGAGTTAAAGGGACTGAGGCATGGCCCCAGGTCCCGGAGCAGCTGCAGCCTGACTTTGAAGACGAATGCAACATTGCCGAGGCCGGGTACATTCCCGAATTTATCCCAGTATTTGATGCCATGATATGCGGGATCCGGCATTGTGAACTCTGGGAATTTGCCTTTCGACCAATCGAATCTGCCAGAATCGACGATTGCCCCTCCAATCGAGTTTCCGTGTCCATCGATGAACTTGGTGGCCGAGGCTACCACTATGTCTGCTCCGAAGTCTATGGGCCTGATAAGACCCACGGCTACAGTATTATCCACGACAAATGGAACCTTGGCATCGTGGGCGATCCTCGATACTGCCTCGATGTCGAGCACATCCAGCTTTGGGTTTCCGATGGTTTCGGCATAGATGGCCCTGGTTCTATCTGTTATGGCATTCTTGAATTCCTCGGGCCTGGTGGAATCGACGAATATGACCTTTCGCCCAAGCTTCGGAAATGTGTAGTGGAACAGCTCATAGGTTCCTCCGTATAGGTTATTTGCAGATACTATCTCGTCGCCAACTTGAGTTATCGCCAGGAGCGCCATCGAGATGGCAGACATGCCAGAGGAGACTGCCAATGCCCCGCTGCCGCCCTCCAATGCTGCTATTCGTCTTTCGAAGACGTCGTTGGTCGGATTCATCATCCTGGTGTATATATTGCCGAACTCATTCAAGGCAAAAAGATTTGCAGCATGATCAGTATCCTTGAAGAGATATGACGAGGTCTGGTAAATTGGGACTGCTCTGGAACCTGTAGCGGGATCTGCTGTCTCCTGACCTGCATGAACCGCCAGAGTGCCAATACCGAATTTTCCATTGATCATTTAATCCTCGCGAATTTAAATCTCAATCTGGCCGCTAATTGATGCTAAGTCCGTACTTTTTCGCAATATCCAGGAGAGCATCTGCAGTGTACTTTATCTGCTCCCATGTCAGGCCGTAGGTGTTCAGCTTCCAGGTTCTTGTTGCTCCAGCAAACTCACCTATGATACCTCTCTCTTTCAGCTCATCGCTGAAGAAGAAGCCTCGCCTCTTGTGCGTCTTAGCAACTGTATCGAAGCTCCCTGTGGTATCCACCTTGGTGAGGGTGTGTCTTCGTGGCCACTCGCTCAGGACATTCGATCCCTGGATTTTCAGGAGCTGCTCAAGGAAGTAGTTAGACTTCTTAACCTCCTCCTCCCAGGAGGCTGTTCTGGCTCGGACACGGGGAAAGGAGGCGATCATGGACAGGAGAGTCGCACCCATCAGGGTGCAGCCCAAGTTCTCCACCTCCTTTACTCCGAACTTCCTCTTCGTCAAATCGCCGACCATCTGAGTGGTTCTAAATATTTTTTTTGCCCATTCATCAGTCGTAGCCAGTACTCCTGAAGGAGCAACCGATGCCATGCTCTTATGGCCTGAGCCCACAATAAAATCAGCTCCAATTTTCTTGCCGTCGACTGGCATCACACCTACAGTGTAGGCTCCGTTGTACAGGAATGGAATTCCGTACTCTCTGGCGACCTTTGAGATGCCGTGAACATCATGCTCGTTGGCAAACTGATAATCATAGTGGTCGATCATGATGAGCTTAGGCAATTTTCCAGTCTTGGCCTTCACCTCATCGATCTTCAGGGCTGTGGCCTCTGCGGTAATGATATTCTCCTGATCCGGTGGAACCTCCTTAACAACACCGCCAGCAACCTCTACCGCCAGGAACTCCGTATAGTGTGCCAGGGCTGAGACTATCACGCTCTCGCCTCTCTCCACGAGGGATTGAGTCACGACCTGAAAGCCTCTGCGAGCGCCTGGAACGACGCGGGCCTGTTCCATGTTCAAGAATTTGGCCAGATCTTGATGGAACTCCTCGATTGGCGGTCTGGTGATCTTATCAAGCCTGAAGGGCTTTCTGCAGTAGTCGCAGGTTGAGTAGCCGTCACCATACGATATGACGGCTTTGCGGCCCTCGGGCGTGAGCCTGCCAGCAGCCTGAATCGGATGAATGTTTATGAACTCCTCTTCCCTGGTTCTGGCATCCAGGCATCCTACGCGGTTGCAGGCTGGCTTGCCCTCGCCCGTCTCCAGTTCTGAGAGGATGCTCTTTATTCTGTTAGCGGTATTCGAGAAATCCTCTTGCTCTTTATCACTGAAACCCGTAGGCAGAGACTGCCTGAATATCTCTCTCAGATCCTCCAAGGCGAAGAGCATTTCATATGTTTTTTGAATCTGTAATTCTTTCTTGAGCGATCTCATTTAGCCTCCTAAGCCAAGGCCCGGAGTCGAACCGGGATGGTATTGCTCTGCAGGCAATTGCGTAGCCGTTCCGCCACCTTGGCGCAATTCACAATTGTGAACTGGTATTCTCTTAACAATTGTTATCGTATATAAAGATATGCATGACAGGTTCCGTAAAGTCTATAGTACTTTTTGGCGAGTAGTAGAACTGGTTAGAAAAGTAATATGGCGTAATAAGAGGTTAGAAAGCGTGGGTTAAAATAGTTAGAAAGTAAAAAATCTACTTCTTTGATAGTTCTCCTTTGAGTTGGCGACTTCTTTTTCGAGATTTGAGACGCGCTTTGCAACAACAAAAAGCAACTTCTCATGTAGTTCGAAATATTCCTGCATCCAACCAATGAAATGTTTGAGATATTCTTCGTCGCCGCGTTCTTCTTTCCATCTATGCATTTCTGCTATTATTTCGTTTATTTCAGGAGGTTCTTCTATCATGAATAATGGCAAATGATTCGCGACTATATAACCTATTCTGCTTGGTAGAGTTGGAGGTTACGGGTCATGATTTCTGTAATGCTTTTCTCAAACCCAATTCCTAAGTGTTTGAGTTTGTCTTCTACCCTTTGGTCAACGATCGATTCAACCATTTCTATCTGTTCCTTTGTAAGACACATATTTCTCAATATTACAAAAGGCGGGATATTTTACGTATCACGAGGTCCGCAAGTTTTAAGATAAGATGCAAAGATACCTCTGGCAAGGCATCATATGGATGCGACAGTGACCCACGATCTAACCGAAAAAGAAATAGATTACAATGGCAAGAAAGCGCGGCTGGTCGAATTGGAGCATGAACTTAAGAATGATATCCGAAATGATAACAGCTATGGCGCGATCGCATTCTTTCTTGATAGTGATACAGTTGCCTTAATCGACGTTATGACTACGAATAACTATGGCATGCGTGCCTGGGATGTTATTGATAGCATTACGGTAGATTGATTCTTTTTTGTTTGACTCTCTCAGTTGCATGAATTAAGTTTTTAAGCGTCTCAGACCAATTGCTTTGTCGAGGGATGCCTATAACCGACGAGAGCGAACAAGTTAAGACGATGGAAACGAAAAAGAGTTTTGATCCGAGGAAAGTAAAGCCAGCACCAGAAATTGTGGTCATTTCACAGCATGCTAAGGGTCAAGAAGAAGGTAAATGAACAAAATACCCACAAATATTAGAGTTACAGCCATAAACCAAAAACTGCATTCGAACCAATCAAATTTTTCGTCATACAACTTTCGAAGTTTATCTTCTTCTCCCGCGCGAGTTTTAGATATTTGACAAGCTACAAGATCTGCATTATCCTCACATTGATATTTATCAATAATTTCTTGTCCACCCAACCAACTCCATCTTCTGGGATACAAACATCCAATCGCAGATCCAACGGAAAGAAATAATGGTAATAAAATCAAGATTCTATATATTATTCCCAAATGCACAAACTCGCTCTGAATCAGAGATAACGCGGCAAGTAATACACCATTGATAACTATTATTATTGAGGCTTTGGTGTCCAATCCCATCATCAAATTTTTGAGTTCAGAAAACGATTCTCTAGTTTCATCTGCCATTAAGTCCCATAAGTCAGTCATAGTATATCCTTACTAATAATAATGCGAGCGTAAAACGTTTACTGTGCCTTCACGCTAGCGTTCTGGATCAAAGTAACTATTATGTAGTTACTGGAATTTATACTTTATGGTTACTTAGAAGTTACATAATATCTATTTCAACAGAAAACTATTTATATTAAAACATAATTCATAACTATAATGGAACAACGACCGATGAAGATCGAACTTGATGCTTATCAGGTTATCGAGAAAGTCGTTAAGCCTGGCGGCAACTCTGGTAGAGTGTACGTTCCGCTTGAATGGCTGGATAAGAAAGTAAAAATCGTATTAGTAGAACCGCTAGATTAATGAAGGAGTTATATATTTTAATTATAATATTCAATCCTAGATTGGAGGATTCCTATTTACCTAAGATTTAGAGGTAATTCTTGAAGATTTCGGTCATTCTTCGACAGTGTGTAGTCCTGAATGTTTGGACTTTATATACTATGCCTGAATCTTTGTATTCTTTATAAATCATTTAAATTAGTCTCCATCCAATTCATGAACATTCCTAATTTGCATCCTTCCGGCAACCTAGACCAGAATGCGATATCCGGCGTCTGAAGATACCATTTCGTATCAAGCGATTCATGAAATCTAACTGTATTGTACCAATTCATAAATTTGTCAAAATTATCG
>MVRK01000058.1 GCA_002067365.1 Methanosaeta sp. PtaU1.Bin060 | reverse complement strand
GTCTTACCATCAGGAGAAACTGTCCATGATTCTGCTAGGTCCGGCTCCATTTGCAGGTCATCATCCGATTTGAGCAAACCACTGTATACCTTGATGACATCGTAGTAATCCGCATGGCCTGTGTTGATAATAGGATTCAAGTCATCGGGTTCTGCGCCCAATGCTATGCATATTGTCTTTCCAGTTGGCTCTGCAAGGGCTATGCTGGCTAAAAGCGAGCAAAAAAGAATTGCCACCACCATTCGGGCAAACAATTTATCCATATTCTTTCTCAAACGTATCAACTCCATATGGGTTCACTTTTTTGTATACTCCTATCCTCCAATTTTGTGCACTAATTTTTCAAAAAACAGCATACTTGCTCATAATCTTTTTGATATTACTAATATTATATCATAATTTTGGATGTTCTATATGCATATACACACGTACGTCCTTATATCAATCCGATACCAAATTATAATATATTATAGATAAATTTATGGAGTGTGATTTGATTATCCAAAACGCTCTCAAAATCAGCTGTACTGTTGCATTAGATGGTGGTGATACTAGAAAAACACTATTCTCTAACCACCAGCTTTGCTCCAACAACCGCATATGCAACAGAACCATCAAACGCGATATTTCTATACTATGAGCGCCAACCAAAAGATGGGCGAAAAATGGGCGCTAGAATCCCAGAGATACATCGAAAGTCACTGGCCCTGCTAGCCTTGGTCCTGATGGCCTGCTTATCCGGGGCAGGGGTTCAGTGGCAATACGAGACGAGTTCAGGCGAACCCTCACAGTCACAATCCTCTGCCACGAGCGCAGGCGCAGCTTACGAGCCCGCCAGCCAGATCACCGCCCCGGCGGAGACCGCTGGAGAGGGCGAATCGACGGATAAGAAAGGCGGTCTATGGAGCTGGGGCGGCGCTCCCAAGGGCTTCTCTGTATCGAATGGAACATTACAGTACCCACCGGGCTACTACACTCCCTGGATGGGCCTCCCCGATTCTTACTACGGATACACATGGAGTGGTCTGTATCCCACGTACAACGAGCCAAAGGTTTATCACGGCTACTCTTTCGGATTCGCCACAGGAGCTCATCCGGGTTTCACCATCATGGGCCTTCTCTATCCCAATGACACTTCTGGATACGATCCGTGGAACAATTATCCTGGATATGATCCGAGATTCCCATATGAGATCAGGAACAACACAGTCTACCGCATCTACCCCTCGGGAGGATCCTATCCTCTGGGGTACCTTGAGTGATCTCTCTTCTTTTTCGGGATCTCTTTCTCTTTAGCGCTCGGCCATCATCCCCACCAGCTTCGTCGCCTCCACGAGCCCGTAGCCTCCCCTTTTCGCCGAAACCTCGTCGAACCTCTCCACAGAGTCGGGCTCAATCCCGCTGCCCATGATGGCGAAGGGCACTGGGTCTCTGGTGTGCGTCTTGAGGATGATGGGCGTCGCGTGGTCTGGCATGAGAAGCACCCTGAAGGGCTCGCCATGTGAGCGCAGCCCCTCAATCATCGGGCCTACGACATTGCTGTCGAAGAGCTCTATGGCCCTGATCTTCTGCTCCACATCTCCCTCGTGCCCAGCCTCGTCAGGGGCCTCGATGTGCAGGTAGACGAAGTCCAGCCGCAGGAGCGCATCGAGGGCTGCTCTCACCTTGCCGTCGTAGTTGGTGTCGATGTTGCCCGTGGCCCCTGGCACGCTGATCACCTCCATCCCGGCATAGGCCCCTATGCCCTTCAGCAGGTCCACGGCTGAGATCATGGCTCCCCGCAGGCGGTGCCTCTCCTGAAATGTTGGCATGGCGGGCGCAGGCCCCTGGCCCCACAGCCAGATCATATTCGCAGGACGCCTGCCCTCGGCGATGCGCCTCTGGTTCACCGGATGGCTGGCCAGGACTGGCCGCGCCTCCTCCATGAGCCCTATGAGCTGATCAGCGTCCTTGCCTCGCGGAAGGTGCCCCTCGATGGGCTGATCGGAGATGTCGTGCGGAGGGGTGCAGACAGCTTCGGCCCCGCTCTTGAGGATCAGAAGGTTGCGGTAGCCGACCCCCGCGTAGATCCTGCCTGCTGGCATCAGCTGCCTCAGGGCCCCGATAAGCTCCTGGCCCTCATCGCTCGTGATGTGTCCTGCGCTGTAGTCCAGCATGATGCCTTTTTCCACAGTCACGAAGTTGCATCTAAAGGCGATGTCGTCCTCAGCAAGGGAGATTCCCATAGCAGCCGCCTCCAGGGGTGCCCTGCCTGTGTAGTACATCGAGGGCTCATAGCCTGCGATGGACAGGTTGGCCACGTCGCTTCCTGGAGGCATGCCATCAGGCACAGTCCTGGCAAGCCCATTTCTGCCGTCGTTGGCCACTCTGTCCATGTTCGGGATATGTGCTGCCTGCAGGGGGGTTCTGCCTCCAAGGGCTTCCAGCGGCAGATCTGCCATGCCGTCGCCCAGAATCACGAGAAGCTTCATCGGCCATTCATCCTCGAAAATAGTATTAATGGCCTTCGTATGAACTGGAACAAAGGCATCGAGGCCTGAGCCTGCAGCCTCTTAGGGCGGCGAAGCCGCACCCATTGGTGCCAGAGAATTAAAGCAAAGGCTATTGGAAATTATAAACTGGGCGACGACCATCATGAGGATGATCTGTCCTCATATCACTTTTTCTTGGCCTTCAGAGCCTCTTTTGCCTCGCGCTCATTGATCTCTGCCAGGTGCCTGTTCAGGACCTTGGCGAGGGTGTTCAGCTTGACGCGGGTGCAGGTGGCACCTCTCGTCACGCCCGTCACGATATCCACGACCTCTCCCTTAGTCTCTGTCTTCTGCCTCGAAGGTTTGACCTGTCTCGTCTTTATCCCCTCGCGGGCAAAGTCCTCGAAGTCCATGGGGCACTGGGCCACCACCACTGTGGGGATGTCCACCTGCGCCAGGATCTCCTTCGTCTTGAATATCACGTGGGACCGAACATTGCCCAGGTGCAGGACGGCTATCTTGTGCCGCGCGATCTGCTCCAGCTCCCTCTCGTTCAATCCGAAGGTGGGCCCGTAGCCGCGCGATGCCTGGGGGAAGCTCTCGGGTACTCCGGTTCCTGCTTCCAGAACCAGCACGCTCGTCTGGATGCCCTCTCGCCTGAGGCCGTAGGTTATCTCGCAGACGGGCTTGGTTATATGACGGCGTCCCGGCGACATGGCTATGGCTATGACGTCCGGCCTAGTCGCCTCTGAGAGCGTCCCCCTCTGCGCGAGGCCGCCACCCTTGGCAAGCCCCATGCTCTCGCGGCAATCCACCACCTGAGTTGCCCTGCCAATCATGCTCCTGCCTTCTCGCGGGAAGGGATATAGATCTACCGCAGACAGCTCCATAGAGCCGCCCTTGATAGATCGGATTGAAAATGATCAGTCGCTGGTTGAAGGAGGGAGCTTTTTAACCGGGAGCGTCGAAGGAAGGCCATGCTCGTCTTCATAGGTCTCGGGCTCTATGATGAGAAGGACATATCAGTGAAGGGCCTGGAGCAGCTTCTAGCTGCTGATGAAATCTATGCAGAGTTCTATACCTCCAGGCTGATGGGCTCCTCGCATGAGAAGCTGGAGAGCTTTTTCGGCAGGCAGATCCGCCTTCTCTCAAGGGAGGATGTGGAGGGCGATCCCATCTGGCTGGAGGAGGCGCGGGAGAAGGTCGTGGCCTTCCTCGTAGGCGGCGACCCGATGGTCTCCACGACGCACCTGGACCTGAGGCTCAGGGCGCTGGATATGGGCATCGAGACGAAGGTGATCCATTCATCGTCCATCGTCACTGCGGCCTCAGGCCTCACAGGCCTTCAGAACTACAGGTTCGGCAGGTCCGCCACGATTCCCTTCCCCTACGTCTCGCGGGGAAGGCGCATCGTCTCCCAGACGCCCTACACAGTCCTGAAGGAGAACCTGCAGAGGAATCTGCACACCATGCTCTTCCTGGACATCCAGAATGAGAGGTTCATGACTGTGAACGAGGGGGCATCGCTCCTCATGGAGATGCAGGATGAATCAGGCGAAAAGCTCCTTTTAGGCAGGCTTGGAATCGGGATAGCCCGGGCAGGGTCCGAGGATTCAGTCGTGAAGGCCGACCTTCTTTCGCGGCTGGCGCTCTACGACTTCGGCGGGCCTCTGCATATCCTCATAGTCCCGGCCAGCCTGCACTTCATGGAGGCGAAGGCTCTGGTCGCCCTGGCGGGCGCGCCTCCGGAGACATTGAAAGGTGATGAATGAACGCATCCCGGGGATGCGGAGGTATTGAATGGAGAATGTGCGTCTCTCCATGGCCCCCTGCGAAAGGTATTAATATGGCCCTGGTATTCCTCCGGCCATCCTGGAGGATGCATGCCCAAGGTGACTGTGGAGATACCTCAGCACATCGTCGATGATGTCAACGCCCATGTGGGCGACGGAAAGAAGTTCGTGAGCTTCTCTGATGCTGTTCGCACAGCTCTGAGAAAGATGCTGGACCAGCTTGACGAGATAGACCGCCGCCGGGGGCGCATCCAGGAATGAAGCTCGGCCTCATCGAGGAGTTCGACGCAGCCCACAGCCTGCCCGGCTACGAGGGCAAGTGCGCCAACCTGCACGGCCACACCTACAGGGTCGAGATGGTGATAGAGGGACCTGTAGGCGAGGACGGCTTCGTGATGGATTTCTACCGCCTCAAGAATATCCTGAAGGCTGCTCTCCATGATCTGGACCATCGCTGTCTGAATGATCTTCTGCCGAATCCGACGGCAGAGAACATCGCCGAGATGATCTCAAAGAGCTTGAAGAGGGATCTTGAGAAAACGTCTCTTCATCTCGTCTCCCTGAAGCTGTGGGAGGGAAAGAACAAGTGGGTCCTGATCGAGGAATGAAGATCGAGATCCTATAAAGAGATCATCGGGTGCCTTTCACCTGGCCGCCGACGATTTTCGAATGGCTAAATGGGAGTCAGATCCCAGTTCTTCGCTGTATCCGGGTTCTCCTTATGCTCCCTGCGCCTCTCGGCCACCTGCTCATCGTAGTACTTCTTGTACTTCTTCTGTCGCACGTCGCTCTGCCACTCAGCCATCTTTTTGTCCAGGGCGTCGAACATGTACTTCTCGGCAGCCTTCACAGTCTCCAGATCGCCCCTCAGCACCAGTATCTCTCTGTCCATCATCTCTCCTGTCATGTCCATCTTGGCCTTTCGCCTCACGGCATCAAGCTCAAACTTCTCCACCAGCTCGCGGATGACTGAGACCGGCATACTCAGGGGGATCGCCAGATCATAAAGGCCTTTCAGATCAGCGTTATCTTTCTGATCATCTTTATTCCCTGCTACAGGAGCGTCCATCGAAACCACCATACGTCCTATTCATGGGCCGATTTAAGGCTATCGAGGGTTAATCTCAGTTTGCGCTTCTTTATTCGCGATTCTTGATAGCGACTCAATCGCCTGAGACGCATTGTTGTAGAAGAGGCATTGTTTGAAGCAATGCATGCGACGCGAATCATCGAAGGATTCTCTTTGATGCGCTTCTCAGAGGGAGAATGGGCTTCTGCGCCACGAAACAGTCAAAAGCAGCGACACCGCAGGGAAACAGTTATTAATGGGATGATCAATCCAAAAAGCGGACCGGGCCCGTAGCTTAGCCAGGTTGAGCGCACGGCTGATAACCGTGAGGTCACGCGTTCAAATCGCGTCGGGCCCACTTCTCTCGAAAAAATGGATTTTTGGGTGTATTTTGAGATTGTCTCATCTCGGATTGGCCTTCGAGGCCCGCCATCGATCTACCTGGACACGTCGCCCTCTGCGATCAGGTTCATGACGTAATCATAATCCAGCGCCTGACACCAGCCCGCCTTCTCGAATATGGACATGAAGCAGACCCCAATGAGCTTCTTGTGCTTTATTTTGGTCAGGAAATCCTTCATCTCCTCGACCTTCACACCTATCTTCGGCATGGCCATGCCTCCGAGGATCACCACAACGTCCGCGTCGGCATCCGCGGGCCCGCCAAGCTCCAGGCCATATTCTGTGGAGACGATCTTGCGGGCCTTCTCCTTCGCCAGGCCTGGCACGAAGACCAGCTCCTTCTCTCGCACGGGATAGCCCATTAAGAGGGCAAAGGGTGTACAGAACCCTGGAGACCCCACGAAGGTTATCTTCTGATCATCCTTGACGAGATCCCTAAAGCCGTTCAGCATTCCGCTGAGGCCCTTTACGTCCTGTATTTTCTCCATAATGATCATCTAGGGATTCGTCTTCGCAGAAATTAACCTTTGGGGCATCAGCCTAAATAGTAACAGGATAAAATAATATTTGTATGGCCAGAGCAGTCATCGTGGGGGCAGGCCCCGCCGGGCTATTCGCGGCCCTGGAGCTCTCGGGAAAGGCGGAGGTCTTGGTGATCGATCAGGGTGGGGATGTCCTGGAGAGGTTCTGCCATGTGAAGGATCGAGGACACTGCATGCACTGCGAGCCCTGCAACATCATGTGCGGGGTCGGCGGCGCAGGGACGTACTCGGACGGCCTCCTCAATCTTCATCCATCGATCGGCGGCGACCTTGTGGCCCTGGCAGGAGATGACGCCTGGAAGCTGGTGGAAGAGGTGGACTCCGCCTTCCTCAGGTACGGTGCGCCGAAGAGGACACAGCAACCGACTCCTACCGAGGCGGAGGAACTTCGCCGAAAGGCCGCCTCTGCAGGGGCCCGCTTCATCGCCATCAAGCAGCGCCACATGGGCTCCGACAAGACTCCCTGGATCATCGAGGCATTCAAGAAAGACCTGGAGCATAGAGGCGTCAGGTTTCTCCTGCACGCCTGCATGGTCGATCTGATTGTGGAGGAGGGCCGTTGTCGCGGCGTGAGGCTGGCGGACGGGACAGAAGTTCGGGCCGACAGAACCCTCCTGGCGGTGGGCCGCGTCGGTGCACCTTGGATCGGCCAGATTGTGGAGAGGTACGGCATAAAGGCTTGCTTCGGGCCTCTGGATGTGGGCGTGAGGGTGGAGGTTCCATCGGTGATCATGGACCCTGTGACCCGCGTCAATCGAGATCCAAAGTTCTACATTGTGACCCATCGCTACGATGACTTCGTCCGCACCTTCTGCACCAATGCCGGTGGGTTCGTCGTCAAGGAGGAGTACCCTAAGTTCATAGCCACCAATGGGCACTCCCTTCTGACGGAGCAGTCGGAGAACACCAACTTCGCCTTCCTCGTGCGCCTGCAGCTGACGGAGCCTCTGGAGGACACGACTGCATATGGCATGTCCATCGCAGAGCTGGTGACAACTCTTGGGGGCAGGAGACCAGTGATTCAGAGGCTCGGAGATCTTCATCGGGGCCGCAGATCTACAGAGGAGAGAATAGCCCGCAACCCCCTCAGGAACACCCTGGAGGATGTGACGCCCGGCGATATCTCCATGGCTCTGCCCCACAGGATCGTCATGGATATCATCGAGGGCCTGGAGATCCTGAACAGGATCATTCCGGGAGTCAATGCGGACTCGACCCTGCTCTACGCCCCTGAGATCAAGTTCTATGCCAGGGTGATAGAGGTAAACGAATATCTAGAGACCAGCATCCCAGGTCTTTTCGCTGCAGGGGATGGCGCTGGCCTCTCCCGCGGAATAGTGACTGCCGCGGCTACCGGCCTTCTGGCGGGCAGGGGCATGGCATGTGAGATGCAGCGAGCTGCAGAGTGAGCGATCCTGCAATTTGCGGTTTGGTTTTTCGTGCAGGGGATTCAAAACGTTTATGAGGATTGAGCGGTCTCTCTGGCGAATGATGTCTAAGAGATCTGTGGATAGGGGAGATAAGGGCAAGAATGCCCAGGCGCAGGCCCCCGAGGCCAGGGCGGAGGATGTGCCTTCGGTCTCCCTCGCGCAAAAGGCCAAGGCGAGAAGTGGGGCTGGTTTTTGGCAGAAGAGCGAGCACTACTGGCATGCTGGGTTGATAGTGATTGCACTATTCTCTTTCTATTTGCGTGCTATCATACCGTGGAATGCGGTCTTCGTCGGCGACAAGGTCATCTTCAGCAGCGAGACGGACGCATGGTACAACATGATGCTCGCCAAAACCACTGTGATAAATCTGCAGAGGCTCTGGTTCGACCCCATGACAAACTTCCCGCACGGCACTCCTATACCTTGGGGCCCATTCTGGGATTGGTCCGTCACCATCTTCTCCTACATCTTCGGCCTAGGCCATCCGAGCATGCATACAGTAGATGTTGTAGGTGCCCTCATGCCAGCTGTGCTCGGGGCGCTTGTGGTCTTCCCAGTCTACTTCATAGGAAAGGAGATCGGCGGCAAGAGCTGTGGAATCGTCTCGGCGCTGATCATCGCCGTCCTTCCAGGGATGTTCTTATCGCGCACCACCCTTGGCTTCTCAGACCATCATGCGGCTGAGAGCCTTCTCTCCGCCCTTACCATCATGTTTTTCTTGCTGGCACTGCGCCACGGCAGGTCGATGACATTAGAAGCTGTGCAGAAGAACCTGCCCTCGCTGAAGACGCCCCTCTTATATGCAGCCCTGGCAGGAATCTCTCTTGGCCTCTACATCGATGCATGGGCTACAGGTTTCCTCTTCGAGGGCATCATCCTGGCCTTCATCTTTCTGCAGAGCATATCAGATCATATCAGGGGCAGGAACATAGAATACCTGGGCATCTCTGGAGCCGTCACCTTCTTCGTGGCCACTCTTCTGGTCTTGCCCTTTGTGAAGCCCTTTTATGGCTTCAACTACTACCTTTACTCTTTATTCCAGCCCACCATCCTGCTCCTGGGAGTAGCAGTAGTCATCTTGTTCTGTGCCCTGTCCAAGTATCTGAGGGCAGGGGGCTACAATAGGTACTACTATCCTGGGGCGATAGCTCTCCTGGTTGTACTGGGAACCATAGTCCTGACACTCGCCATCCCTCAGTTCACCGATCCCCTCTTCTACGGATTGAGTATATTTCAGCCTAAGACCGGCGGGGCTGCGACTGTGGGCGAGGTTAGCCCTCTCCTGTACTACGGAGGAGAGTTTTCCTGGGTCAGCCTGCTCTCCAGCTACCCTGCCCTCGGCAACATAGTCTTTCTCTCTTCCTTCTTCCTGGCGCTGGCGGGTCTAGCCCTCCTGCTCTGGCGCTACGCCAGGCGCCAGAGGCCTAATGATCTCCTGATCATCGTCTGGTCCTTGACTCTGCTCGTCCTGACTCTGGCCCAGAGCAGGTTCTCTTACTATTACGAGGTCAATGTAGCAGTGCTCACAGGATTCCTCGCCTTCTGGGTCATGCAAAAGTTTGGCGTCCTGGATGAGGAGAGCGAGAGTGTGGCTCTCAAGGACCCAGTCAAGTTCCTCACATCCAACCTGAAGGTCATAGCGGCCGCCCTCCTCATCTTCGTGATAGTCATTTATCCGGCTCTGAGCACGAGCATGATTGTGCTCCGATATGTCGGCGGCCCAGAATCCGACTGGCTCACGTCCACAGGCTGGCTGGAAAACAACACCCCAAGCCCGGGCCTGGAGCTCTACAAGATTTATCAGGACCCCCTGGGAAAGCAGTATCCATATCCCGATGCTGCTTATGGCATAATGTCCTGGTGGGATTTCGGCCATCTTATAGAGACAGTAGGCCATAGGATTCCCAATGCCAACCCCTTCCAGCAGGGCATTGGAAGCGCAAAAACTGGGACGTCGGGCTCGTCGCCCTTCTTCATAGCAGAGAACGAGAGCCAGGCAGAGAAGGTGCTGGCAGGTCTTGATCCGAACCGCTCGCTCTACATGAACACCAAGTACGTCATGATCGATTTTGATATGGCTACCAGTAAGTTCCATGCCATTACGGCCTGGAGCGGGATATCCCATACAAACTACATTGGTGCTGTTTACCAGCAGCAAGGGGATCAGATAGTGCCTGTGACGTTGTGGCTGGAGCCTTACTTCAAGACCATGGTCGCAAGGATGTACTTCTTAGATGGCTCAGAGGTCAAGGAGGCCGGGGGGGTGGGAATCGCCTACCGCGGCGTCCAGCTCGAGGATGGATCTACTGTTTCTGTGATGGCCAAGACGCCTCTGATGAACAAGAACCTCTCGGAGATGGAGGCGTTCGTCAATGAGAGTCGGAGCGAAGGCTATTTTGCCGTGATCGCCTCCACCAGCCCCACATTGTCAGCCGTTCCCCTTGAGGCTCTCAAGCACTACCGCCTGGTGCACGAGTCAGAGACGTCTGTTACCACAAACGGCCAGAAGCTCGTCAAGACCTTTGAGCATGTGCCGGGAGCAGTGATCGAGGGAAGCGCAGCGCCTGGAACGACGGTAACCATACAGGTGCCCGTATTGACAAACAAGGGGCGGACATTCGTCTACCAGCAGAGCAATGTGACTGACTCCAATGGAGAGTTCACCCTTGTGGCTCCCTACTCGACTGAGGGGCCCATCGTTGGAGGCACGAACTTCGATACCAAGCCGATGGGGCCCTACAGGCTCTCTGTGGGCGATGAGACCTACGAGGTCAGAGTGCCTGAGGAGTACGTCCTCTCTGGGATGGTCGTCAAGGTATGAGGCTCCTGGAGGAGATGAGCTGGCCACAGATCGAGGCAGGCCTCGAAGAGACGCAAACCATAATCCTGCCCGTGGGGGCGACTGAGGAGCACGGCCCCCATCTTCCAGTCTTCACAGATACCATCCAGGCTCTGGAGGTGGCTCGTGAGGCTGCCCTTCGCAAAAACGTCTTCATCGCGCCGCCGCTTCACTACGGGGTCTGCCGCAGCACGCGGGGCTTTCCCGGAACCATCACAGTGGGCCACGATGCCCTCAGAGCCTTCGTGAAGGATATGCTCCTCTCTTTCTGCGAGAGCGGCTTTGCAAGGGTTCTGGTCCTGACGGGGCATGCCGGAGGGCAGCACATGGCGGCCCTGGAGGAGGCATGCCAGCGGGCGGTGGAGGAGCGCGACTTTCGGGTCAGCCTTGTCTCTCTCTTCGACCTCATAGACCCGATGGCTGTGGAGACTCCGGGTGACGGCCACTCGGGCGAGATCGAGACCTCCCTGATGATGGTGATTCGCAGGGACCTCGTAAAGGGAAAGCCTTCTCTTCATTTCCCCAAGAGACCGCGTTTCCTGATCCAAAAAGATGTCCGGCACCTCATGGGAAACGGCATCATGGGCGATCCCTCCAGGGCATCTGGGGATAAGGGACGGGCCCTCTTCGGGATGGCTGTCGAGGGTGTGATCACCGCCCTGGAGGAATTGGAGTCCTATCCAGCCAATTAGGGATATACTTTCGATTCTCGGGAAACAGCAACTCCTTTTGGGAGACCGCAACTTTTTTCCACTTTTGTCACCATAAAGAGCAGATGGATATGCGAAGAGGTGCGGTGAAATGCTCGAAGGCATAAGGTGCCAGAACTGCGGCAGAGCCCTTGCCGAGGAGGAGGTCTTCGCCACCGAGGGAAAGACCCTCTGCGAGGACTGCTACCTCGACGTTGCCCACAGGATCCGGGTGTGCGATCCGTGGGGAGAGAGGTCCAAGAGGGTCTTCAGGGAGAGCCACGGCCTTGAGGGGACCGAGGGGCTCACAGACCTGCAGAAGGGGATCTATGAGTACATCAAAGCGAAGGGCAAGGCGACGGCAAGAGAGCTTGCGGAGAGGTTTGAGCTTCCTCCCGCAGAGCTGGAGAACCAGTTTGCCATCCTCAGGCACTGCCAGCTCCTGAAGGGCAAGAAAGAGGAAGATGCAGTTTACATCGTGCTCTGGGAGACCCGAACCGTATAGGGTTCGCAGGATGATCTGCCTCAACCAAAGTACATAAATGCCTTTTCACAAATGGCATGGTTGAGAGGGATACTTTTTGTCCGTTTACATTGTCATCGAGTCCAGCGTCAAGGACGCTCAGAAGTATGGCCAGTACATCTCCCAGGTGCCTGGGATCGTGGCAAAGTACGGCGGCCGTTATCTTGTCCGCGGTGGCAAGGTTACAAGCTTACTTGGCTGTCGGTGGATGCCAGAGCGGATGATCGTCCTGGAGTTTCCCTCTGAGGAATGCGTCAGAGAATGGCTATATTCTCCCGAGTACCAGGCCATCGCGCCCCTTCGAGAGGAAGGAGCAGAGATCCGCGCCGTGTTGTTGGAGGGCTATAAAGAAGATGGATAAAATATAGTTCCTCTCTAAATGAAAACCGAATTGCGAGAGTGCCGATATACGAGCCGTCAGCTCATAATTGTCATCTCGGCCAGCCCCGGCTTCTGACCATTGGGAACCATCTTATAGACTGCTCCATTTACCTTCACAGCGACATAATCTCCCTTGGGCACTGCGTCGAAGTTATGAGTCGCCAGGAGGAACGCCAGATCTTCCACACTGATCCTGGCATCCTCTGTGCTCATTGTCAGGTTCATGAGATCTGTGTAAGATGGTGAGGATGCAGAGGCAGGGGCCCAAGATAGCATTATCAGGATCAATGCTGCCATCAGATCGATAGCCCCCCGCCGGCTCATCGCTACACCCTTTGTCCCCGCCAAATAACTCATAGCCCCGTTTCGGCCTTTTCAGCCTGCCTTTCCAGGTCCCTCTTCAAATCAGCGCTCATTCGCGCGCCAGATAGGTTGGAGTTTGCAAGAGATCGCAGAGCAATTTCGTCATACTTGACCCTTTCAAGGTTGACGCCCTTCATATCCACCCCAAAAAAGAATATCTGGGTCAGGTTAGCGCCGCTCATGTCGGAGCCGGAGAGGTTGACATTCGTCATTGCTACCTGGTTGAAGGCGGTATCCCTGAGATCTGATCCGCTGAGGTCTGAGTCCTCCAGGCTCAGCACCTTGAAGCTTCCAGACCTCATATTCACCTTTCGCATGTTGACGCCGTTGAGCGTCATGGAGTTCATGCTTGCACCGCGAAGATCTGCGCCCGAGAGGTCGGCATCATCCAGGTGGTCGTGGGAGAACCTGACCCCATGCAGGTCAGCCCCTGATAGGTTGGCGCCTGTCAGGTCTGTATCATCCAATATAGCATTTCGCATTCTTGAGCCTGATAGATTGGCGCGGGTGATGTACGCTCTTGTAAAATCGGTGCCCTCAAGGTCTGAGCCGCTCAGGTCTGCGCCGAAGAGCTCCGCTCTCGCAAATTGGCATCTTTTAATGCTGCTTCCACTGAGCTTTGCCCAGTTGAGCTTGGCCCCTAGGAGGCTCGTCCTGGCAAGGGTCGTCCCCATCACATTGGCGAGAGTCAGATCTGTCCCGACGAGCCTGGCATCGCTCAGGTCGGCTCCCGTGAGGTTTGCGCCCGTCAGGTCTGCATCAGTCAAGTCGGCTCCGCTCAGGTCTGCGCCTGAGAGGTCCGCGTCGCTCAGATGGGCCCCATTGAGATCGGCCTTCACGAGTCTTGCACCTGCCAGATTGGACCCTTGGACGCTGGCGTCCTGCAGTTTGGCCCCGGAGAGGTTTGCCCCGGAGATATCTGCGTTGGAAATCTCAGATGCCGAGAGGTTCGCCCGGGAAAGATCCGCTCCGCTGAGGTTTGCTTTCGTGAAGTTGGTGAAAACGAGCATAGCATCCGTGAGCCTCGCTTTATGAAAGTCTGCGCCTCCCATACGCGATTCGGATATATCCGATGCCGTGAGGTCTGCACCAGAGAGATCGGCATCTATGAGGTTTGCTCCTATGAGGCTTGCACCTGTCAGGTTTGCTCCTTGTAGGTTGGATCGCTGGAATGTGGAGCGGTGCATGATGGAATGTGAAAGGTCAGCGCCTTTCAGGTCGGCGTCGCCCATCTTCACCGCCCAAAGGCTTGCTCCCGTCAGCTTTGCGCCGGCCAGTGTCGCGTTATCCAAAAAGTCCTGGTCCATAATTGCGCCCGATAGGTCTGCACCGCTCAGGTTTGCGCCTATCATGTAGGTGGCCGGCAGGTAAGCACCTCTGAGATCGGCTCCGGAAATATCAACGCCATGTATGTCGTCGTTTGGCATGAATGCGCCGCTGAGGTTTGCTCCCGTGAGCCGGGCCCCAAATAAAGCGCACTGCACCATGGTTGATCCGCTCAGGTTTGCCCCGCTAAGGTCTGTCCATGTCATATCGGACTGGTTCAGATCGACGCATGACATATTCACGCCGCTGAGGTTCAAACCTGATAGATTGGATCGGGCGTGGAAGGGCTGGTTGATGATGCGGCATCCCTGCGGCAGGAGGACGTTGGGGATGCTGAAGCGAATCAGCTCGAAGTGATCGAACATGTAGTAGGTTCTGCTCTTGTTTATGACGGGAATCCTCTCCATAGGCTCCCCTCTGATGATGCGCAGCGCCAGATCAGCAGCCTGTTCCCCCTGTGCCGTCCCACTGATCATTTTCCCGCCAAGGACGCCATATCCCATATAGAAATCGTAGACGCTGTAGATGGGTGATGAGCTTGCCTCCCTGATCAGCAAAGATGCGTCTCCATATGTCAGAGTCTCTCCATTTCTATCGCGATTGAATGTCATGAGCAGGATCAGACTATTGTTTTGCAGTGTGGAGACGTGCTGCCTGAGCTCATCCACAGAGACGTTGTCGAGAAACTCGAAGGTGACATTCTTGAAGCTGGGGATCACCCTCTCCAGAACCCTTCGATTCGCCTGACCTGTGGCTGTCATGTCGGTTACGATCACAATATGCCGGGCTTGGGGGTGCAACTGCAGCATCAGGGAGATCGTCTCATTGGCGTTATATGCCTCAACAACGCCTGTGAAGTCTCTCTCCCCTTTCAGCATGGAGGGGTCGAAGTCGATGACTCCGCAGAAGACCACGGGCGTCCCGGGAAAGATCTCATCCCTGTTCTTCAGAAGGAAGTTGAAGGCATCCGTATTTGAGGCGATGATCGCATCGAAATGTCTGCCTCTGTATTTATCGAGATACAATGCCCTCAAATCAGCGAGGCGTGTGGCATTGGGATCTATCCTCTTCGTGTCCATATACTCGACATCGATATCCACTGATGGCATGATCATCGCGAAGCGCAGCTTCGTCGCGGAGATGATGCTCTCCTCCCAGGGCATCTCCGGATTGTATGAGGCGAGAATGAGAACCTGGCCGTTTGAATGCTCTTGAACTGCAGAGGCCGATGCAACGGACATCAATGAGGCCATTATGCAAATCCCGAGGAAACAGCTGGTCAGGAAAGCTTTCATACAGAGGTTTGCGCTGTTGCAGAATTTATATTTTAGTGTACTCACTTGCCAATATCCACGGGTGGATGTAAATCTCGTGGCCAGGCATAGCCGGAGAACATCCCTTATGGCGAAAGGATCAACCGGCTAATGCATGGGCCCGGGCCTTGTCATGGCAGGTTCTTCACCCTTCGCCCTCATCCCTTGGAGACGCCGAGGGGAACCAGCTTTGCGACCTTGGTGGCTATCCCTAATGTGTGTACGACGTCCACCACATCGTTTGAGGGCTTATAAACCTGGGGAGCCTCCTCGGCCAGCATGGACGGGTGGGTGGCCTTGACCTTTATTCCCTCACGAAGCAGAGCCGCCCTCACATCCTGGCCTGTGTATGTCTTCAGAGCCTGGCTGCGGCTCATTATCCGCCCTGCGCCGTGGCAAGCTGATCCGAAGGTAAGGTCTAGGGCCCTGTCGGTGCCGCACAGGACATAGGATGGAGTCCCCATGCTCCCGGGGATCAGGACTGGTTGGCCCACATCCCTGTAGACCTCTGGCACCTCTGATCTGCTCGGTCCAAAGGCCCTCGTGGCCCCTTTCCTGTGAACGTACAGCCTCTCTCTTTTGCCGTCCACGTCGTGCTCCTCGATCTTGGCCACATTGTGGGCGACGTCGTAGATCAGATCGAGCTTGGGGCTGCCGAAGTACTTCTCGAAGACCTCCCTCGTCCAGTGGGCGATGATATGGCGGTTCGCCCAGGCGTAGTTGGCTGCGCAGACCATGGCGCTGAAGTAGCGCGTCGCTTCGGGAGTGCCTATGGGAGCACATGCGAGCTGCTTGTCGGGTATATCGATGGAGTACTTGTGCACGGCTCTCGAAAGGACCTCCAGGAAGTCGGTGCAGATCTGGTGGCCTGCCCCGCGAGACCCGCAGTGAATCATGACTGTGATCTGGCCCTCATAGAGGCCGAATTTCTTGGCGATGCCCTCATCGAAGATCTCATCGACCCTCTGGATCTCCAGGAAATGGTTTCCGCTTCCAAGGGTGCCCAATTGAGGCCTGCCACGCTTGCGCGCTTTCACGCTCACCTGCGAGGGGTCTGCGCCCTTCATAGAGCCGTTCTCCTCGCAGTGCACCAGGTCGTCCCTGACGCCGTAGCCCTCATCCACAGCCCATCTCGCGCCCGATAAAAAGGCCTCGGTGAGCTGCTGATCTGAGACATGAAGCCTGCCGGTGGCACCGACGCCCGAGGGGATGGCCTCGAAGAGGGCGTCGACCAGCGTCGAGACGAGCGGCTCGACAGCCTCGCGATCCAGGTCTGTTCTCAGCAGTCGCACACCGCAGTTTATGTCGAAGCCAACGCCCCCTGGGCTGATGACCCCGCCATCCTCGCGAAAAGCTGCCACGCCCCCGATGGGAAAGCCGTAGCCCAGGTGCGCATCGGGCATCGCCATCGAATACTTCACGATCCCTGAGAGGGTGGCTACATTGGCCACCTGATCGACGGTTCCAGGCTCTACCATTCCAAGCAGGGATTCGGAGACAAAGATCCTTCCTGGCACGCGCATGCCCGGGCGGTGTCCGATGGGCACCTCGTAGATGTCATCTTCAACTTTTTTGAGCGTCATGAGATTCACACGTCCAGAACTGTCTGCACGCACCAGACATCGTTCTTCTTCACCGCAAATTCATGCAGGGTGACTGCCTTAACCTCGTTGTCAAAGGCGTGCCTTTCGAGGTCGATCCTCTCGCCGCCGATAGTGGCCTGAAGCCTCCATTCGCCGTTCTTCGTCATCCTCAGGTCGAAGCTCGAGAAGACCGCGGACTCCGTCTCGAAGAGGAAGACGATCTCTGAGAGCCAGCTGTAGGCCAGCTGCTCGATATCGGGTGCCCTCAGGTCCACCTTCCAGGTCTCCTGGACCCGAACTTTGGTGGTGTCCGTCATGGAACCTATGAGGGCCAGGGCTGCATTGCCGAGCGCCTCCTCAGGGCTTTGGCCGTAGGCGCGGAATTTTATGTCTGCAGTATGCTCCAGGTACTCGAAGGGCGGCTTCATCCCCTTACTTTTCGACCGGCGAAGATTAATAGATTGCCAGACCCCTCGTGAGGCCCGCAGATGCTGCGAGCCTGACAGCCTCTTTGTACTCCTTCTGGGTGATCCGCCTTTCTATCTCAGGGTAGCGGCAGGCGTCGTACTCCGGGCGGTACTGAGCCATGACGTTGAGGTATGTGTTCTTCGAGATCTCCCCGGCGAGGAAGCGCACCACCTCCGCAGTTCCCGCCAGGCCGCCGGGCAGAACCAGGTGGCGGACAAGAAGGCCGCGCTCAGCGATGCCCTCGCAATTCATTCTCAGGTCACCCACCTGGCGGTGCATCTCTCTGACAGCCGTGCGGGCGACTCTCGCGTATCCGGGTGCGCCTGAGTACTTCAGAGCCATCTCATCGGAGCCGTACTTCATGTCAGGCATGTAGATATCGAAGATGCCATCCAGGAGACGCAGGGTCTCGACTGAGTCGTAGCCGCCGGAGTTGTATACGAGAGGCACCTTCAGGCCGCCCTCCCTGGCCAGGACGAGGGCCTCCAGGATCTGCGAGATGAGATGCGAGGGCGTGACGAGGTTGATGTTGTGGCAGCCGCAGTCCTGAAGCTCCAGCATCATGCGGGCGAGGCCTTCGGCCTCAACGTCCTGGCCCTGGTTCATCTGGCTGATCTCATAGTTCTGGCAGAAGACGCAGGCGAGGTTGCAGCCCGAGAAGAAGATGGTGCCTGAGCCGTGGCTTCCCACCAGGGGCGGCTCCTCTCCATAGTGAGGAGCATAGCTGTAGACGCGTGAAGTGCGGCCGATGCGGCAGAAGCCCGTCTCATCCTTCAGCCGGTTTGCTCGGCAGCGCCTGGGGCAGATCTCGCACGAAGAGAGATGAGAGCGGGCCTGGTGCGCGCGGGCTGCAATCTCTTCTATGGTGAGGTGGTTGTAGCTGGCCAAGGGGACCGCCGATCCATATGTCTGGATCGATGATGAGTTTTTCGGAGAGCCTCTGCGGCCTTCTAATCGATGGCATCAAGTGCAACGAATCTGGTCCAGGATCTCCTGGCGGTCGGAGCACTCCGACAGAATCCACAGATTCTCCAACCAAGGATCATGCCTGCTTTCTCTCTTCTGATCTCGCCTTCATGACGAGATAGTAGCCTACTGAGAGGGCGATTATGATGGCGGCCACGCCTACCAGATTCACATTGTCGGATGGCTCGCCCAGCTCCACCATTATGATCTTGCGGGCCATGGCGATCATGGCCACCATCAGGACAGTCAGGACATTGACAGACTTCTCAAGCCTGAAGGCCTTGAATGTCTCCAGAAGCTCGACTCCTATGAGCACCAAAAGGATGCTTCCGAAGAAGCCCAGAAGCTCCTTGATCTCCAGGAGCCCGATAGTGGGATAGATCAGGTAGCGGGCCAGATCGTAGATCAGCTCGATGGTGGCGAAGAACACCACCACAGCCATAGTCCAGGATAGGACTACGACGATGATCCTCTGGAACTTCTCGAGGTACTTGTCTTTTCGTTCAATCCAGTCGTCTGTCATGTCTGTTCCTGGCGCGATTCTGGAGACTTTCTTGGAGGTCTTTGAGGTCTTGGGCAGCCGATGGCGCGAAAGATGCGAGCAAAAAGATCACAACCAGCGCAAACAGCATTCTTGCCAATTTAATCCTCCATATCTCTCCGCCAAGATTTTAATAGCGAAACATTCTGGCAACTATTTATAGTTATTGAGATGCAACAGCGAGGGGCAAAAAATAGACCTTGATTGGCAGAATCTCTCTGATTCGTCTTCGCCAATCATTTCTGTGGCGACGGATAGACTAAGACCCTATCATCCGGGAAATCCAATCCAAGCCTAGACATGTATTCCTTGCAGATCGCATATGGATCGAGATCGATCTCGGGATGGAATATTTTGGCCATAAAGGCCGCTCCAACAACGCTATCGAAGCCGTACAGCATGGAGTTCCAAACAGTGTAGACCTGATCGTTTTGAATGGCACGAATCTTATCCGATCCTGGTCGGCTCAAGATCTCATTTCTGGTAGTCTCTAATTCGAGAGAATCCTGGCTAGGTCCTTTTGTCCAGCCAAGGGTATCAACGGCACCTGTTCTGAGTATGATCTCGGGGTTTTGTATCATCACCCATTCCCATGTTACCTTTGAATAGACCTTAGGTTCCCGGAGGATATTGTATCCCCCTGTCATCTCAATTAGCTTATTGAAACTGGAATTGAGGCCATAGGTTGACAGATCGCCTACTCCTTTAGATGTGCTCATCTCAATGTAAACCTTTGGCAGGGGCTTGCCTTTCACAGCTTTCTTGATCTGCGAGATCTTATCCTGGTGCCAATTTATGTTATCCTGGACCCTATCTTCCTCATCCAGCACAATGCCTAGTTTTTCCAGATCGTCTGTTACATTTTCCATCTTATAGAGGTCCAATCCAATAACAGATATCTCGGGGAAGTCCTTTAGGGCCTGTGCGATCTCGCGCGCGGGGTCCTGGCCGCTCACGGAGCATAAGACGATCGTATTTGGCGGTGTTTTGTCTCCATCTCTCGCCAGTTCTCCAATAAGTTCATAATCATATTCGTGCCATTTGCCCACAGATTGCTTCTCTTTCGCGCCGGGCAAATAACCGCCCCTCAATATCACATCGTCTCCCACGGCAATTATTTTATCGCCTGCTCCTAGCAAGTAGACCGCCTTGGCAGCATTGGCATCAAGGGCGATTATCTTCTCAATGGGCATTTTGATTGTGATTTCTCTGCCAGCGTCATCCACGATTGTTCTGGGATAGCTGGGGGCGTCCGCAGCAGTTGCCATGCTGCTGATGGCAGCGATTATGAAAATCGCCATCAAAAGTCCCCTGACTCTGATCATTTGGATTGATCTTTTGTTCATTGAGGGCCACCTCGTTTATCAAGTAATCTTGCTTTAACTAAAAATATCCTGGCTTAAATCTTTCGGTGCTCAACAGGTCGCTAATATTTATATATAAAATATACCATTCTTTAATCTGAGGGGCATCTCGCAGTTTGAACTTGATTCTCCAGGGTTTTGGTGCCAGAAGAAGTTTTATCCGGATTATGAAAACCGCCGTTGAGTTATCATTAGGTCGCGGGTGGGAATTACTGAAAATTCTTGCTAAAATCGGATGGAGGGGGTTCATTTTGACCACATGTACCCATCACATCACCTGTTTGCGCTTTTCAGTATATCACGTACGCGACCTATCATTACAGCTTAGGCGTCATTATATCTGGTGTGCGCTTATCAGGGCCGATCAGATGCCATCATCGTTTTTTGGCCGACCAGGCGATCATTGAGGGAGCTGACAACTCTATGAGGTAGGCTCTCCATTTTGATGAAGATGATATCTTTTCAACCAGGCAGCAATAAGCGGGCTGACAAAAGTTATAGCATAGTATACATAGACATCCAGCTTGTAGTATCCATCGGTTGGGTTAAATGTTTTAACAATGAATAAATAGTCAAAAACCACAGCGATCGCTGTCCAAACAACAGCCAAAATCAAATAATGCCGGAAGCTGTAGGCTTTCACTTTTTTAAATAGCACCCAAAAAGTGACTATCGTTCCAATCGGCATGATGATCCAGCCAATCAGCGAGGCGGGAACCACAAAGATCAGAATAATGCCCAGAACATAGCCGAGGAACCAAAGAGCCAGCCCCCAGCCTAATGAATCCTTCATTAATTGTTGATCTATCATGTCCCTCTTATTTGAAGCAGTTAACGACTCAATGTATGCTCAAGGTATATATCTAACTATGAGATGGGCGGCTGATGGACCCTTCAAAACAACAGAGCTATCAGCCCCACAAAAAATTCGGTTGCATTGAAGGATCGCATCTGCCCAAAGCAAATGCCGGAAAATGCCCTCGTCATCGAGTAGGCCATCGATGCGATCTTCTCTGAGAGACGACTGATAATTCGGCACAATAGCTTAGCGTCATTGCTCCTGCCTGACGCGAGTCCGTTCAGCGACAAAGATAATACTCATTAATCAGCAGAATGAGGGCTACAGACCTGATGGTCGGAGGGAGGAGATCTTATAAATTCCCGCTTCAGAGCGGTTATTATCGCGATCTGCATCTTGATCGCTCCAGGAATTGCATTCCCTGTTTATGCAGAGGGCAGCGACCTGCAAGATGCAAGCGACTATTCGGATAAAGCGGAGATTCGCGGTCAGATGGCTACTGGCGATTTTACCTGGGACTCGCAGAACTTTGCCGGATTCTACTACGATATTGATCATGATGTAGGGACTGAGACGCTGACCGCCACTCCGAGGGACAATAAGCTCTCAGGCGACTATCCCTGCGGACTTGTTTATGAGACCACTATGCAGGAGACGCCTTTCAAGTTCAAGGATTGGGGGTCCTATAACGTCATAGGCTTCCTTGGAGAGAAATGCTTTGCAGGGTATATAGAAGGATCGAATTTCGAGAACGGCTATCTCTTCGAGAAGTCGGCAGTCAGGAGTTCGATCTCCAACGGACAGATAGAAAGGATACTATTGGACGATGACAAAGAGATAACTATCACATCGAGCAGTCCGATGAAGCTGAAGGAGGGCTATGTGCTTTCCTTAAAAGACATCGATATTAGCGGCAATGATGTCCACCTCGATCTGTTAAGAAACGGAGTTGTAGTAGATTCCAGAAAGATACAGCCTTCCAAGCAAGGAGCGACCATTGCCGACAGAACCTACTACTACAGGAATTCGCAGTTGGGCGACCAGAATGGGCTCGTCACAATCGCAGTTCACTTCAAGAATGCCTTTCGCGGAGCTGACACAAACATAGCAACGGTCGATGGCGAGTTCCAGATATCAGAAACTGCAATTTCGCTCAAGACAGGTCAGCAGTACGACAAAATGACCATCGGAGAAGTCGACGTCAATAGCGGCAGCGTCACTATGGAGAACAGGGGCTATCCAATCACCCTCAGCAGGAATAGGGACACTTTGCTGATGGGAGGCATCAGCCTCAAGACCGCTGACTCAAAATCTCTAAGATATTTTATCCACAAGCCATTGATCAGAGATTTAGGAATTGATGAAGAGCAGCCCGGTCATAAATCAACCACTTCAAATGAGGCTTCAGCAAGTCCTTTTGCATCTTCGAAGCAGCAAACCCGGAGAGATGAAAGCCACGGAACAGCGGTTCCTGCCGACACTCAACAGGCTGGATACGACCAGTTGTCTGTCACTTCGAATGAACCTGTCACGAGGACCATAGGTCCTGAAGGCGGCTCGATTTATCTAGGTGACGGTATAAAAATAATCTTCCCAGAAGGCAGCGTCGACAAAGATATGGAGGTCTCAGCGAGCATTATAGATCCGTCAACCTATCTTGAGGATGATCTGTATGAGGGCGTGGTGATCTCTGTTGATAATCAGGGGAGAGAACTGAATAAGCCAGCAGAGATTAGAGTGCCTCTGCCTTCATATATTGGACGCGATGACGAAAACCAAATCAGCGCAGGCACTATTGATGAAAGTACAGGGGCGCTTATCGAAGAGGATTGCCACATAGAGGTTTTGGATGGTGGTGTCGAGGCCGTCCTATCCGCAGACCATTTCAGCAATAAGTATCTCAGATGGATTCAAGAGACCCTTTTGCAGGAGCCCTTAGAGTATGGACCACTGACGGTTCCTTACTATGAACAGGGGGGGCCATGGTGTTGGGCAGCCTCTACGCTTATGCTCTGCCAGGCCGCAAGGCTCAAAGAAGATGCTCAGGTCTTCGATGTGATAGGCAAAACGGGCATTGATGAGACCGGATTAGAAGACATCAATGTGCTGGGCGGCTATGTGCAGGAGCATACGAGTCTATCCGCTCAATCAGAGACGTGGAAGATCGGCTCTCAATTCGCCGATCGCCTGCGCACTTACATAAGAAAGCAGCTCGCTTTCAAGCATAATCCTGTGATGGTGCTCTCCAGCAAGAAAGAGCATGCCTGGGTCGTTGTCGGCTATGATGGAGACATGTTCTATGTTCATGACCCACAGGACCCAGCGGCAATGCCGCCATATACCAAAATTAGCTGGGGTAATGAAGATGAGGGTCTGTGCAAGTTATGGACGGTGGAATCAGTGGCCACTATGGTCGTGCCGGATGATATCCGCTCCAAAAGTTACCCGGTATCTTTGAATCTCCTTGGTGAAGGAGAACTGAGCTTCAACGAGATAAATCCAAAGATAAAACACCGCGCACTATGTATCCTTTCAAATGGACGAACTCCAAGTCGGGATACAGCATCTTTACCCCCGGTGATGGGGAACGTTTAGACGCGCTGCCCGCTGACATAACTGAATTGTCAGTTGGCGGCATTTCTATCGCCAACCCTGATCGCAAATCTGCTCGACAGGTCACTGTCTCAATTGAAGTAATGGATCAAATGGAGAAGAATAAGAACAAGTTTGGCACAAGCCAGAGCAAGACGATAACAGTTCAACCTGCCAGCGTGGCTCATTTGACCTTTGATGCAATTCCAGTATCCAATTTCTACATAGATGGAGTAAATAAGTACAAGTTCATGGCAACGGCGAGGGAGGGAGGAAAGCAAGTTGCCAAAGCGGTGTTCTTCTTCGAGTTCAAAGCAAGCAACTGGAAGATCTGGGAGATAGTTCCAGGGACCGATACAAGATTAGATGGCATAAGTGGCATTACCGATTTCACTTATGAGGTGAGCCAATCAGGAAGCACAATGACGTTTACTGGAACCGAAGGGCTATTCCCAGATTTGGATATCGTGGGAACAATCAGCGGCAAAACATTTACCGGCACCTTCATTGACCACGATCCAAAAAGCCCAAGTTACGGCAAAACTCACGGGAAAGTGGATCTGACATTCTCAGATGACGGCAACCACTTCACAGGAACGCTCATGGACGAGGATTGGTCCCAAGAGTTGGAATGGGGCGGCGATAAGCAGCCCTGAAAAGGGTTGCTGTTGGAGAGGATGGCAAAAAATGACCGCATTCGGGAATTCCGCCCCAAAAGCCTTGGGAATAGCTGGAGGACTTCTGGCAATCATCATTGGACTCATATGGCTTGCCTTTGGGCTTATGGCTTTTGCATCTACCCACATCGGAAGCGCAGGAGAGCTGACTGTAGCAGGCTCAGCGGTTTTCATAATATTTGGTCTCCTGGCAATATACAGCTCAATCATTTATGCCAAAAAGCCAAGCCTGGCATCTAGGCAGCTCCTATCAGCAGGCATCCTCGGATTCATTGCGGGATATGCAGCCGATTATCCAATCATGGGCGGGATTCTGGGACTATTGGCCTGGACGGCTCCTGGCGCTTTCCTGATAGCTGCAGGCCTGATCGGCTGGGTCACTCCTCAAAGGCTTGCCTCATCTTTGCCTTCGCTTAACAGCAATCGAGGAGATGTTCGCCTGGCAGCTAAAATCCTGTACGGAGGACTGTTCATCGGGATGATTGCTGCGACGATGTGTGTCTTGTTGCTCGCCGGCGTGATGTTTCTCGGATATCAGGAGGATAGCAAGAGCGATGACGAACTCATCTCCGAGGCAATGACGCATGAAAGCTACGGCCAATATGATAGTGCGCTGTCAGTATATGATAGGATCATCGCCAGGAACCGATCTAATGCCGAAGCCTGGATGAGGAGGAGCTACGCGCTGGAGAAACTGGGGAGAGGTGACGAATCATAGCAAAGCTACAAGCAAGCTATGCATCAGGTGGCTACCACAAGCCCAAAGGTGCCGGGCAGCTAATTGCGAAAGAATGCCTGTCGGGGCAGCAGATCACTTGGTTCGGCCATGGGCTCTCTGCAGCTACATGGCATTTTTTTACTGGCATCACTTATTTATTCAGGCATCTGCGCCTTCGGGATCGGTGCTGACGGCCTTGCCCCTATCTCTTTGTTGTACCTCCCCTGCTCTCTGAGATCGATGCCCTAGTCACCCCAAGATTTCGCACCGGTCGCAATATTCTCGGCAGCCTCTTAGTTGTCACCAAATGAGCTTTCTGAGATTTGAAATACTCTTGAGATCGTTGCAAGATCTTGCTCAGCGCCATGAAACGCATTCTTAAAATGGATCTCAATCAAGGTTACCGCTTGTGATTTCCCGACATCTCTTGTGTAACGGTAGATTTTGTTGTCGCCAACGGGATCGTTGGGCGACACTATTCCTGAGTCTACAATCTCATCGCCTTTGAGAAGATCGAGATAAACATTGTCTCTGTCTACGTCTATGCGATTGATCTTCAAGACATAACCTTCCGCCAATTTCAATGGCTGTCTTGTTGTTATGGTTTTCTCCTTCTCCTCATCAATCAGAACCGCGCCGGATTCTTCCCTATCCTCTGCGCTATCTGTTGCTCCCTGTTTATAGCTTGGGAGATTGCCGACAGTATCAATGCTGCTGCGAATTGCAGGTGAAGTGGCTGGATCGCTTGGATAGCCTTCTATCTTTGTGAAACCGCAGGGCGATTCTGAGTTCTGGGACCAAGTCTCAGGATCTGAGTCCTCGACGGTATAGGACCCTGCAGGTATGACCTCATTGGGATGGGCTATCCAGTAGCCTTTAGGCACATCCTCGTCGTCAAACGCCGTCTCAACCTCCCAGGGTCCGCAAAGTATGCCATCGTCATTTCGCAGGCCGATCATTCCACCGGGTGCGCCTGTGCCAAAGTTCCAGTGGTAGGTATCGATGTAGGTGATCATCTGCGGTTCATCGATAGTGAAAAACGGGCTGCAAGTGGGACTGTTATCCACATAGCCCAGATTCCAGCTGTTGTAGATCACCTTGCCCTCTCTGGGTTCGGTGGCATCCGTGGCCTCTGTCGCAGATTCATATGGCTTTGATCCCGCACTCTCGGCAGGGTCCAAGATTATTTGAGGCTGCCCATCTTGGCCTATGAACTGGGTCAAATCGATAGAATAGCTATCTCCCTTCTGGACTTTAATGGACCTCGCAGCGGCCATTTTGTCGCCATAGCTGTACAGTCCAATAGTCGCATCACCGCTCTTGATTGCCTCTACCTCAATATTCTTGATTTCGAAAAGAGGCGTAGCCAGAAGTCCTATAGTCCCATCATCTTCTATGAATGGATCGAGAATTACTGAAAGCGTATTGCCTGAGAAATGTTTATTGGCCTGATCTAATGAAAAAACCTCTCCATTTTTGCCTTCGATTCTAAAGGAGATCGGTGACATTCCCAGAATTGTTACTTTGGAGCCAAGTGATAATGATTCGCCTGCTATGATTTGGCCAGGCTCGCTAATGCCGAGGTCCAATGATTGCCTGCCGATGTACTTGCGCAGCGCTTCTCCGATAGCGACACCAGCATAATTGATGCATTGTTTATCTGGATCAACAGGGCTTCCTCCGCTTGAGCGGACCAGATTCTCAAGAGCCAGAGCATAGTTTGATAGCATTGTGCCTATCTCAGATTTGCTCTCCCACTCTTTCATCTCGCTGATATGCGGCGGGATAAGGGCTTTCAAATTCAAACCCGGTATTTTGTCGGCCAGGGGCATGCCTTCTTCCATTGTCCATCGAGTCAATGCCCACGGGACTACATTGACCTCATCCTGGAACTGTATTGCAGCAGTTCCGAATAAATGGTACCAAACACCCTGCTGGTCATCTCCCATAGCCTCTCGGGGGGTGACGAGCATTGCATTTCCCCTCTCATCCTTCTTTTTTGAACTTTTTATGAATCTATCAGCGTCGTTATATGCTTCTGGATTTCGTAGAGGAACAAGATATTCTTTGATGAACTGCTCATTTTTGCCCCCTCCGTCCCTGTAAAGCACAGCATGCGCGGTGACCAATGCATCTCGCACATTTCCTTTGCAGACTTTGAGAGCTATATAGAAGAGATCCCCCGGGGTCAGAAGCCCATTTCCCTTACAATATTCTTGAGCTTCATTCTTTAAATCGGCCTCTCTTCCAGTGGGCGACGCGCCTGAATAGAACGAGGCCAAAAGAGCGATGGAATCATAGTAGTTGATGATGCCGCCATCAACGGAGCCTCCCTCCGTCTTGTACTTCTCCATGGCGGAGATCATCATATTCACAAGCTGATCACGGTCATAGTTGAGGGTCTTTCCGTCTCCACCATAGATCTTCTCCATCTCAGCGTCCGTATAGAAATAGCCGGCTTCTTTGCACCACTGTCGCTCTCTGGGAGTCACCTCAGCAGATGTATCGCTTTGGCCGCTTTCGCCCATATCCACCGCCGTTGTCTTTTCAGTGCCTGCTTCTTGATATTTATATTTATAGACGACATCGCCGTGCAGGCCGCATACCCCCACAAAGCTGGCGTAAAGCTCCATCTCAGAGCCCTGCGAACCCTCCGGCACGACATAATTACCTGTGCTGAATCCCCCTGGATTTCTGGAATCTCCTTCCACTATCGTCCTGCCAGCAGCCCCGATCAACCCGCTGGTCGGAATGCTGGTAGGGGAGGTGAATGTCATGGAAAAATCGATTTTGCTCCCCGGCTTCATGTAAGCCGGAGGGGATGTCCATGTTACGTCGCCACTGTATGTCCCGCCAGCTTCCCTGAAGCACTCATAAGATGATGACAGCTTCACGCTGCTATGCCCCCTGCCGTTGGAGACGGTGACCCTCCTCTCGGTACTGCAGGGAGGTAGATCGATCTCCTCATCCTTGGTGATAACTGGATCTCCTTGAAGGTACCATCCTTCCCCATCAGCCAGATACTGCGATTGAGGTGCTCCCCGTGTGGTGAGCATGATTCCAAATAAGGCAAGAAGTAAGATCAGGATGAGATTCTTTATCATAGGATGCCGGTTGGATTTGATGTATTTATCCCTAGTGCTACCGAAATTATTTTGATTGTAGTGAGGATAAAAAAACGAAACTTCGGGCCGCGTCCAGCAGATTATTAGCAGCACTTGGCCTATAGTGTCAAAAATGCGGACGACGGAAATTGGTGCGAGGCCTATGGCCCTGCCCTCATCTTTTCCATCCCAACCTTCAGCGCCTCGTCGAGCTTCGCCACATCCGGCCCTCCGCCCTGCGCCAGGTCCGGCTTGCCTCCGCCGCCTCCGCCGAGAGCCTTCGCCGCGACCTTGATGATGGCCCCGGCCTTGACGCCCTTCGCCAGGCCCGACCTTCCGACTGCTGCTACGAGCTTTCCTGTCTCGCTGCCAAGCAAGGCCACGTAGTCCTGCTCGGCCAGGAGAGACGCTGCCTTCAGAAGCTCGTCGATGTCCGCCTGGCCCATCTTCTGCACAACGACCTTCAGGCCGTCGACCTCCTGGGCTTCGGCTGTCAGCGTCCTGAGCCTGGCCTTTGCCAGCTCCTCCTTCAGGCGTTCGATCTCCTTCTGCTGGCCCTTCCACTCCTCGAAGAAGCGCTCAGCAGTCTTTGGCAGCTGCTCCGCGGGCACCCGCAGCACGCCTGAGGCCTCGCCCAGCAGGTCGTCGCGCTCCTGGCTTGCCAGAACGGCAGCCTCGCCCGCTGCGAACTCGATCCTCTCCACGCCATCCTGGACCCTCTCTGTGCGCAGGATCTTGATCGCTCCGATCATTCCTGTGTTGGTGACATGTGTTCCCGCGCAGGCCTCGATGTCAGTGCCAACGCGCACCACTCGGATCTGCTTTCCGGGAGGCACGCCGCCCTGGTACAGCTCGAATCCGAAGAGCTTCTCAGCCTCTGTGCGGGGCAGGAACTGCGTCTTGACTGGGACTGTCTCCATCACCCGGCGGTTTGCCTCAAGCTCGATGGCCTTCAGCTCCTCCTCTGTGATGCGCTTGAAGTGGGAGATGTCGAGGCGTGCGCGGTCCTCGCTCTTCTGCGCTCCCGCCTGCCAGATGTGCTTTCCGAGAACTCTCTTGGCGGAGTCGTGCACCAGGTGCGTGGCAGTGTGGTGGCGCGCGTGCGCCATCCTGCGCCGCATGTCCACGCAACCCTTGATATGATCGCCCTTCTGCAGCCCGCCCGGCTTCGCCAGCTTGTGCAGGACCACGTCGCCCGACTTCTGCACATCGACGACCTGGAAGACCTGCGTCGCATTCTCCAGGGTTCCGTGGTCGGCTGGCTGGCCTCCGCCTTCGGGGTATAGCAGCGTCCTGTCCAAGACCACGCTCCCATCCACCACGTCCAGGACCTCTGCCTCGAAGACCTGCTCGAAGGGGTGCTCGTAGAATAGAAGCTCCGTCTTGCCGGGCAGGACCGGCTTTGTTGTCTCCTCTGCCTCTGCCTTGATGTGAGTCTTGGCGACGAGGGAGTAGAAGTTGTCCGGCAGCTCGACTGAGGCACCAAGCTCCTCTGCAGACTCGCGGGCTATCTCAGGGGGAATGCCGTGCGTGTCATATAGAGAGATCATCTCCTTGAGCGGCACTGCCTGGTTAATCTTCCTGAAGTGC
>MVRK01000057.1 GCA_002067365.1 Methanosaeta sp. PtaU1.Bin060 | reverse complement strand
CTGCAAGAAAGGCAAAGCGGCCATCTTTGCTGGAACGGGGCTCGGAAAGACGGGGATGCAGTTGGAGTGGGCGCAGCAGGTCCATGAGCATACCAAAGGCGATATCCTGATTTTGGCTCCTCTCGCGGTTGCCGAGCAGACCAAGAGAGAAGGAGAGAAGTTCGAGGTCCTGGTTCATCTCTGCAAGTCGCAGGCGGATGTTCTACCAGGCATTAATATAACCAATTACGAGAAGCTGCACAACTTCGATCCAGGGCATTTCTCGGGAATCGTGCTTGATGAGAGTAGCATTTTGAAGTCTTTTGAAGGGAAGATAAGAACTGAGATCATAGAAGCCTTCCGAGAGACGCCCTTCAAGCTCGCGTGTACTGCCACACCCGCCCCAAATGATCACATGGAGCTTGCCAATCATGCAGAGTTTTTGCAGGTAATGAGCCGGCCTGAGATGTTGGCAACTTTCTTTGTTCATGATGGTGGGCAAACCTCACAATGGCGGCTAAAAGGCCACGCAGTAAAGGCGTTCTGGGAATGGGTGGCGTCGTGGGCAGTCATGATGAACTTGCCCTCGGATTTGGGCTATGAGGATAATGGTTTCAAGCTGCTGCCGGCCAATATAGAGCAGATCGTAGTCGATCATACCGGCTATGTGGTGAGGGAGGCCAAGGGGCTACAGGACAGGAGAAGGGCGAGGACAGATAGCCTAGATTTGAGGGTGGCGGTCACCAAAAAATTGATATTAGGATAAAAAGTTCATACCGAAAGATATTTAAACTTTCAAGATTAGATATGAGCGGTGAATTTATGGCTATATCAAAGGAAGAGAGAAGTAAGTATAACAAAAAATATTACCAAGAGCACAAAAAACAACGTCAAGAGGCAGCTAGAAAATGGTATGAAGAGAACAAAGACAAGCTTGATAAAGAAAAGCTAAAAGATTACCATAAGGCATATTATGAGGCAAACAGGGATAAATGGCCTAGAAGAACGCGAGAACAACAAGATAAATATAATGCAACTAGGCGCGAGAGATATGCAAACGATCCAAATCTCCGAAAAGAGATTTCGGATAAAGTGAAAGACTATCATAAACGATATCCCATGGCAAAGAAGTCTCAGCGCATAAAGAAGAAATATGGAATATCATTACAAGAATTTAATACATTACTGGAATCACAGGGCGGAAAATGTGCTATATGTGGATATTCAGATTTGTCTGATAAAAATTTCTTTCCCGTGGTAGATCACGATCATGTCGAAGGGAGGATCAGAGGTCTTCTGTGCATGAATTGTAATATGGGAATAGGAAAATTCAAAGAAGATGTCTCTCGCTTGCAGTCCGCGATAAGCTACCTAGAGGGATTCAATGGATAAATGGTTGATTTGGTGCAATTTAAATAAAGAGCAGGACGCGCTTGAGAAGGAATTCAAAGGTTATTGCGTGTCCGTTCGGGGAAGCACGTCACTAGATGATCGCATTGAAATGGAGCGATCTTGGAGAGAGGGCGATGTGCCTATTATGATCACCAAGCCGCAAGTTTATGGATGGGGGGTCAATTGGCAGCATTGTCACAATATAGTGTTCGTTGGACTCTCTGACAGCTTTGAGGAATATTATCAGGCCATCCGTCGCTGTTGGCGTTTCGGCCAAACCGAACAGGTCAATGTCTACGTGATCACATCCGAGCGAGAAGGCGCAGTTGCAAAGAACATCAGGCGCAAGGAGGCGGATTTCGAGATGATGCTGCGGGGGATGATAAGTGCCACCCAAGAGATCACGAAGAAGAATATAAAGCGCACCACGAAGGAAACCGATGTCTATCAAAGTGACTCTTGTATTGGCAGTGGTTGGGAGATGCGACTTGGGGATTGCATTGAACATATCAAGTCGATGGAGAACGACTCCGTGGGATATGTTATATTCAGTCCACCGTTCTCCAGTCTCTACACTTACTCCAATTCCGAGAGAGACATGGGTAATTGCAGGACTGACAAGGAATTCTTTGATCATTTTCAGTTCCTAGCGCCTGAGCTTTTCCGAGTGCTTCAACCAGGCCGCCTCATGTCAGTCCATTGCATGAATCTACCCACGTCCAAACAGAATCATGGTTATATCGGCATCAGAGACTTCCGAGGCGATCTGATCCGGATATTCCAAAAGGCGGGCTTCATCTACCATTCTGAGGTCTGCATCTGGAAGGATCCGGTAACCGCGATGCAGAGGACAAAGGCTCTTGGTCTGCTCTGGAAGCAACTGAAAAAAGATTCTACGATGTGTCGCCAGGGTATACCGGATTACTTGGTGACCTTCCGAAAGCCTGGTGAGAACGCTGATCGCGTAGAACACACTGCGGAGGAGTTCCCCGTCGCAATGTGGCAGAGATACGCCTCGCCCATTTGGATGGATATCAATCCATCCGAGACGTTACAGAAAGACTCGGCCAGGGAGGAACAAGATGAGCGGCATATAGCGCCCCTCCAACTGGAAGTTATCCGGCGGGGGCTGGAACTGTGGACGAATCCCGATGATTTGGTCTTGTCGCCCTTCGCTGGCATTGGCTCCGAAGGCTTTGAGGCGGTCAAGTGTGGTCGCCGATTCATTGGAATGGAATTGAAGAGGTCCTACTACGAGCAGGCTTGTAGAAACTTGAGGAGGGCGGAGTCCGAGGCCAAGAAGCCTCCACAGGCCAGTTTGTTATCTTTTGAGGAGGTGGCGGCATGAGCCTCGAATCTCTACAATCCGCCTACGCGGCCATCGGCCTGCCTGCGCCCCACCACGAAGGCTGTAGCTGCGCAGAGTGTCGGGCCTGCAGACGATCCCTGCCAAACCCGCTCCGGGATAGCCAAGATGCTCCGCGGAGCCTGTTGCCCGAGGGAGAGCGGCTGGCACGCGCTCGGGAGGATCTGGAGGAGTATAGGAGGCGGGTGGCCGCGCTGGAGGCTGTTCTGGGGAGCGAGGTGGCATAGATGCTTCTATTCAAGCCTGAACATATAGCGCCAATTTTGGATGGCCGGAAGACAGAGACCCGCCGCATCTGGAAAAAGCCGCGGGCCAAGGTGGGCAGTATCCATCTTGCCAAGACCAGGATGCTCTCGAAGGAATATTTCGCAAAGTTGCATATTCTCTATGTCCAAAGGCAACGGTTTGGCGATATCTCGGACAGCGAAATTATCCTTGAGGGATATCAGAGCAGGTCAACAACCCACGACTGAAGTCGTGGGCATGCGAAATGGCTAGCGCATAGTAATTTGTTAGACTAGGGGGCATAGAAAAATCATGCAGCAGCATTGTGGAGTACAAAGGCGTACAGTTGCTTCCCCAGACTGTAC
>MVRK01000056.1 GCA_002067365.1 Methanosaeta sp. PtaU1.Bin060 | reverse complement strand
TGGCCAGCGATAATGCCTGTTGAGAGGAGCAATCCCAAGACCAGTATGACGGCGCCAAGCTCTTTATAGATCATAAAAACTCACCCAATCATTAATAATATCTATGCTATTTGTAAGTGTCCGTGAACTACTATGTTCTAGTGGATAAGAACTTCCTGCTTCGTCCTTCGCAGAGTGACCTTCAGTCAAGTGTATCCAGCGCTCATCAGGCAACCGAATGGGTATGAAATTCCTATCCGCAGATCAATAATGATATCTATAGAGAACCCCAATCAGGGATTATGGTAAAAAAAACTAAGGGCTCTTCAGGTCTTTCAGAGCCTATGGCAATTTATCAACTCAAGGTGACCCTTGATAGAATAAGGCCGCCGATCTGGAGAAGGATTCAGGTTCGGGGGGATATATCGTTGTTCAAGCTACACAAGATCCTGCAGGAGGTCATGGGCTGGTATGACTGCCATCTGCACCAGTTCTTGATAGATGGTGAGAGCTACAGCATCATCTCCAGGGAAGCTGATATGCTTGGCGATGATTTCAAGGACGAGAAAAAGTTCAGGCTGGATAGAATCATACCCGGGGAGAAGTTCAAGTTCGTTTATGAATATGACTTTGGAGATAGCTGGAGTCACACGATCTTGGTGGAGAAGATCTTCAAGCCTGAAGAGGAACTGGAGCATCCTGTCTGCTTGAAGGGAAAGCGTTCTGCACCTCCCGAGGATTGTGGTGGAGAAAGTGGATACTACCATCTCCTGAAGACCCTCAGAGATAGAAGCCATCCAGAGCATAAGGATATGTTGATGTGGGTGGGAGGGAAATTTGATCCCGAGTATTTTGATGCTGATATGGTTAACGAGCGGCTGAAGAAGATCAGGTGAATATGGCAGCTATCAGAACATAGGTAAATATATGGTGAAGGGGAGATAAAGAACCATGCGACAAGTGATCATCTATCCAGGCGAAGATGGCTGCTGGGTAGCGGAAGTTCCTAGCCTTCCCGGATGCATCAGCCAGGGAAGAACCAAAGAGGAGGCCCTTAATAATACCAAAGAGGCAATTCAAGCATACATAGATGCATTAAAAGAGGATGGGATTGCCGTCCCAGAGGAACGCTTCGATGCACTTTTGGCAGTTGCATGAGCAAATTGCCCGTGGTTTCCGGTCAGGACTGTGTCAAAGCCCTTTAGAAGATCGGATTCTACTTCAAACGTCAGGAAGGAAGCCACATTGTCCTGAGACGAGATGATCCTTTCTCACAGGTCATTGTTCCTAATCACAGAGAGCTTGATCGAGGAACGCTGCGGGCGATCATCAGGCAGGCTGGTATGAGCGTTGATGAATTTTCGAAGTTATTATAATTATCTGGCATCTGATCTGAATAGTTTTCCAGGATTTCGCTGCGTATAGATTGACCAATGCTCTAAATCCTCTTAGCAACACCAAAACCAATTCGTTCCCAAGCGATATCCTTCAAGGGATACGGCAGGCTACCTGGATATAGGACAGCGATGATACGGGAGCCATGGTTCCGGTTTGGGATAATGTCTGTCCTATCCCGAGGGCTCGCGCCCCTGTGGGGTGGGATGCGATATGGTTGCATGGATTTATGATGGCAGTGATTGGGGAGCTCTAATTCAGCATGGAATAGGGACTATTGTATCCTCGGAGCTTGCACCCCTGCTATATCGAGATACTGATGATGGTCTTGCTGAAAACACTGGCCTGAGTGATCCCCAATAGCCGCAAGTTATATTTCATTTGTCAGTGATCTATATTAGATATGAGAACTCTCAGCTATCGGATCACTCTGCGCAAGGAACCTGAAGGCGGCTATACTGTTTTAGTCCCGGCACTTCCCGGGTGCATCACCTATGGAAAGACAGTGGAAGAGGCGATCGAGATGGCCAGGGATGCAATCAATGGCTATATTGAAAGCCTGATAGAAGACGGCGAGGCAATTCCTGTAGAAGAGGATCTCATCGAGTGCAGGCTGACAGTGGAGGCCCATGCCTAAGCTGCCATCTCTAACTCCTCAGAAAGTCATAGCGATTATTGAAAAGAAAGGTTTCGTACTGAAGAGAGTTACGGGGAGCCATTATATCTTTGCTCATCCGGAAACGAAGAGAAGGGTCACAGTTCCTTCCCATAGCGACCAGGATATAGCAAGAGGCACACTCATACAGATTTTGGAAGATGCAGGAATAAAAAGAGAAGAGCTTGAAGATCTGCTTTGACTATGAAATTCCTCCTTTGATCTTGTACGACTATAATGGACCACGTTTTGTATTCGTGATAGTAAGTAATCCGCAATCCCTAGTTGCAGATTGGGCAAATGTCTGTCACCTCTCGAGGGCTCGCGCCCCTTGGGGCGAAATGCTGCATGGTTGCCTGGGATTTGTGAAACCGAAATTGCGGGTCCTTCGATTCAATATAATAGTAATTCAGAGAGTCCTAAGCTCCAGTTGTGGTTAAAAAAGAAAGTTAGGTGAGCACGGCAGCTCTCCGTCCGGCCGCCTTTCCGGGCGCACAGCAGCCCGATCGACCGTGCAGTATCGATAAGATGGAAACCGTCATCCGTGCAGCGAGGATAAGTTGGGTTTAATGTGCAGTAATTCTGGAGCCCAAGCTCGGCTTGAAGCTCTAATAAAAAGATATTAGGTGAGCATGGCAGCGATCTACAGTTCCCGAGGGCTCGCGCACCTAAGTACAATGCAGAACGTGGACAGGCTTATCTTCTGAGTTCGGAATGGGTTCAGGAGTTTCCCTGTCGCTCTGGCCGCCATGCTCGATTCCAAGATCCGGAATCGAACCGGTATTTCTGCCACCCTAGACCTTAGTCCAGGGATCTTGGCTTATAAGCCGTGCATATCGTTGCTTTGCGACACAGATTTCGCCCGAGTTTAGCGGAGCGCTGCAGAGTTGTTAGTAGCTGCGAGCTGAACACCTCGTTGCCTTGGTGCGTACACACCAGCTCTATCAAACTCGTCTTTTACGAGTACTCTAAGCGGTCTCTTTTCAGGGGCGGTTTCGGGCTTAGATGCTTTCAGCCCTTATCCGCGAGCACGTAGCTGCTCGGCATGCCTTGCCAGACAACCGATAGACCAGAGGTGCCGTTGGTTTGTTCCTCTCGTACTAAAACCAACCTGCCCTCAGACCGCAATACACCCCTAACAGATAGTAACCGACCTGTCTCACGACGGTCTAAACCCAGCTCACGATCTCCTTTAATAGGCGAA
>MVRK01000055.1 GCA_002067365.1 Methanosaeta sp. PtaU1.Bin060 | reverse complement strand
GTCTTTAATCCTGCGATACTGCTGATATATCGCCGGCTCTTCTCAAGGCAACCTGCAGATCATCACCCTTGAATGAATCTGCTACGCTCTTCGCGATTGTGAATTCAGCGCTTGAAACCGTCCCATGTCCTCATTCGAAATCTCAGCGCTTGATCGCTTTATCCCTCTCATCTCTTATCCCAGGCGTCGCCAAATACCATCGCCCCTTCTTTTCCTTCAAGAACTCGATTGCCTGGAGATAGTCATCGAAATAGTGCCTCTCGCCGCTTTCAAGGTTCATCACTGTGATCCTTCTCTCCGATGAGATGCCCATCTTCTGCAGTTCGGCCTCTACATCCTTGCGGGCATTGCTGGGACGGCGATGAATCCTTGATGCATCTTCAGCTTCGTCTTCATCCTTGAATGTCACCGATTGGCACCTCCCTTGGCAGCGCTTATCCAGGGATCAATCAATGCGTTCATCCGGCTTTTAGAGCTTAGCAGGCTTGCCCTTTCCAAGGGCCCATCTGATGTATTCAGCAGCGGGAAACTCATGAACCGAGGAGGCCACAATCAGGCCCAACCCGTAATTCGCAGCCACCAGGACTGCTCTGCCCTTTGAATCGCGTGCGACCGTCTCGAAATCATTGCCGGGGCAGAGGTAGCCGTCGCACTCGGGCGTGACGGCGCAGAGGAAACAGGAGCACTCATGTTGCGATGGCGTCACGCTCTCGGGCCCGTAATCGCATACATACTTCAGCTCCAGAGGAAGCCACTCGTACTCGTGCTTCGCCACCATCGGCCCGAAGACAGTCAGCATGCCACCTCTCTTCACAAAATCGGCGATATTGGACTTCGCCCTCTGGAGCGCTGGCAGTGCCTTGGAGTACTGCGGGTTGGCGAAGCCCGTGGGAATTATCACCATCTTGTACTGAGGCAGGAAGGGGCTGCCCAGGACAGCGGGCTGGAGGAACTGGCAGCTGGCCCCAAGTTCTCCAAAGAGCTTCTCGAAGAGGAAGGTGCGGTCGCCGATGAGCGCAATGTCTGGCATATCGCCCATCATGTCGTCTGCAGGAGGGGAAAACCTTTATGGTGCAACTTTCATGTTCATGCCATCGGCGTCTTTTTATCCCATAAGTTTATTACTATTTAACACCAGAATACTGGGCGCGATAATCCATGGAACAAGAACTTATGCGAATCGGCGTCTCGCTGCCTGAAAAGCTGCTCACCAGGTTTGATGAGATAATCCTGCAGCGAGGCTATTCATCCAGATCTGAGGGCATTAGGGACGCCATCAGAAACTATATCGTCCATTTCGAGTGGATGAGCGATGTACAGGGAGAACGCGTGGGCGTCATAACCCTGGTGTACTCGCATGCACAGCGCGGCCTGGTGGACAACCTGACCGAGATACAGCACGAGTTCGGCAATATAATCCAGTCCAGCCTCCATGTTCATCTGGATATCGACAACTGCCTAGAGGTAGTCGTCCTCAAGGGGGATGGCCAGGATGTGCGCAAAGCAGCTGAGAAGATGATGGCTCTGAAGGGAGTGAAGCACGTTAAGTTGACGACGACCTCCATGGGCAAAGAACTCTAAAATAGAACTCAACTCTGAAATACTCCTTTTTGCAGAATGGTTTGAGCATGCTTCTTCAAGAGATATCGCCAGGAGTCTTCACCATCGAGATCGATGGCCAGAGGAGGCTGGCGACCTTTTCTCCTGATCCGGTGCCTGTTTATGGAGAGCGCATCATAGACGGCTACAGGATCTGGGACCCATTTCGCTCAAAGCTTGCGGCCCTCCTGCAGAAGGGCAAAGGCCGGGGCCTCTCCCTCTCAAGGGATTCCAAAGTCCTCTATTTGGGCGCTGCCACAGGGACAACTGTGAGCCACGTCAGCGACATAGCATCTGGCGGCATGATCTACGCTGTGGAGTTCTCGCCCCGCTCCATGCGCGATCTCCTCCCTTTATGCGAGAGGAGGAAGAACATCATTCCCATCCTCGCGGATGCAGCCAGGCCGGAAAGCTACAGTTCTCTCGTCGAGCCCGTCGATCTGGTCTATCAGGATGTAGCGCAGAGGAACCAGGCTGAGATAGCGTCGCTGAACTCTGACCTTTACCTCAGACCTGAAGGCGATCTTATCATGATGGTGAAGACTCGCTCCATCGATGTCACCGCAGCGCCTCAGGCGGTCTTTCGCGCCGAGGTTCGCGAGCTGAAGGGCCTTGATCTCGTCGAGTCTGTGGATCTCCTGCCCTTTCACCAGGATCACTGGGCAGTGACGGCTCGAAAGTCCATCTGATGAGAATGGCTCATGAGGCCTATCCCATGAGCTTGTGGATCTGATCGCTGATGATGTTGGGGATCAGCCTGACGTACCCGACGAGCGGGATCTTGGCCCGCGCCACGCCGATGACCCACTCCTTCTCGACGGGGGTGAGATAGCTTATTCCATCGCCGACGAAGGTGCCATTTGCCACCTTGTATATGATGAGTCCCGTCTTTTTATCCAGGTAAATGCCGCCGCCGACGTCTCTGAGCTGGTCAGAGTTCGCCTCGATGTAGGACATGTTGGCCATGCCGAAGATCTGGCCTGCCTGCTGATCTATGACCTCGTTGTGGTCTCCCTTGGTGATGTAGCCGGAGAATGGCGCAGCAGGCCCGTCCGTCCACATGGTCTCTCCCTTTTCAACATAGCTCAGGGCTCTGTGAATGACGGGCGTAGCCTTGTCGTATCCTGGAGAGATGCCTATCATCATCTTTCCCTGATCTAGCAGGTTGGGGCTCTCCTTGCCGTAAGGCCGATAGAGTATGACGTCGCCCGGATTGTTGAAGGATTTGTAGTCTTTCAGCTCAGCCTCATCCCATGGGATTATCTCTGTGCGGGCTGCACCCTGTACTATTATTATGTCTCCAATATTCAGGTTCGGCACCATGCTCCCCGATTCCACCGCCACCATGGGCTGCCACAGGCCCAGAGCGATCTGGGAGACGATGGAGACGAAGGCCACAACCACAGCCACGACGATTATGTCCTTGACAAAACCAGGGAGGGGCAAATTGTCAAACCATTCTCCGATCTTCATCAGCCAGCTTTATCAGTTTGTACGCTCTTATACCCCTTTCGATGCTGAAGACGCCCAGAATTGGCCTTCGAGAGGGGTTCGATGCAGATCGAGAGATAGTGCAGAGGTTTGCCGAGCAGGGATATCAGCTCGAGCCTGAGGCTCTGGAGATCCTCCGTCGCATTCCAGGCTCCAGGCCCGATCTGATGCTGCGCATCATCGGCGGCCTTGATAAATCAGTGGCGGTGATACCGGCATCTCATCTCTCAAGCATTCTCTCCCTTGCGGAGTCCAGGCGGTCCCTTTCATCATCACACTCGGGCGCTGGGCCCTCTCCATTGGCTAATCGGGGTCTGCCTCGTGATTCTTCGCCAGCCGCTGGGGCAGAGCTGAAATGCGATATAACTGGAAGGTCCACCTGCGAGGGGGGGTACGAGGACTTCGTGAGGTACTTTCGCGACAGGTACTCGCGGATCAGGGAGATCCTCTCAAGAAGGCTGAACTCCCGGCCTATCGAGAGCCTCGGAAAGAGCACCTCGGGCAGAGAGGTCTCTCTCATCGGCATGATCATGGACGTCAAGACGACTGCCAGAGGAAACAGGGTGATCGAGCTGGAGGATCCCACCGGCATGGTGACAGCGGTCATCCAGAAGGACGCGGAGATCTTTGAGCAGTCGAGCCTTGTCGTCCCCGATGAGGTCTTGGGAATAACGGGCGTCTCCGATGGAAACGGGAGGATCTTCGTCAAATCCCTTCTGTGGCCTGATATGCCCAATCAGACAGAGCCGCTGGAGAAGGGGGGCGGGTGTGCTCTGCTGCTCTCCGACCTTCACGTCGGGAGCAAGTACTTCATGGAGGCTGCCTGGCGGAGGTTCGCGAGCTGGCTGAACGGAGAGGTCGAGGACCCATCCGGCCTCGCAGCTCTTGTAAAGTACATAGTGATCGCTGGGGATATGGTAGACGGCATTGGGATCTATCCCGGCCAGGAGGGAGACCTGGCGATCAAGGATATCTACGAGCAGTATGAGGCGGCAGCCGGATGCCTGAACAGCATCCGCAAGGGCATCTCCCTCATCATCTCTCCCGGAAACCATGATATCGTCCGGCAGGCGGAGCCTCAGCCAGCCCTGCCCGAGGCGATCCAAAAGTACTTTCATGGAGATGTCCTCTTCGCAGGGAATCCTGCTTGGGTGACCCTTGGCGGCGTCTCTGTCCTGATCTACCACGGGCGCAGCATCGATGACTTTGTCTTACGTGTCCCTGGATTATCCTATGCAGCACCTGAGAAGGCCATGGTGGAGATGCTGAAGAGGAGGCATCTTTCGCCCATCTACGGGAGCCGTGTCTCCATAGCTCCCGAGCGCGAGGATCATTATGTCATCTCCAGGCCGCCTGCCATCTTGCACTGCGGCCACGTTCATACAGTTGGCATAGCGAGATACAAGGGGGTGGCAGTCATAAACAGCGGCACTTGGCAGTCGCAAACTGATTTTCAGAAGAAGATGAATATCCAGCCCCAGCCCGCGATAGTTCCCATTGTTGATCTTGGGACCATGAAGGTCAGGAAACTGATCTTCGCATAGTGCTGGTTTTTGGCATATTTCACCTTTCGGATATCGATTTTTGGGTTATTCTCTGCTACTACTATGAATAGCCCCTCCGCTTATGGATTTTAGGGACTTATTCAACACAGCATCGCATAGAAAAGCTTTATAATAAAGCAGGGTTCAATATTAGGTGGGTAATTTGAAAGGGTAGCAAGGAAGGGGACAGGATGGCTTAGGCCATCTCTTCAAGGGGCATCCTTGATCTTGGGGTCCTCGTATTCTATTGATCGAAACAGTGTAAGCTTTATTAGCACAATCACTATTAATATAATTATTAGTTTTACGATTATTTCCCGGATTTTAAGGGATTTTCTGTAGAAATATCGACATCTAAAACCGTATTCTTAGAAGTTTATCGCATGTATCCCATTCTGCGCTTAGTATGTCTCACCAAAAAATATAAGTATTATCAATACCAACAGAAACCTATACTAAAGAATGTATGGGGTGAGACTATCAAGAAAATAGGGGTAATGCTGGCTCTGGCTGCTGCTTTATTTGTTGTTCCTGCAGTGGCCCAGAACGCGATCGTTGGAAGCGGCGGTGTGGATGTCCTCGGAAAAGGGATCTTCGAGAGCGATGGAGACGCATTCCAGTTCCCATTCGGGGCTGACACGAACTTCGACTCCTTGAAGGTTGGAAACGACAAGGCGACGGCTTTTGGAATGCCGGACGGCTGGCCTTTTGCCTTCCGAAATGGACCTACTGTAGCGACGAATAACCTGGAGATCAAGAAGAACCAGGATACTGGCAAGTGCGATTGCTGCAATGGCGGTGAAGAGATCGGGAATTGCCAGGACTGCTGCCTGAACCAGAACATCGAGCAGATCAAGGTGGGCAACAGGGATGCCATGGCTTTCGGCTTCGCCACTGCCACCAACAACGTGAAGATTGTGACCAACCAGGTTGGCAACAATCAAGAGTGAATCTCAGATCTTGGAACCTGAGAGGGCCAAGATGATGATGTTGCCGAGGCCCACCGGCGCGATGCTGGTGGGAATCATTTTTGTCTGTCTCCTGCAGGGCTTGGCCGCGGGCGATCCATCCTCAGCCGATGCGCTTGCTAAGATGAGGGAGTTCCATTCCGATTTCATCCATCATCAGGATACGATGACCCTCGGCCAGCTTCAGCATCCTGGCGATGCCGCCTATCTTCCGTGCGATTCGCGACACTTTTGTCCTGAGAATGCCAATGATCTGATGCCTCACTCTTCGCCCACGAGCGAGAAGGCGGTCCTGAACGGCTCGGATCCCGTGGCACAGGTGAAGGACCTCTCAGCGATAAACTCCATCAAAGAGAGAGATCTGATTTGCGGGGAATCTCAGCAGGCAGGCTCAGGGGGCCAGGATCTGGCCAACTCTATGAATGTGAGAGTGGCGGGCGAGAGGAGCGGGGCAAAGGTGGACTGGTCTGATGTGCGCAGAGGAGACGTTGACATCGAGGACCTCGTGAACAATGCTCTTGGCAAAGAGACGCGAAAGAATGCGACCCGCGGAGCCATCTCGGCCGGTCCTGGGCGACAAGGAAACTACCTGAATATAGATGTCAGTGGGATCTCTGTCAGCGCCATAAATACAGTGCAAGGCGGCAGCGCTGTGGCCACCTCCAACATCATCATCAAGCCCGTGCAGATCATAGTCCCTCCTGCTGAGGTGAGTGAAAAGCTTTGATAAAGCATTTTGACAATCGCGAAGGGCTAATCGATGCCCATATTCTCTTGTAAAATTGCAACCTCATCTCTTTTGTCGGACGTTTAGAAGAACCGAGCCTTCTTCCCCTCATCTCTAATAGCACTTATGACAATGTGCTGCCATCGCTTTTAGATGCTCCTCTTTATATCAATCCCTTTACACAACTCACTTTTTTTCTTTCTCTTTCTCTTTCTCTTTCTCTTTTTCTCTCTCTCTCTCTCTCTCTGAAGGCTGATTCCTATTATTGCTATCGCATATTCCATGTCAAATTCTATCTGCAAAATATCTCCATAAATCTTATGAATACCAAAAGAAAGCACCAAAACATATAAATATAATTGACGTTTAGTTAGAGCTAATAAAAAAAGATATCATGGGGTGAGACTATCAAAAGAGTAGCGATATTCTTTGCGCTGGCTATGGCTGTGACGGCTTTGGCGGCTCCAGCTATGGCACAGGGAATGGTAGGAACAAATGGTGTTGACATCCTCGGTCAGGGCATCTTCGAGACCCAGGGTAATGCCTTCAAGTTCCCGGCGGATGCAGATACCAACTACGACTCAATCGATGTTGGAAACGATAGGGCAATGGCTGTTGGCGTTGGTGGGTTTCTTCCCATCGGCAATGCCGGCGCTGCGGTTGCAACGAACCACCTGAAGATCAAGAAGAATCAGGACTCCGGCGAGTGCGCTTGCTGCCAGGCCCTTGATCCATCCTGCCCGTGTAGGGACTGCTGCATCAAGTACAATGTGGAGCAGATCCGGGTAGGAAACAGGAATGCGTTGGCCTTCGGCGTTGCAGGTGGAGTGCCCATCGGCAATGCCGGTGCAGCCGTCGCGACAAATGACATAGAGATCGTGACCAACCAGCAGTAAACTTCGGGTCTTGAGACCTGAGGGATGAACCATGGATAGAATGCTTGGACCCACCGGCATGGCGCTGGTGGGGACAGTTTTTGTTTGCCTGATTTTGTTGATGAATGTCTCTGCTGCAAAGCAGCCGTCGATGCCCGATTCGTCCGCCCTGATGGGTAATCTGGGGTCCGGCTATGTGCCTCATCTGCAGGATTCAGATAGAGGGCAGCTCAAGCTCCCCGGCGGGACGATCTGTTTCCCCTGGGCTTCGCGAGATGTGCCCGTGAGCGGACCACTCCGTCCTGAGGTTATGCCTCGCGCTCAGCCGACAAAGGAGTCAATAGCCCTGAATGGGTCTCAATCCGAAGCAGAGGTGGGGGATCTGAAGGCGATGAACACAGTCGCCCAGAGGGATATAGTCTGCGAGGAGTCCCAGAATGCAGATCCTAAGACGCGCGGTCTTGTCAACTTCATGGGAGTGAGCGTCACTGGAAAGGGCGAGAGCAAGAGGGAATGGCCCGCAGGGGCGGATGACCTCGAGGCGTTCGTGGATAATGCAGTCAATTCGGATATGGAAAAAAATAATAAAATCGATGGCAGAGCAAATGCAGTGAGCCCGGATCAGAAGCGCATGGGCAACTATCTGAACATCGATGTCAAAGGCGTTTCAGTCAGTGCCATAAACACAGTGGAAGGGGGCAGCGCAGTGGCTACGTCCAACATCATAATCAAGCCCGTGCAGGTGATCGTCTGTCCTCCTGAGGTCGAAGAAAAGCTCAAATGAGGGCGGAAAATGGGGGCGGCTCGCGACGCCTGATGAGGGAGACTGCTATAGCATCCCTCTCTAGTTGCTTTTCACAGCCAGAGCCCAGAGGATCATTATCGTCAGGGCGATGATCATCATAAAGAGAGCTATCTTCGGGTCCGAGCCGATAACGATGGGGATCGGCCCTATCATCACCACTGCACCGCCCTTCACACATGTCTTTTCTCTCTTTTCGCCGTTCTCCGTCTCCTCTGTTTCAGTTCTCCGTCTTCGTGGTTCTTGGCCTTGGATTTCGTGATCATGATCCAGCCTTCGAGCACCCTGGGCGTCGTTCTGTTCCTTTCTTGGCCAGATCAGCATGAGAAATCCGATGAGGATCAGCACGACCCCCAGGAACAGGAGGAGCATCAGTATCGCCCCCGAAAGAGCAGGAAGCTGAGGGCCATCATGGCCATGGCGAGGAGCATAGAGGCCACTGCCATCTCAGGGCTAGAGCCGAAGACTATCGGGATCGGGCCGATCATCAGGACTCCTCCGAGGTTTGTCTCGCCCTGTGCGAAGGATTGCAGAAGGGATACTGCTATGAGGATCAGTCCCAGGATTACCAGAAGCCAGCCGATCGCGCGGCTCATGTCTTTCTCCATCTCATCACAAACTATAAGGGCATTTTGTGCCATCCTTCCCACAGTATGACTATCCAGAGACCGAGGGGCACCAGGGATTTTCTTCCCGATGAAGCCTGGCGGCGCACAGCCGCGCGAAGGGCCATGCAGGAAGTGTTGGAGCGCTGGGGATACAGGGAGATAGCGACGCCCACTTTTGAGCACCTTGAGCTCTTCACCCAGAAATGTGGCGAAGCGGTCCTGGAGGAGATCTACAGCTTCAAGGACAAGGGCGGTCGTGATCTCGCCCTGCGGCCTGAGCTTACGGCTCCCGTGATGAGGATGTACGTCGCGGAGCTTCAGAATGCGCCGAAGCCCCAGAGGCTGTCCTATTTCGGCAACTGCTTCCGCTATGAGCGGCCACAGAAGGGGCGGTTCAGGGAGTTCTGGCAGCTCGGGGTGGAGCTGATCGGCGGCGCAAAGCCCGACTCGGAGGCCGAGGTCATAGCCCTGGCAGACAGGATGCTTGAGAGCGTCGGCGTGAAGGGCGAGATTCATGTAGGTTATCTCGGGCTCGTGCGGTCCATCCTGGACAGGATCGGGGCTGAGCGCAGGTCGGCGATCATGAGGATGATCGACAAGAAAGAGCGCGATGCTCTGAAGGAGTGCCTGGAGGAGATCGACGCCAGCCATCTCGGTCTTCTGGAGCTGATAGACCTGAAAGGGCGCGAGGCTCTGGGCAGGGCCATGGAGATCGCGAACGACCTGAGAAATGAGGAATCGATGGGGCCGACCGCCTTCGTGGCCGAAGAGGCATCGCATGCTGGCACGGGCCGCGCTTCGGCCCGCACCGGGCGCTCTGTATCAGCGGAGCTGAGGATGGATGAGTTCGGCCGGACTGTGGAGCTTCTGGAGGCCTACGGCGTCGATTTCACCATAGACTTCGAGATCGTGCGCGGCCTTGAGTACTACTCGGGGGCGGTCTTCGAGATCTATGCCCAGGGGTTGGGCGCGCAGCGCCAGGTCTGCGGCGGAGGGACATACGAGCTGGCCAGCCTCTTCGGAGGAAAGGAGACCTCGTCCACGGGCTTCGGCCTGGGGTTCGACAGGATCATGGAGATCGCACAGGTCGAGGAGAGGTGGCAGCCTCCTGTCTTCTTGATCTACACTCCGGATGTCAAGGTCGAGGCTGTGAAGATCGCGACGGAGCTGCGCGAGGCGCTGCCCACGGTCCTGGACGTGATGGGCCGCGGCCTTGGGGCACAGCTGAAGGCTGCTGCAGCCGCTGGAGCCAAGTTCGCGGTAATAGTAGGAAGGAGTGAGATAGACTCAGGAAGGCTCACGCTGCGCGACATGGCAAGCGGGACGCAGGAGAGCCTGACGCTGGCAGAGATCGTGCAGCGCCTGAGGGCGCAATTCCAGAATTGAAAAGAGCACGAAGGCAGAAAAGAGCGCGGAAAAAAAGAAAAAGCCAGATCCCTCTCTTTTTTCAGATGGGGGCGACCGATACGAGTATCAGCGCGATGAACGCGAGGGCCACGGCGCAGAGGAGCACCAGGTCGCTGTACTTGCTCTTCAAGAGGCATCTTATTAGGATGCAATCCTTCTGTTGCTCTAGGTCCTCAGACACAGCATCACCCTCATCATCATTCGTTTAGGTAATATCCGCGTTCATCATTTAAGTACTTTTTTGAGAATGTTCTCATAATGAATGCAATTTTTTCTGAAAACTGCTTAATTAACTAAATTCCAATGTAGAATCTAATATTATTAATTTAAGAGTGCCTTTAATTCTACCTGATGGATGCTGTATGACGAATACCTTCTCTTAATATGTCAGCAGTTATCTGCACGCGATTTTAGCTGAGATCGCTGCAGGCTCTAGATGTCGCTCTTCAGGGCGCTGCCACCTGTTCCTTCATCTATTCAATCCTTCAGCCGCGGGTGCAGGGAGTCGCAGGTCAGGAAGTCGAACTCGCGATGGAAGGCGTCTTCAATCTCCTGCTTCAAGCCCACGAGGTCAAGAGGGCTCTTTCCTCCTCAAACTAGAAGATCGATATCTTCCTCCTCTGTGGCCTCGCCTCGCGCTGGCCGAAGAGCGAGGCTCGTTTGACATCGTGATTGCGAGGATGTTGGAGCAGATCGGGGATGGAGTTCATGGTATCCCTTCAGGATGCTTTTATCTCGTCGACAACCCAATCGAGAGCTTCGAGGAGCTGACTGAGCGAGGACTTCTCTTTAAACACGGAAAGGAAAATATTTGGGCATTTAGTTATAGCATCATCTGAGATATTCACGCCTGAAACTTGATTCAGCATATTTAATAAATCTCTTCTCTTATCCTCGGCATCGAAGGGTGGGTTTGATTTCAAATATTCGAATGAAATCTGGATTTTTCCGTATGTCCAAATAATAATTGGATAATAGGTAATCCCCTTGTGATCTAGTCCTGGACTAAATGAACCATCTCGCTTTCCTCTTCCCCAAGTAAACCGAGGCAGCTTATCTTTTGACCAATTGTAGATTTCTCTGGCAATTACCAAATCTTCCGGGCCACGTCTTGACTTTAGCGCATTGAAGAACGACTCCTCATTCCATACTATCTTTTCTGGAGTTGGTGGATCTGTTTGGCCAATGACTCTAGGAACCAGAGTCTTCATATTTTGGCCAGTGTATAGCTTGATCTCGACTGCCAGCACTTCTGCAGGGTCCATCTGCTCATTCAAGAATTCCACAACGCGCCGAAGCTCTGCAGGAACCTCATCGGCAATGAAAAGCATTCTTATTTTGCCAGCCTGGAGGTTCGTCTTGGCCTTCTGCCAGAATTCCTCTTGTCCTTCCGAAGCGTCGAGGAATTCCCTAAGTTTTTCAGCAGGATCAACGTTACTGATCGTGCAAGTCGCCTCAAACTTGGCTCGAATTTCCTCAATCGACCAATAGACCACCGCATTTGCAGCATAATCGAGCATTTGCCCGACTACTTCTCGTCTGATGCGAGTATCGCAGCTCCGTTTGACCTCTACCAACGTTGGAATCGCATCCTGATCGAGAAAGAGGTGATCCACCGACCATCGATCAGCGCCGTTCTCTTCTCCTGGCAGTCCTGCTTCCCGAGAGATGAGCAGCCATTTCCTGGGATCGGCATCATCAATCTGATTTCCCGCAAGTAGGTTCGGATATTTGGCAAGCAACTCCTGCAAGTAATTCTCGTTTGGAACCTGCTGCTCTTCCATCTCGATGAGGCTTCCGTCCTCCTGGATCAGAAACACGCCGCTGGCCACGATCGCTGTTCTCCTTCTCTCACATGAAATTCAAAAAAGTTGAAAACAATCAGCCTACAGCAGCCCCATGTTCTCCAGCTGCTGCCGGACAATGCGCACGCCCTCCTCGCACTCCTCCGGCGACTTGCCGCCCGTGACGACCAGCTTGCCCGAGCTGAATATGAGTACTACTACTTTTGGCTGCTTGATCCTGTAAACGAGTCCTGGAAACTGCTCTGGCTCGTACTCGATGTTCTCCAGGCCGAGGCCTAATGCGATGGCGTTTAAATTCAGATCCGTCTTCAGGTCTGCGGAGGCCACAATGTTCTGAACGTGGATCTCGGGCTCAAGGTCGATGTTCTCGAAGCCGATGGACTTGAGCGTCTTGGCCATATTGGTGATGACTGTGCGAACGTCCTCGACGTTCTTGGCTCCTGTGCAGACCACTTTTCCTGATGTGAAGATGAGAAAAGCAGCCCGCGGGGACTTGACCCTGTACACTAGGCCCGGGAACTTCTCCTTGTTGTACTCCGCGCCCTCCAGCTCGGCCTCGATCTTGTGCAGGTCAAAGTCGTTGGCCAGCTTGGTAGATGCCACCACGTTCTCTATATTTATTGTGGACTCCATCGCAAGTATCTCCAGAATGTCTTTATATACTCGGGGTATATATACGTGAGTATTTAAGGTTTATAAGTTCCTTATAAAGGGCTTATAAATGGGAGATAACACCATAATATTTGTAAGTTTTAATATTATTTTGTGGGGACAATATGTTTGTTTTGGGAGTCAACTATGCAATGGGATTGCATCACGCTTTATTTTTAAAGGAATACCCCGCAGATTGCAGCAAGATGCGCTTTTTGACTTGCCGCCAAATCCAAAGTCGAACTGCCAATAGCCAAATGATCGAAGGTGCCCTACGGCCCTTACGCTCTGTGCATGATGTGAACTCCTCGTCCAGCGACCGCGCGATCTGCGATTAGCGGCCGCTGGCTATGTCGCCTCAAGAAGACGCCCTCCGGGCTATGTACATTGCAGTCGGATAGTCCCTTGATTATGTCTTTCATCTTCAGGGAATCTCTTATCTGCCCTATTGTGTCCGCTGTTACCATTTAAAACGGGAGATGGAGGCGCGAGCAAAACTTGTGTTTTGCTCACCTCCTGATCTGAATGGACGCGTGGAAATTTTCCAATCCACTAAATCTGATCTAATACAAATTAGTTTTACTTAAAGCTTGCGGTAAAATCCATCTTCACATCGATATTGTTTCGTAAAAATTTAAAGGAGGCTCCACCCGTCTTCTATCATCTCAAACGCTCGGTGGCATTCTGCCTCCTGTCAGGGCTATAATCCCATTGGCCGTCCACTCGAAGGAGAATCCCTCGCTATCCTTTTTCCACCATATGGAGCCATCTTTCCTTTGGAGGCTCAGAAGATGATCTATGGGATCTTTTGACTCTGACTTCCACGACCTTGGGTTCTGGTCAGCTGCATTTATGGCCATGATGGCCCAGCCGTCAGTGGCAGCATTCGACCCCATGGATGAAAACCCACCGTCCTGGTTTTGTTCTGAGTGCAGGTATCCCAGGGCTTTCTTCACAGTCTCAGAGCTGTTCTCCTCGCCTCCGCTCATGAGAGCACACAGGATTATGCTTGTGGTATCCGGGTCAATCCCCTCAGTGCCCCCATTCCATGTCCATCCGCCTTTCTTGGTCTGCAGTCCTCTCAGATGGTTTAGAGCACTTTTCGCCTCATCTGACCCCGATTGGTTGCATGCTGCAAGGCCCATCAGGACCCAGGCGTCATCCCAGACGTAATTCTCCTTGCCGACCTCGCCGCTGGGGCTACAGTAGCCTTTCAGAATCTTCACATAATCTTTTCCGCTGATATTGCTGGGATCAAGGCCGGACGAAGCCATTGCCACCACATATCGCCCTATATGGGCTTCAGCATTGGTCAAATTACTCAGACCTTCATGGTTTTCCCGAAGATAATCCACAGGGCTTTTTCCGTTCTTGACGTAGGATGCTGGATCTTTTCCAATAGCCGCTATGGAAATCACTGCCATTGAGGTCTCTTTCAAATCGCTTTCCGATTCGGGTTTAGGTCCGAAGCCGCCATCCTCGTTCTGGCAAGATATCAGATAGTCAAATGCTGATGCAATTGGTGCATCTGTGGTCGAAAGAAATCCATCAGCCACCCCGCTGAGGGCGACTTGAAGCTCCTGTGAAGTGGTATTGTTCGCAGCTCCTGCGGCGATGGCCACAAGAAATAATGCTGCTACAAACGCCTTTAACATCCCAAAAACTCTCAACTGAGTCATCTACTGTCACCTCCCTATCCCAAATAAAAATTTTTAGGCTTTAGCCCACTGTTCGCTCCTTGCAGTCTCCGCCGCCTGGATATTCGATGTGGAATCGAAGATGCAATTTGCACAGTGGGCGTGCTGGTCTGCTGGGACCATGAGGGACCATCCGCCTGTACAGCAGGGGAGTAACTCATATTCTTCCTCGGTGGTCTCATTCGCGCAATAATTTTCGCAGTGCTCTGTGCAATATTCCTCACAATCTGTGCAGTTCTCTTTGCATTTCTCTTTGCACTTATCTTCGCAATCTTCTTCATCATCAGAAGTCTCGTTTATCATAGGAACTTCGCCTCTCCTGAGGATCCGGAAGTTGCCTATGTAGGTCTCAAAGGACTCTCCTTTCAGATCGATCTTCCCTTTTTCTGCAAAGAGGGCGTCTTCGTCAAGATCGCGTGCATGAAGCACTGCGATTCCCGCAAAATCGGCCTGAGAGGAGTATCTGATCTTATCGCTGTTGTTGAAGATGCCCTCTCTATTGATATAATCCAGCTGTCGATATTTCTCCTCGTAGTCTGAACCCATCGCATAATTTTTCAGGTGCAGGCTATCTTCGTACTTGGATGCATAGCTTACAGGCCTGCTGTATGCTTCGAACTTGGATGGTTGATATATCATCTCTGCGGATTCTTTGATGTCTATTTTGGCAGGCGTCTGCTTGACTATCCTCTCAGCGTTGTAGTCCCCTGACCCTTTTTGATAAACCTTCGTGGAACGTGATATCTGCTTTCCAACTGGAATTCCGAAATTGCAGCGGCATGAAGAGTACCCGTGGCCGCTGACAGATGAGTATTCATCGTAATATATATTTGATCCCCCGCCCGAAATTCTAATGGAGCAGATGTAAGGCCCGCCTGCACCGCATTGAATGTCTGTTATTTCAGTGTCGCTGAAGAGATACGTGGGGATGTATCCACCCTTCTCCGCACCCACGCAGTAAAAGGCGTCTTTATCCAGGGTGATCTCTTGGGTATAGCCGTCACCACCTGTCACATACTGATCGTTACCCACGATGACAGTTGCCCCCGAAGACGGACGATTGTAGCCGCCCCAGGAATATGCTGATTTTTCCATTACCTTGATCCTGAAGCCCTGACCTTTGGCCACCTGGCTGGGAACATGCGCTAGATATAGGTATCCAGCCGTTGCCCCACCATTATTCGGGCCGATGAAGCAGAGTTGGTCGCCTTCGCTTATGTGGTAGTCGCTGACACCTTGGCCAGATTCTCCACCGTTTACATAAAAAGCCGGCCCCCAGCTTCCATCGCAGCCACCGATACTGGTGAGAAAGAAGCCCCATCCGCTGTCATATCCGGTATAGGCCACCCCGCTGGCCTTGATGGCGTCCAACGCAGTGGGGTTGGTTTTCGTTACTGTTACAGCATTATCATAAACGATGCCTCCATTACAAAAAACCGTTATCTGGACCGTTACAGCGGACGCTGTGGAGGCAATAAGAAAAATACAAACCAACGCAAGGGCTATATGTCTCATCATCTACCTCAAGTTAATTTACATTAAATCATATTCTCTTACTCAAGTAAGATTTGTTTTACTTAAACTTTTTGGTTTATGCTTAATCTGGGACTTTTATTAACATTTATGAAACTAAAAAGCACATTAATTAGTAAAAAAGATCACAATAAACATCTAATACGCAGATGGCTCAGGGCTTGCAGCGTCGACTAGCCCTGATCCATGGGTTTCGTGGAGTTCTCCGGAACGTATACGACGAGCCCGTTTTCGAGACGGTAGGCAGTTCCCATCTTCGTTCCCTGGCCGCCAGCAAGCTTGTCAGTCATGTTCAGCACCTGAATACCGTCCATATCCTTGATGATTATCTCCATATTTGGGCTGCCAGGATTCTTGACCAGGGTCATCGTGCTCTGGGGATTCAGCATCTCAGAGATGCTATATGAGGCAACTAATGCCAGCATGAATCCCAGGGCAAAGACCATGGCGGTGTCGAAGAGGTTCGACAGCCCGCTCATGGGATCTTCTTCGTGGATCGAGGCGTCGCTCAACAGGCCGATCCTACGTCTTCTCATGACCCTTGCTCCTTAAAATGTCCACTGCATACTCCAGATCGCTCAGATCCTGCCTGTACCACCTCGTCCTGATGGTCGTGGCTCCATAGCATATACCTCCGATCATAATGCCTACGACTGTGGTGGTGAAGGCTATCACCAGGCTGTCCGATAGCTGCTTGATGTTTCCCTGAGCCAGGCCAAGCAAAGCAGGCCCCAGAGGTATCAGGGTGCCCATCAGTCCGAGCATTGGTCCCACCCTAATGCCCAGACGGATGGGCTCCAGAGCCTTGTCCATGGAGATCTCCGCGTCCTGCAGGATCTTTTCCGACTTCAGCTGAAATTCTCCCGCCCGAACTGCCTCGCCAAGCTCTCTGAGAACTCTTGAGACTGTGGTCTCGGGTTCATAGCTGCAAAGCTTCGCTGCAGCCTTGTCTGTCTGGCCAATTTGCGTCAGCTCAGATGCCTTGAAGCAGATCTCCTCCATAGCCTTCAGATTTCTATAACGGGCTGTGAACTCACGGATCATCGATCCGACGAGAGCCAGCGCCCATCCGAAAAGGAGGATCAGCGCAATCATGTCTGGATAGAGCATGGCGTCCGAGAATACATAGAGCAGGTATTGGCAGGTGTTGTAGACGCCGGTCAAAAGGCAACCCCCATCCTCTTGCCCAAGTATCCAAGGAACACAATTCCAAGAAGAAATCCGTAGATAAAGACGGCATTTACCGATGGCACCTCAGTAGGTGTTGATGTCACTTTGGCGCCGAGGTAAGCCGGGATTACCAGCATTGACAAGATGTAAAATAGCCCCAAGAATATCATGGCGCATCCCATATCAGACGGCGTCCTGTGACTCCTCCGGAAGATCTCGGATATCCCGGATATTGCGACAAAGAAGACTATGCCTACGGCCAGGCCGATCTTCCAGGGGGCGACATCGATAAGGCCCACAAGAAAGCTGCAGGATAAAAATGTGGCCGCCAGACAGGCCGGGCAGGGGAATGATAGGACCCAGAATGTGCGGCGAGTGATATCGTGACCTTTATGGTTATATTCCCTGGCAGTAACCACGCCTAGAGTGACCAAGAGCAATGCCACAATGGCATGCAGTGCCATGCCGGTGTTCAGTATGCCGGAGATGGCCCCGTCAGGTATGAACCCGATGACCTCTCCCATCAGGCAGGCCAGCACCAGATAGCTGAGGGCTATGAAAAGAGTTTCACGGCGGCTCAGGCTGGCCAGCCCGCAGCCCAGGCTGACTTTGAATGCAAAGATGAGTATCCCTATGAATATGCCGCTGATCATAAGCCATGAGAGTTCCAAAGACAACACCTGCTAAACTTAATTGGTCTAAAATCAAGTCATTTGGATTTAACCTTTACGCAGATCAGGCCGGGTTTTAAAAAATAAAATTGATATTGCTTATAAAATTATATTCCTGGGAAAAAATATGGGATATCTACAGCCTTCACCTCCTTCTGAATCCCACGGCCAGGATGATCAGCATGCCGATCACCAGGGCGATCCCAGCCAATGGCATGCCGGAAATGGAAGGCATGGAGATGTTATTCTCAGTCCTCTCCATAACAGTGCCCTGCACCTCTTTAGAAGCAGCCTCCGCCTGCACGGCGGGCTTTTGGGATGCTGTTCCTATGCCGCCTGATAGCGTTTTGTTGAAGCTTCCAGCTGTATCTCCAGATGAATAGCTCTTGGCAGAGGAGCTTTTATGAGAGCTGCTGCTGGACCTGCGCACGCTCTTGCTGGTGCTCTTCGACTTTTCTGGTGAGGGAAGCACTCCCTGCATGTACTCCTGCAGCAGGAAGTTGCCGCAGGTGTGATGGCAGCAGGTGATACCGTACTCCTTCACAGACTGCTCGTAGCGCTGTGCAAGCTCTTTCTTGGTCTCCTCAGATGGATGCCAGCGATCCTTTCTGGCAGTCTCCAGCAGCCGTCCTGCCTGAGCCTGAGCGGCCCACGGGTTGTTCTGATCGAAGAACTCTTTCAGGCCCATCTGGTACTTGTCCTGGACGTAGATCTCGTTTACCTCCGACCAGGTATTCTCGCTCACCAGATCGGGCACTGTCGTCTCCCATCCCCACAGGTAGTCGATGAACTTATCCATCTCCCGGGCACCTGAATACCCCTGCTCCATCATCCCTTTGATCCACTGGGGATTGTAGTAGCGGCTCCGCAGCTCTTTCGAGAAGACGTCGTGCAGTCCGGAGACCTGGCTTTTATCGGGGTTCCGAACGTCTGTCACATACATGTCCGGGGTCCTTCCGGTTATAGTCCTCACCGCCAGCCCGATTCCGCCCAGGTACTGGAAGACATCGTCGTTATCTATGAACCCGTAGAGGTTGGAGTTGGTATGCTGGACTGCAGCCTCAACATCGTGAAGATTGGTCTTGTAGAGGTCCTCCTGCAAAGAAGAGAGGTCCTCTCCAGATGCCAGCTTGCTGCTCCAGATCCCATCGCCGTAGATGTAGGACATCTTCTTTATGAAGAGGTCTCCGAGCACAGTATCATTCTCCCAGGTATTGCTGGCAGACACAGGGGCGTCGAGATTGGGGCCGTAGGTCCCTGCCTCTTCCAGGAATATCCTGGAGGTGGAGAGGATCTGTGCCTCGCGCTCGCTCACATTGCCTGTGGCCATCAGGTTCTCGAATATCTTTTCTGAGTTCTCTCGAATGTAGTTGGGATACTCTGTACTGCTGTCGTTGCTTGCCAATCTGATTGCCCTGTCTATCAGCTGGAGCTTTTCGGGAAATAGATCCCTGTCAAGGCCCGATGGTACCACCACAACATCTATCCTGGGCCTGCCGAGTTTCGAGAGCGGCACAAGCTCCACGTCGCTCACTCCTCCGTAGCCGTCATAGACAGGCTTTGCCCCTACCAGGGACAGAATCTCCGATTCCACAACACCGTGATCCGTCACTGCCCAGGCCCAGAGCACCACTGCCAGCTTTCGCGGGTAGGTGCCGTTGTGATCTTGCCTGTATCCTTCGATGAGCTTGTCCGCCAATGCGCTGCCCACCTCCCAGGCAGCGCTGGTCGGCACCCGGCGCGGATCGAGCGACCTGAAGTTCCTTCCAGTGGGAAGGACCTCAGGATCTCGAATAGGGTCGTCTGCAGGAGACGGTGGTGTGTAGTTGGAATTGAGGGCGTTGACGAGGCTTGGCACCTCTCTTGTGCAGGCTTGAATGTTCTTTGAGTACTTCAGGGATAGATTGAGCTGGTCTGATAGATTCCTGGAGACATTTCCCAAAACGGCTATCTGGGCTGCATTGGGATCCGTCCCGTTGATCAACACCTCTGTGAGCAGCATAGCTGTGCAGTTCTCAAGCTCATTCTCCTTATCCAGCCTAGTGCTGTTTGGATAATCGTCGTAAGATATCATAGGTGCTATTTCACTGGAGAGGGCCTCTCCAAGCATAGATTTCACCATGCCCATCAGGGCAGCGCCTTCAGGTGGCTGTCCATAGGTATGAAGACCATAAGGCATGAACTGGTTCTTGAGATCATAGAGGTACTTCTCAAGATCATCCGCATAAGCATCGAATCTTGTGGAGTTGGCTGAGATATTGTTCAGATCCACATTCAGATCCTCGTCCAGATGCATATTCATGCTCGTGTTGATGATCTGTTTCTTGTAGCCCTCCTTTACGCTGGCATTTTGCACATTCTTGTATTCGAAGACGGTCTCTGCAAGGTTGGTAAGGTTGCCGTATAGCCCGGAGGCCACAATCGGCGGGGTGAGATGAGTGACCATCACAGCATCGCCCCTGCGCTTGGCCTGGGTTCCCTCGGCAATATTGTCGACTATATACGGGTAGACCACTGGCAGATCCTGGATGAGAAGGGCAGGCCAGTCATCTCTCGATATGCCGCATTCCTTGCCCGGCAGCCACTCTTGTGTCCCATGTTTTCCCAGGTGTACTACTGCATCGGCGCCAAACCCTTTTTTCAGCCAGAGATAGAAGGCTATGTACTGATGATGGGGTGGAAGGTTCGTGGAGTGATAGAGTACTGTGTTGTTCTCCAACCATCCCCTAGTTGGCTGAGGCAGCAGAATTACGTTTCCAAAGGAGAGCTTTGGTATGACTATATATTTTCCGCTCTCGTTCTTATAGACCATAATGTCGCCGGGCGGCTCTCCCCAGTGATCGATAGTCTCCTGCTGCTTTTCCTCGGGCAGGTCTCTGAACCAGGAGATATATTCCTCGGCCGGAATTAATGTGGCATTGCCCTTCTCAACCATAGACTGAAGCTCTCCAGGTGCCCAGGTGCCTATATTTGTCCCCTCGTGGGCCAAGAGATCTACCAGGGCCTTTTCGTCTGGAACTCTTCCCTGTACCTTAAAGCCTGAGCTGTTCAGACCTGCCAGGATATTCTCGATGCTGCGGGGGACATTGATGTAGCAGCCCTCCAGGTTGTCCTTGCCTGCCGCATGATTGTAATAGATAATGGCCAATCTCTTGTCTGAGTCAGGCTTTCTCCCGAGAGCTGCCCAGGATAATGTTCGATCTGCCACCCAATCGATCTGGCTCTCGATGGGTTCGTAGATCGTCTCGTTTCTTCCGGCCATTACTAGGGGCTCGATGACCCCGTCCATCTCCGGCTGAGCTATCTGGAAATAGCCCTCTATCGGCTCGATTCCCGACGAATTCGTCCATTGCTGCGGAGTCTGGTAGTACAGCCTGATTGCCCGCAACACTGGAACATCCAGGTCCTCCAGGTCTAAGATTCCCTGGTCGGGGTCGCCGTAATTCAGCCGGAATGACTTGGCAAGAATAACGGCATCTACGATCGCAGTCCCATTATTGAAGAAGAACCTCTTGATCGTCGAGGTGTTGGAGAAACCTGCGTCTATGACGTTTGCCCCCTTTCTCTCCAGGGCCGAGACGAGGCGGTTTATGTCATTCTGTCCCCTGTCTGTGTAATAGCTCAATATGCCGATGGTGGGAGCTGATTGGTTGTAATGATGTCCCTGTTTATTCTCGTACCAGTCCAAATAAAGCGAGATGTTATTGAAGATCTCCTCTGAGTCGGGATGGTATATGTATTCGGTTGGAACAGGCACGGGGTCCTTTACATTGATATTTATGCCAAGTATTCGGGCCGCCAGATAGGTGTAGAGGCGTCTCATGTTCTCAATCCCGCCGCCATCCCAGTACTCTTGAATCTTAGGATGATCAGTGAGATTCACATTGCTCAGGCTCTCATACCCTTCGGAGTTCAGTATTATAATGGGAACACCATTGTCTTTTGCTTCGTTCAGCACTGGTGTTAAACTTGGTATCTCGCCTGCATCGAGCATCTCCAGGAATACGAGATCGTATGAGGATATGTTGGAGACATTGAGAGGCGATGTTATTGTCACATTGAGAACTGCCTTCTGGGATGCCTCTTCTATCTGAGGATGGTTGCTCACTGTGTAAAAAAGGGCAGTGGGCCGAGTCAGGAGGATTGTGGCATTTATCTCCAGGCGCGTAGCCTCCTCTGGATTGGCCCCTATGTCTCCATAATAAAATACAACCCGATCGCCATCCGCCAATTCCACCTGATCGGGTCCTGTCTGGGGCATGGATTCCTGGGGGTCGTCTACCCAGAATCTCCATGATCTGTTCCCTTCTGCTCTGTTATTCGCCAGAGACTCGACCTGCAGACCATAAACGTCGTAAAGGGTGTCGTTTATGCTCAGGTTCATGCCAGCCTCCTCGCAGGCTGTGACCAGCGCTCCCAAGGCGGTGGTCATGTTAATCTTGTAGGTCTTGCCGCTGACGGCAGTGATGTTCGTGCTCTCGTCATAAAGCGCGACACCGCCTTCCCAGATCAGGCCCTTGGGTCGCGGTCCGAAGGCATGCAATCTGCCGTCATCGGCTCCCATGAAGACTATGCCGTCTGAGGCCGAGGCGGAGGACATCATGTATTCGTTTGCCGGATAGGTCCACACCATCGACCCGTTTAGGGCGTTTATGGCACAGAACATTCCGGCATCGATATTGGTGCCGAAATAGACTTTTCCATCCACAACCAGAGGAGATGATTGAATCGGGCCGTTCACCTCTACCGCCCAGATCGATGAACCGTTTCGCGCATCAAAGCAGCACAAGTGACCCTTTGATCCGTCATCCGATCCCACGTAAACTCGGCCAAAGGCCACCGCTGGCGATGACATTGTGCCGTTGATGCCAGCCTTCCAGACCTCTATGCCGGAACTTGCGTTATAAGCTGCAATCGATTTCTCTGTTACAGTGATGGCCAAATCCTCCCATAGCGTAGGTGTAGCAGTGATCTTGGCGTCTGCAGATGCCTTCCAGATCAGGTCCCCAGAAGAGGCATTGACACAATACAGTGCCGGGTCGCCTCCGGGGAAATAGAGTCTCTGGCCAGATGACGCTATGGAAGAGAAGGGATGAACCTCTCCTGTGGATAGATTCCAGAGTTCCTCGCCCTCAAGGTTCAGGGCATGAACAGCTCCGTCAGAGAAGCTCATGACGTAGATCTGCCCATCCTGCACCAGAGGCGAGGATGTCACTCCCCACCATTTCGGATTTTTGTCTATTGTTTTGTTCCAGACGGTCTCTCCATTCTCGGGGTTCAGGCAGTAAATGTCGCCTGTGAGTGAGCCGACGAAAATCTTGCCGTCGGATATTGCAGGCGTCGATGCGCCACCTTTGCCTCCTAAGTGGTTTAGCCACAGAAGCTTTCCATTCTTCTCATCGAGGCAGGCCATTCCCAGCTCTCCCTTGAAGGTCATATCCGGCCAGTTGGAGACGAAGACCCGGCCGTCAGAGACAGCCGCAGCAGATCCGATGTATCCGTGGCCGGTCGGGTTGGTGCTCCAGAGCAGATTGGGCTCATCAGGCCCCTCGCCGCTCACGTTGCCTGTTCTCTGGTTATCTCCCTGAAAAGTGGTGAAACCAGCAAAAGCCGGCATTACCAGGCAGAAAAATAAGAGAGATAATAGCAGGGTGCATCTTCTCTCTCTTGGTTCACAGGGATTCACTGTTCTTGACCTCCCTGACCGAATGCGTAGACCTTACCGCAGCCTATCGAAAAGACCATGCCGCCGGCGACTGCCGGGGCCGAGCCGCCTGCAGGATAGCTCCATACCTCCTCCCCTGTGGTCGCATTGAGGGCGCAGAGGGTGGTGTAGCTGTTGCTGGCTTTCTCAGTCTTTCCCACAAACAGCAGGCCATCGGCATAGGCCGGTGAGCATCTCCATTCTCCGATTCCTTCCTCTTTAGAGGTGTTCCAGAGAAGTTCGCCGCTGGTGGCATTGAAGCAGTAAGTCATCTTGTCGCTGAAGCCATCGGTTCCGCCGCAGACATAGAGCAGTCCATTGGCCAGTGCAGGCGTACAGTCGGTTCTTTGAATCGTCTTCTCCCATAAAGGCCTTCCCTCCTGGAGAGTGACTGCCATGACTTCACCGTCTCCATCGAAGTTGTATGTGGTAAAATAGACCATGTCGCCCAAGATTGAGGCTGAGCCGCATGGCGAGTTTTTGGTGGTGATATTCCAGATCTCAGATCCGTTGTCCAGATCAACACAGTAAACTGTCCCGCCAAGCCCCCACTCCCAGCCTCCGAAGACCACTCTTTTGCTGTCGATGGCCGGGGTGGATTGGGCGTTGCCTTCCACTGTATAGTTCCACAGCTCAGCTCCCGTATCTTCATTCAGGCAGTAGTAGTGATGGCCGTCCCAGTCGCTGATGATCACCCTGCCGTCGCTTATGGCCGGTCCTCCATCGACGGCACTTTTCCCTGTGGGCGCAGAGTAGCTCCAGATCTCCCTTCCATCAGACGAGTTCAAGCAGAAGGTCTTCTTGCCTGAGAGAAAGACCTTTCCTTGGTGGTAGGCTGGAGAAAATCCAAAGACCTGACAGAGGTCTGGCGTGGGATCGAAGGCTGTGCTCCACAGCATCTTTCCTGTTTTCTGGTCGAGACATGTCAGATTGCCGACGCAATTCACGAAGACCTTGCCCTCGGCCACTGAGACTGAGGACCCCTCCTGTGCGCCAATGGCTTCGCTCTCCCAGGCCAGAAGAGCAGCATCCGGAGCCTTGTGGCTGGAACAGCCGATATGCTGGGGGTCCAGGTGGAACTGGGGCCAGTCCTCTGCACTGTTACATACGGCGGGCTGAATGGCAAGCCCGAAAAATAATAGGGCAATCGTTATCCAGCCCATGCATTTAGTTCTCATGTTCTTCATCTGTTTACTCCTCCTCTATGGAAGCTAATCCGAAAAGGCGTAGACTCGACCCCCACCAATGGTGAAAAGCATGCCATCTGCCAGAGAGGGCGACGAGCCCCCTTCAGGATAGCTCCAGACTATATCGCCTGTGGTTGCGTTCAGGGCGAAGGTTCCAGCGTACTCTATGAACTTTGGCCTTCCCGCGAACAGAAGCCCCTCAGCATAGGCGGGAGAGCACCTCCAGTCTCCGATGTTCTCCTCGGCCGATGTGCTCCATATGAGATTGCCTCTGTTGGCATCGAAGCAGTAAGTGACAAGTTTGCTGAACCCTTCGCAACCGCTGCAGAGGTAGACCCTCTCGTTGACCACGACAGGCGTCGAGTCGGTGGGGCTTATCCCAGCCTTCCAGAGAACAGTGCCGTTGTCAAGTGACAGAGCCAGGAGATCCCCATCTCCCTCGAAGTTGTATGTGGCCATATAGACTGTTTCGTTATGTATGGTGGCCGAGCCGCAAGGCGAGTTTTCGGCTGTCAAATTCCAGATCTCTGAACCGTTTTCAATATCTGCACAGTAGATCTTTCCGCCCATTCCCCAATCCCAGCCACCAAAGATCACCTTTCCCTGGTCTATGGCGGGGGTAGATTGAGCGTTGCCTTCCACTGTGAAGTTCCACAGCTCAGCTCCCGTATCCTCGTCGAGGCAGTAGTAGTGGTGGCCATCCCAGTCGCTGACGACTGCCCTGCCGTCCACTATCGTGGGGCTCCCGTCTATCGCGAACTTTCCTGTGGGCTGAGAGAAGCTCCAGACCTCGCTGCCGTCTGTGGCATTCAGGCAGTAGGTCTTATTTGAGGTGAAAAATACCCTGCCACGGCTATAAACCGGGGTGAAACCAAAGGCGAAGTCTCCTGAGGCATTGAACGGAAATATCCAGAGGACCTTTCCCGATTTCTGGTCGAGGCAGGTTATGTTGGAGATGCAGTTCACGAATGCTTTGCCCTCGGCCACTGAGACTGATGAACCCGGCTGAGCGCCTATATCCTCGCTGATCCAGGCAGTTATGTTAGACCTGGGAGCTGTGGATGTGCCGTATCCGAGGTGCTGAGGATTGAAGTGAAACTGGGGCCAATCCCCTCCCGCCTCTTTCTCTTCTTCATCCCCCAGGCAGTACAGCTTTCCATAATGCTGATCGCCCTCGGTTCCGAAGTACAATCGTCCGTCGGACATGGCCACACCTCCGAGGAGGTAGCCGTCGTCCGGGGGATTCAGTCTCCACAGCAGCTTCGGGGAGGCCCCGCAATCCTCAAGGCAGTAGACAGAGCCGTTGACCTGAGCGGTGGTGAAGAGGATTCGCTGCATTCTGCCGGCCGTGGATATGGATGGAGAGGATTTTACGCCAGCCTCCACCGGGTAGCTCCAGATCAGATCGCCGCTGGTGTCGTTCAGGCAAACAAGAGCTCCGGGATGTCCGTGCTCGCCCACGCCCAGATAAACCCGGCCGTTGTAGACTGAGGGCGTAGATGTGCTGAAGCCCACAGGCGAGCTCCATCCATGATCCTCGAACTTACCTGTATTTTGGTCAAGGCCTATCTTCCAGGCGAAGCCTTCCTTAGCCGAGAACTCGGATGTGACGTAAGCGTAGCCTTCATTGAGGGATACAGATGCACGAACCCTTCCAGGTCTCTCCTGAGAGAAGCTCAGTCTGGAGCTGTCGTTCAATCTCAGCTCATCGGCCACCTCGCCGTTCGAGCGGTTCACACTGAGAAGTCTGCCGTCATTCTGGCCGAATACCAGATACTCGCCGGCCTCGGCTGCCCCGCACCACAGGTATCCCTTTGTCTCTCTAGAGATGTTCCAGCACTCATTGCCGTTCTCGTCTATGCAAAAAAACTTCTTTATGCCTGATCCATAGGCGCTTCCCTCGCCTATATACAGATGGCCGTCTATGTATGTTAATGGAGCCTCAAATCTTTTATCGGTTAGACTATGCTCCCATAACATCTTCCCTGTTTTGGAATCGAAAGCCGCCAGAAAGCCTGAATCTGTAGCAGCAAAAACCCTCTCGCCGTTGCAGGCCAAAGGCGACATCTGGAAGACCCAGCCTTCCAATTGGGACTGCCATAGGAGATTGCCATCCTCCTTATCGAGAGCATAGACAGTGCCGTTTCCCGCCAGGGCATAGATCCTCCCTGAGGAGATCACAGGCGTGGTCTCCATCCTCTGAATATCGGACGACCACAGGATGATGGGATTGTCAGGGGCCTGATCAGAACTGATGCCGGAGTTTGAAGCATCCTTCTTGAAAAGGGGCCAGTCGGATGCATCGCATGACAGAAGAAAAAGCGATGCTACCACAAAAAAGACCTGAAATGCAGTTGCTTTAGTTATCATACTGTTATTCACTCCATATTTTCTTTTTTCCGGGGCTTTGGTAGTTCATTCTTCATGCCGCCAAACAGACTCTTTGAAACCCAATATTACTTTATTTAGATCAAATAATGTTTACTTAAATGTTGCGACTTATGCATTCGTTATATTAAATAAAAATACAGAAAATTAAAGCCTGATGCAACACAGGGCCTCTGCTCGTAAATCCCTCGCAGCACCTGTTTAAGTATTAGCCGAATTGGAGCTTGAACTCCCCGTCAGGTTTACTCCGCCTGACTGAGGAACTACGGGAAGGTATCCTTCATCCAGAGAGATCACGCCAAAGGCTGTCTGGGCCATGAAGTAAGCGCCTGCCCCTGCTGTATCAGGCTTCCACCAGATCAGGCCGCCTGGCTGCTGGCAGGAAAGCAGGTGCGTGACGGGCGTCTTTCCGTTCTTGGACCAGTTTGACATGCTGTCTCCCATGGAGTTGATGGCCATGATGACGAACTCCTCACTGTCTGAGTTGGAGACTGCACCGGCATCTGCCGGAAATCCGCCATCGGAGTTCTGTACCTTTTTTAAGAACCCAATGGCATTTTTTATCGTTGGCGATTTAGGAGATTCGCCTACAGCGATCAAGGCGTTGACCATGAGCCCTGTAGCGTCCACGCCGTACCAGGCACCTCCCGATGATTGGGCAGCTTTGACCAATGAAACATAATCTTTGGCCTCCTGAGAGCCGCCCTGGCCAGTGGCCGCCAGCCCTAGGACGACGAGAGCGTCTGCGAAATAATTGGACTGAAGCCCGCTCTTCGTCGCATCTTTCAGCTTCTGGACATAGTTCACGCCGTCAACGTTGCAGGGATCACCGCCAGCAGCCAATATGCCCATGGCGTACCTGCCCAGGTAGGCTGCATAGTTGTTGTCTTCAGTTGGCGGATTTGCAGTCAGATAGTCCAGCGGCGTCTTACCTCCCTTGAGAGCGCGCTCGATGTTGCCGGTCTGAGCGAGCGCCATGGCCGCCTCTGCGGTATAATCGTTATTGCTGAGTGTGCCAGGTGCCTGGCCGAACCCCCCATCAGTGTTCTGGCAGGATAGTATATAGCCCGTCGAAGACTCTACGGCATCAAGTGACTTCGAGTCGATAGTGCCGGCAGATGCTGCGCTATTTGATCTTTGGTCGGATGCGCTGCATGCTGGCAGTGAAAGTGCGATCACAGCCAGCAATAGCAATATGCATATCTTTTTCATTTCATCTCTCATATTCATTCTCCATAATGTCTGTCCCTGCCTGTTCACCATAAAGGGCGAGCACTAGCCCCCTAGGGCTTAAGCTCGCAGATATCTTCACACGTCTGATTGTAGTA
>MVRK01000054.1 GCA_002067365.1 Methanosaeta sp. PtaU1.Bin060 | reverse complement strand
GTCGTATGCCTCAATGGACTCGTTATATTTTTGCAGGTTTGCAAGGGCATCAGCCTTGGTTATCCAGGCCCCTCTATTCTTCGAATCGATGCTATTAGCAGTATCAAGAGCTTTAACAGCATCATCATATTTTTGAAGAGCCAATAAGACATTGCCCTTGTCTACCAGAGCCTCTGCATATTCTGGGTCTATCTCAAGGGCTTTCTCAAGGCTTTTGAGAGACTCATTGTATTTATCCGGCTCGTGTTTTGCCACGGCCGTGTAAAGCAAGGTGTCACCCCTTTTAAACCATGCTTCCGCATATCGAGGATTTATCCTGGTGGCATTGTCGAATGCTGCGATGGCATCATCAAATCCATCATTTCCAGCCAGGGCCAAATCGACGAGAACTTCGCCTTTATCGAGCCAGGCGCTGGCATTCCCGGGATCTATCCGGATAGCCTTATCATATGCCTGTGCAGCCTGCTCAAGAGAGTCATTTTCATACAGCCTATGCCCTTCTTTGATCCAGTATTCCGCCGTGGTCTCCCGTGCCATATTTCCGTTTTCCAGATCGCTTTTGGCAGCGCTGAAGTGTATGACAGAGCGAGCAATTGAACCATCGAGCTTCGTCCAGTAATCCAGGGAGACTATTTTCGCTCCTGTGCCATCTCTCAATGAGAGATTTCCGGCGGTGTCGTTCAACTTTACGTCGCTGCTCAAGAAGAGGTCCGTCTCATTCTCCTGGCCGCTTCCCAGGTGAATCCTGACGGCTTTTCCGGGCAGAAGGGAATGCTCCGGCAGCGATATTCTTGAGCCCTGTATCTCCAGGCTCCAGTTCCGAAAACTGACAGTCTCCTTCAGGCCATTGATGACTTCGATGAACTCGTCTCCCTGGAGATTGACACCGGCTATGGTCAGCAGGGAAGGCCGGGCCGGAGGCTGCGCCTTTGGCTGGTTGAAGCTGTACACATCACAGTTGAGGCTTGACCCCATGAGGGAGCCTCCATGTCTGCCTGGCTCAGCTGCTTTGTCTTTTAGCTGCAGGGCTCCGACAAATTCGGAGTTGATCTGCTCTATCTCGTCGAAGGACTTTGTGGAGACATTATACAATCCAATAGAGACTCTGTGAATCTGGCCATTGATGAGCCAGGCTTTTGTGAACAGGATGGTGCTGTTCTCTCTAAGCCTCTGGAATCCTATCTGCGATTGGGATCTGTTTGCAGGGACCAGAGCCATTGCCCTGCTGAAGGCCTCAAATGACTCGTTATACCTGCCAAGAGCCACCAGGATGTCAGACTCCCTTATCCATGCGCCCAGTGCATGGGTGGAGTTCAGCTCTGCAACCCGGCCGTACGCCTCCAGCGCATCGCCGCTTCTTCCCAGCAGGTCCATCTCCTCCGCCCTCAGCCATAATGCCTCCTGATCTTCCGGATTCTTCTGGAGCCTCTGGTCAAGGAGCAACATGGCCTTCTGAATCGACCTGTTGGCTTCTGCTCCGTGGCCCATGCCTGCAAGAGACAATCCCCGGTAGTGCCAGGCGGAAGCGTTCTGCGGATCTTTTCCCAGTCCTTCGTCGAAGGCATTAAGGGCTTCCTGGTAAGACCCGTTTTTGTATAGCTCCTGGCCCCTGTTGAGCCAATCCTCCGCTGTCTTCTCCTGCGCTGCAGCACATGTGCATAGCACAGCCAGAGATATCAGAGCAATAGCGAAGGCGTTCTTCGATCTTCCCTCGAGGATATAAAAAAGGGCTGAGAGATCTGCTCTCATGCCCCGGCCCCTTGACTGTGAGCAGCCTCAGGCACCATCTCCGTCTTTTCGGTGACAACGGGGCCGCTTCCGGCAACTGCAGTCACCATCCTCGGCCTGTATCCAAGATCCAGGGCTTTTGCGGAGGCCTCCTCAGCCTCAGCATCTCGGCCCAGGGCACCTAGCACGAGGGCCTTGCTGCGCCAGGCGTCGATGTATCCCGGATTCAGCTCTATCGCCTTCTCATAGGCCTGCAGGGATTCATTATGCCTCTCTAGGCCTCTGAGGGCATCGCCCTGGTTGTACATGACCTGGGCATTTCTCGGATTCTTCCTGGCGACCTCAGCGAAGTCCTTCAGGGCATCCCCGTAAGCTTTCTGTGCTTCATCATATCTGCCCAGGCTGTCGAGGGCCATGCCTTTTCCAATCAAGGCGTACTGCGACTGCTGCGGCATCTCCGAAATTGCCGTATCATAGGCCAGGATTGATTCGTTGTACATGCCCAGATTCCTGAGGGCATCCCCCTTTCCCTCCCAGGCTCTGGCGAACCGGGGATCGATCTCAAGAGCCCTGTCATAGTATCCGAGGGCCTCATCGTACCTGCCAAGGCTTGCGAGAGCATATCCCTCTCCTCTCAGGGCACCTGTGTTCTTCGGGTCCTTCTCAAGAGACTTATTGTAGGCCTCGATGGACTCGTTGTACCTGCCGAGGCGATCTGCCAGAATGTCACCCATGGCGGCCCAGGCAAATGCGTCCTGCGGATTTACCTTCGAGGAGTTGGCCATAGCATCTAAGGCCTCATCGTATCTTCCCTGGTCGTCGAGGAGCTGCCCTTTGAAACCCCAGGCGGCGGAAAGGTTCAGATCTGTGGAGGTCTTCTGCTTCGTTATGGCCTTATCCGCAAGCTCAAGCGCCCTTTCGTAAGCCTGAGCGCTCTCGTCGTTCCTGCCGAGAATCTCCAGGGCTTTTCCCTTCATCTCCCACTTGCTGCCCGAGGAAAACTCGTCAGGCTCGATCTCAATGGCCCTGTCCCAGGCAGCTATTGCCTCCTCGTACCTGCCCAGGTTGTAGAGAGCATAGCCCTTGCCACCCCAGGCAAAGGCGTACGATTGGTTGATCTCGATGGCTTTATCGAAGGCCTGGAGGGCCTCTTCATAGGAGTCGTTCCTTTGCAGCTCCTGGCCCTTATTGAACCAGTCCTCTGCGCTGTTCTCCTGCGCCAATGAAGAGGCGCAGAGCATGGCTATCGCTAACAATGCAACAACAAATCTTTCAATCATTTACAAACCCCCGTTAACTTTACAAAAATATGCCGGGGTCATCCCTGATACCCCAGCTCCTTCGCCTTGGCAAAGGCAGAATCAGCATCAGAATTCTTGCCAAGCCCCCTCAGAGCAATGCCTTTCCAGTACCATGTTGGCCCGCTCGCCTTTGCCGGAAACAGCTCGATGGCTTCATCGCAGGAGGCGACCGCCTCGTCGTATTTGCCGAGCTTGAGGAGAGCCGAGCCCTTTCCCTCATATGCCCGAGCAACAGTGATGTTTCCTTTGGACAGCTCAATGGCCCGATCATATGCCTTGACAGCCTCATCGTACATTCCGGATGAATTGAGAGACCTGGCCTTTAGATACCAGATGGAGTCGGCATTTTGCGGGTTCAGCTCGATGGCCTTGTCAAAAGCTTCGGCGGATTCGTTGTACCTTCCGAGCTTTGCCAGAGCGCCGCCCTTGGCACTCCAGGCATTCGCCAGGAGGACCTTATCGCTGGCATTTGTGCCGCCGATCTCTATCGTTTTATCGTAGGCTGCCAGGGCCTCCTCCGACCTGTTCAGCCGGGAATCTAGAACCATTCCCTTCCAGTTCCAGGCATCCTTATCGTGAGGGTCCAGCTGGATGGCCTTCTCGAACTCCTTGACGGAATCCTCGTACATGCTCTCGTTTTGATCTTCGAACACATCCGCCATGTTGGCGATGAGAAAGCCCTTATGGACCAATAGAGTTGAGTTCCTGGGGTCAAACGCGATGGCTCTATCCTCTGCCCTGAGGGATTCGTTGTATTCACTGCGATTGCCGAAAAACCCTGCCGCCAGGGCGAGGCTCTGTGCCCTGGCGTCCCAGAGGTCTGCGTTTCCAGGGCTAGGGGAGAGATCAATGGACTTCTGGATGGCCTTTGCGGCCTCCTCGAAAGATCCATTTGCCATCAGCTCATAGCCCTTCTTCAGCCAGCCCTCAGCCGTGTTCTCCTGTGCCAGGGAACAGGTGGAAAGCATTGCCAGTGAGGGCAATGCCAGTGATAGTAATATTAAGGCTGCTTTTGCTTTCATCAACGATCACCTCTGAATAATGGAACCGGATCACTCCACATACCCCAGCTCCTGAGCGACATAAAACGACATGCTCGCGTTGTACCCCTGGCCCAGGGCCTTCTGAGCCTCTCCCTTTCCATGCCAGGCGGTGCCGAAGTTGGGCCCTGTCTCAATCGCCCTGTTGTAGGACTCCAGAGCCTCCCTGTTCCTTCCTAGAGCATGCAGAGCGTCTCCCCTGCCGATCATCGCATTCGTCTGCGTCAGATACGGCTGTATGCTCGGAGACGTCTCAAGGATCTGATCATAGATCGCAAGAGACTCATTGTATCTGCCAAGCTCGAAGAGCGCCCAGCCCTTTGATTGAAGGAGCCTGACGTCGCCCGGCTTCACAATGATGGCCCTGTCGAGGAGCCCCAGAGATCTCTGAAGAGCCTCCTTGGCCTCTTCATGCTTCCCGCCCTTGTTCAGGGCAACTCCCCTGGAGAGCCAGGTCTGCGCCAGCTCTCCTGTATCGTTCTCCGGGATCAGCTCCAGGGTTTTGTCGTAGGCCTCCAGGGACTCGTTGTACCTCTTCATCTCGACGAGAAGGCCGGCCTTGTACTGCCAGTTGGTGATGTCCAATGGATTCAGCCTTAGGGCCTCATCGAAGGCGGCCAGTGCGTCTTCCTTTCTGCCGAGCTCAGTCAGGATGAACGCCTTGAAGTGCCACATCACTCCGTTCTTCGGGTCAAGCTCAAGGGTCCTGTTCGCTGACTGCAGGGCGTCCTCCCATCGGTCAGCCGCTGCCAGCTCCTCTGTCCTGTCTGCCCAGGCGAGGCGCAGCTGCGCCGTCTCATTCGCAGGTATCAGCTCGATGGCCCTGTCGTAGTCCTTCACGGCTTCGTCGATGTTTCCCGTGGCGCTGAGGAACTGCCCTTTCTCCCACCACGCCTCGTAGCTCTGCGGGCGGGTCTTTGTGGCGTTATTGTAGGCATCCAGGGCCTCATCCCACCTGCCGAGGATATGCAGGGCTTTGGCCTTGTGCAGCCACGCCTCAGCATCCTTGGGGTCCTTCTCGATCCTGTGGTCATATGCCTCCAGAGACCTGTTGTATGCCTCTGTCGCCCCCTCCTGTCTGTTCAGGCTTCGAAGAGCCCCGGCCTTGCTGAACCACGCCTCGGCGTCATCGGGATTCTTCTTCAGCCTCAAGTCCAGAAGGGCGAGCGCCTCCTGATAGGTCCCCTGAGATTCATTCACCCTGCCCAAGACATTGATGTCCATCGCCTTGTGAATCAGGATGGTTGTATTCTCGGGCTCCAGCTTCAGGGCCTCATCATAAGCAAGGACCGCCTCCTCGATGGAGCCGTTGTGTGTGAACTCTTCGGCCTTGTTCATCCAGTAGGTTGTGGTGTTCTCCTCTGCAAAAGCACAGACCGAAAGAGCAGCCAGCGCAAGCATGGCTGCCGCCAGTCTTACGACACTTCTGCAAAAAGAGTTGTACGGTTCATAGTCTCCTCCGGCCATTAGGGCCGATCTCCTTAAATCCATCTCATTCACCTCACACCTTCAGGGGCTTCGATATTCCCTGGAATTGGAATCCATTTTGGCCCCTGTGCACCCCACTGCCGCCTCGATACGGCATATGTCGTAGTACGACACTTGTCGGATATAAATGTTTCTGATGTTACATAAGGATATCAAGAAATAGATCAAGTAATCCTAACAACCTCTGATTTTGGCCCTTGCATTATATTGGTTTATGAAGAAGAATTTGCTGGATTTCTAGGATTCCTTATAAATCTTATAGAGGTCGAATATACTTTATTGTTTTATTATTCATATTATTCTAATATATTTGCATTGAGAATCGAAGATCGAAATATTTATCATGGATCATCCCGGATCGAGCTTGCGATGGCCACGAATGAGAGGGGGAACTCGAGAGCCTTCGGAGATAGATGCTCAAACCCCACCCATTCAGAAAACCATCCCGAGGAGCTTTGCTGCACATATCCTCTCCTCAGGGGCACAGAGGATCTGGCAGAGTTCATAATCCAAAATTACTCCGGACGCGTGGTGGAGGTGGGCGCGGGCTGCAGGGCTGATGTGGCCCTATGCCTCCTGAAGCAGTCTGATCTGGATGTCGTAATAACTGATAAACTGGATAGAGGGCTTTGTCGCCTCCGGGTGGAGAAGGACGACATCTTCTCGCCGCATCCCGATCTTTATGCAGGAGCAAGCCTTCTCTACTCGATTCGCCCTCCGCTGGAGCTGCAGCTGGCCATGGGCGCTCTGGCCCGAAAGCTTGGAGCCGACACCATAATTCGGCCCCTGGCCGACGAGATCGCCGAGCTGCCGGGTTTCACACGATCGCTCATCAACGTCGGCGAGGCGAGGTTCTACCTCTTCAAGCCTGCATCTCTGCCCCAAGACGGCTTCTTGAAGCTGAGGCGACCAATGCCATCGCCTGGCAAATGCCACTGACATCACCATGATTTTTCATCTTTCTGCAGAGACCCGAGAACCTCGTCATGGGACGATATTCTTAAATATGACTAGCTAAAATTAATAAGATAGATTTAATGAGGGGGTCTGGATTTATGGGAGCAGGATACAATTGGGCAGGAGATGTCATCGTCAGGGACACAATAATGAGGGATAAGAGGGCAGTCCTCGGAAATCCAGGGCTTCTCATCCCTACGGACATCAGAGAATGGCTCTCGTCCACAGATAGCGGGGTGATCCAGGGGGCGCTGCAGGAGATAGGGCTGCCTGTGGCCCGCGATCCTGGAACCTTCGACCTGAGAGCCTGGAGGATCTGGGATTATGTTGCGAGATGTGTTCAGTACATCACAGACAAGCAGAGCTGCGGCCTGGAGGACTTCTGGCTCTTCCCCGAGGAGACGCTGGTGCTGCGCAAGGGGGATTGCGAGGATTCATCGTTCTTGCTCGCCACGCTCTTGCTGGCGAGCGGCATCTCAGAGCACTGCGTGCGGGTCGTCCTCGGGAGGGTCGCCTCCGCTGAGGGAGACTACGGCCATGCCTGGGTCGTCTACCAGAATGAAGAGGGCATATGGTGCCTCATGGAGTCCACCCTTGATGCAGCTCCATCAAGGCTTGCGCCCGCCGATCTCTTTGCCCAGGCCAGCAACCCGTACCAGTACCAGCCCCAGTTCTGCCTGAACGCCGCTCACCTTTGGTCGGTCGAGCCTGTGGGGATGCAGGTTTCAGACTACGTGAGGATGCGAGCCAGAAAGGTCGAGCCCACGAAGGCTCATGTCTTCGGCCCGAACAAGAAAAGAATCTCAGTTTGAAGAAGACTCAACCCTTGCGGGAGATGACCTCCTCCAAAATCTCCTTCATCCTCTTCCAGTGAGCACCCTCCCAGTAGAGCTTTCCGCAGCCTTTGCATTTCCATCTTGCTCTGTCATCGGATTCTTCTTTCCCACCTGCCAGCGGGCTTCTTTCGGGCAGGCCCTCTCTCCCGACGATATCCTGCGTCGGATTCTCTAGCCTCTCCAGAGGGCTGTTGCAGAGTGTGCACCTCACGGGATCGAGCCGAAGGGAGATTCCCTGCTCTGCCATCTCAGCGAGCTGGTCCTCCAGCTCCGAGGATTTCACGAGGATGCACTTTGCGCCAGCGCTCATGCAGGCCTCGGCAAGCCTCCGGTCCCTTGTGATAAGGGTCCTATTCTCCGCTCTCGCCCTCTGCCGCAGTTCGCTGTCCGCCGCACCATCGGGATTGGCGACATCCTGTCCCATCATCCTCAGCCATCTTCCCAGGCGCAGAAGCATCTCGTCGACGAGGAACGGCTCCACGATCACAATGATAGAACCGCAACTATTTATCGATTGATCACGACCTCTCGCATATGAAGAAGGCGATGAGCAATGTCGACGTCGCTGCCATGGTCGAGGAGCTGAGAGATAGGCTCCTGGGCGGTTTCGTGGGCAAGGCATACCAGCAATCCTCTGACAAGATCTGGCTGACAGTTCAGTCCCAGACAGAGGGCAGACTCGATTTGCTCCTGGAGGCGGGCAAACGCGTTCACATCACGCGCCGCGAACGCCCGCAGTCCAAGACGCCGCCCCAGTTTCCGACGATGCTGCGCAGCCATCTCTCAGGAGGCAGGATCGCGGACATTCAGCAGCACGACTTCGATAGGGTACTGGAGATGGCGGTGGAGCATGGCGGCGTGCGAGACTACCTCATCGTCGAGCTCTTTCCGAAGGGAAGCATGGTGCTGCTGGACGGGTCGAGGCGCATCCTGTCCATGCTCAGGAAGATGGTATACCGCGGCAGAAAGATGGCAGCAGGCGAGGAGTACCTCTACCACCCGGGCCAGCTCGATCCGAGGACCATCTCCCAAAAGGAGCTGTCCGATTGGCTGACAGCCGCGGGCCAGGACCTGGTCAGGTCGCTGGTGAGAGGGCTGAACATGGGCGGGACCTACGGGGAGGAGGTCTGCCTGAGGGCGGGAGTGGACAAGAACAGGCCAGCTGCAGAGCTCACCCCTGAGGAGATTGGAAGGGTCCACCAGGCCCTGAGGGATGTCTTTGCCGACGATACGCTGGACCCGCACATAGTCCTGCAGGATGGAGAGCCTCTGGACGTTCTCCCGAGGCGGCTGCGGATCTACGAGGGCCTGGAGCAAAAAAGCTTTGCCACTTTCAGCGATGCCCTCGACGCATTCTTCGTGGAGCCTCTGGTCGAGGAGGTGAAGCAGAGGCCCCTGGACCGCAGGATCGAGGTGCAGCGAAAGGCGGTCGAGGATTTCCTGGCCCAGGAGAAGGCGCTGATCGAGAAGGGAGAGCTGATCTACCAGCAATACGGTCCCGTGGCAGGGCTGTTGAAGGTCATTGCCGATGCCAGGGTCAAGGACTTCTCCTACGACGAGATCTGGGAGAGGATCAGCGGCTCGGGCCTGCCCCAGGCGCAGATTGTTCGCTCCATCGATGGCCGCGGCAGGATGTTGGTAGTCCTGGAAGGGGCTGAGCTGGAGCTGAACTCCGCCCTGACTGTTCCCCAGAATGCCCAGAGGTACTACGACCAGGCGAAGGAGATGTCTCGCAAGGCGGCAGGGGCTAAAGCTGCCCTGGAGATCACAGAGCAGCTTCGTGCGAGTTCTGTCGAACCGAAGAAGAAGACGAGGGCCGCGCAGATCCCGCGCCGCAGGAAGCCCAAATGGTACGAGAGGTTTCGCTGGTTCGACTCATCGGACGGATTTCTGGTGATAGGCGGACGCGACGCTGACTCGAATGAGGAGGTCTATGCCAAGTATATTGAAAAGCGTGACCTGGCGCTTCACACGGACGCACCGGGCGCGCCCCTCGCTGTGATCAAGACTGAGGGCGAGGAGGTTCCTGAGAGCACCATCCAGGAGGCTGCACAGTTCGCCGTCAGCTACTCTTCAGTCTGGAAGGCAGGGCTGGCGGCCGGCGACTGCTACCTGGTCAAGGGCGACCAGGTGACAAAGACCCCTGAGCACGGCGAGTTCCTGAAGAAGGGTGCTTTCGTGATCCGCGGCGAGCGCAGGTATTTCCGTGATACCGCCGTGGGCCTCGCCCTTGGCATTGCAGACGGAAGGCTCATCGGCGGGCCTGTCTCGGCTGTGAAGCCGCGGGCAGTTCCCTTTGTCGAGGTCGAGCCCGGCGAGTTCAATGCCGACGACCTGGCGAAGAGGATCTACAGGCTCTTCTCAGAGAAGGTGGAGGATAGGGCCTACCTTAAGGCCATCGCCTCAGTCGACCAGATCGTCCAGTTCCTGCCGCCGGGGGGATCGAGATTGAAGGAATAAGATGGCGGGCTTGGATCCCACATGTTCGTGGCAGAACTATATGCTCTGCAGTGCAGTGATGCCATGAGCCTTCATGAATAGCCATCTCTGCGATTGCGTGAAGTCCTATGCTCCTCCTCCTGGACTGCATTTTCACGGATCGATTCTCAATTCCGAGTCGTGATGCGATATCTCGGATCTGCCTGGTTGACCTCCAGACAGTATGATTTGAGTGCGGCGTTGATCAGAGCATTCTCCCATGAAGATCTGTTGTACGCCTTGGTCCCGAAAGGGTTTTCATGGAACTGCAGCTTCTTGGGCCTGAGTTCCCGACGCGCGTTTTTCAGAGATCGCCCCTTGTTGCCGTCCTATGGGGCTTTCCGGGATTTGGGATATCCACCACCCATCATTTAATTTTTCTGATGAAAGTATTCAGAGGAGATCTGAGCAGAAGCTAAACAGTTACACTTTTTACAACCACAAGCTTTAAGTAAACTTAATTTGCATTAACTAAAAAATAATGGATTAAGAATCCAACGTGCCTATTCGAATCAGGATGCAGAGCGATTAAGGAGGGAAACTCTCGCGTCCATCTCCAATTTAGGGGATACAGAGGAGGGTACAAGATGGCAAACGGAAAAAAATCCCTGAAAATGGAAGATATAAACGAGGCAATATCATATAATGATTCTCAGAGTCTGGAGGGATCATCCTGAAGGGCGAGATCGAGATGCATCTCTCCCGAGGGGCACAGCCACCGGTCCAGAAGTTCACAAAGCTTGTCTTGCATCTGTTCGGCTCTGGGAGGGAGGGAACAACTTGATGTCAATTTATGACCGGCTTTCGAGATTCAGCTTGGCACTTCTCATAATACAGTCGCTGTGCGTGCTGTCGTGGGCAGGAACCTATGATTATAATCCAGTTTATGGAGACGTCATAAACATCTCTAAGTGCACATTTGAATATGAGGATAATGTTGCAGGAGAGGGGTATATGATGGTGCGCAAGATGGTGAACACAAATAACCTCTCTCTCATGCAGTTCATGCACGGGAGCGGCACACAAGACTATGCAGATATGCTAAGCTCAAGACAAAAGACGACACATCCCAGCGATGATTATTATTATATTAATGAAGGCGAAGAATCCGAGAACCAATGGAAAGGCGCAAACAGCGAAATAGATTATGCCATTCAGAACAGATTAGTTCAGGCACCTTATGCCTTTGCCGCTGGAACAAAGTGGTTTGCAGTTCATCCAGTAACATACGATTCTCTTTTAAAAGAAAAGACTGTGGCCAAAAGCTATCAAGAAGCTGCAATGATGCAACATCAGCTGGATTATGCGCGAGGCTATGAGGGAGACCTAGCCGTAAATATGAACTGCACCGCTCCCACTGATGAGGCTAAAGGGATGGGACTAATAAGCATGAGCATCGATAGCTATGTCATGTCAGGCATGGTACATATAGGCGAGCTGGTCTCTGATGCATCAAAGCACTACCAGGGCGGCTACAACAACACCAAAGTCCATGCACTAAAGGGCCCGATAATACGAGTGGATGAGAACTATGTCGGAAACTTCCACATCAAGAAGGAGATGGAGGTAAAGACAGAAAAGCCAATATCAGAAGAATACGATGATTGGCTGACTTGCTGTTTCGGCGGTTTCTCTGATATGAATGATGCAGACCGAAAGTTCATCAAAGATGAATCGATCTTTGACTGCACCTGCAAGGAGATAACCACAAACATGCCCGCGTAACAGCTTCTCCAAATAAGCAGGCTGAAGGCCCCATTTCACGGGAGATGGCGGATTCCGTACGGTTTTCGGCCTGCATATATCCAAATATCTTTTGAGCTGCGGCCCCAATAGAAGCATTAGACGCAGCCGCTTTCCGAGCCACAATCGCTCTTCAGATAGCAGCTGCTGGTCAGATTACATGAATCATCCATATTCAGATCCCATCCCCAGTCTGGTGGCCGCCATTCTCCGCTTGAGTATACGCCTGCCGATCCAACCTGCAACTTCGCCTCTGCGTAGGCGACAGAGATTGGTGAGCCATCCGGCGGACGAAGTTCGACCTGAGCATAATTGATCAGGCTTTCCTCATCCAATGCCCTCATCCGATAGACTACAGTCCAGTTTTCGTAGGGCTGTAGCTGGAAACTCCATATAATCACGCGATCGTTGATTGCTTCGGGGTCCACAGACGAATTGATCAGTGCTGTCTGTGGAGGAAGAGCATCCCTTAGAGATGCATCATAGTTGATGTCGGCCAGGTTGGAGACAATTATGGAATACCAGATCAACCTTTTATCATCTTGGTCCAACCATGCGCTCTTGATCATGCGGCATTCGCTGGGCCATTTAACCTCTTCTGGAGCAAGAATGGTGGCGTTGATAACCTGCAGACCGCTGTCTTCACATGAAGCCGATACGAAATTCTTCAGGTCGCTCCCGCTTTTGGTAACATCCAACAGCAGCACTATGTAATAGCCCTGGCCCATCCCAAGATCCACAGTCCATTTGACCCCAGAAGAGGTGAGCTCGGAGAACTCCAGGGTCGAGTTGATAAATTCTGCACCCACTGGGAAGAGGTCTAATACATCTACCTGCTTCAGGCGGCTGTTTCCATCGTTCTCTATTTCTATGGCATACTCGGCCAGAGTACAGTTTGGTAAGTACAGCAGTCTCCCCATTGCGCCCAAGCTTAGATGAGGCTGATTGTACTTTGAGAGGCCCTTTTGAGAGATCCTGTACTTTATGGAATAGTTCCCCAGATAATCCTGGCCGTACTCTGAACCTTTATAGACGGTCCTCAAGTTAGCCTGGCCCGAGAAGTTCATGTCTAAATTAATATAATTGAGGCCCAAGATTTCAACAGTCTCATTTACACGGTTCGCAGATGAGATCTCCGCCCCCATAAAGCGATTTTTATTGTCCCCCGACCAGATCCTAGAGGCCCATTTGAGAGATTGATTGCACCACACTCCAGATTCGGCGATCATGAAGCTGGATGGACGGTGAAGAAGGTTCTGGCTCCTGGCCAGATAGCTGTCCTGAGTCCGAATCGCAGCAGAGGACTCGTAGTCACCTGTGCCTGAAACGCTGATCAGCTGAGAACTGCCCAGCATATCGAGTCCGGATACAAGCCCAGTTCCCGACGCTGAGCTTAAATAGGATATACTGGAGCTGCCTTTACTTAATGTTTTGATGATGAGCATGACTTGTGGAGTGCGCGCAGAAGATGGGACTTGGTTGATGTCTATTTTGATGACTTTGGTGTTATGGCCATCTAAGCTATTATTTATCTTACATTTTCCTATAAAATCATTTTCAGATTCCAAAACTGGCCGGGACGCGTGAACAGATGAGGATCGATCCGACTTCTGAAGCAATCCGACATGGCCCATTCCTACAAACTCCGAGTTTGTCTCCCAACTTGTGCTGTTCTGCTCCAACCTCAGCCTCAAAGATCTATCCATGCTAGTGGCGTAATAGTAATCCTCGGATATGGAAAGCCCGGCCATCCTGTTTTTGCCTGAGACATCATCCCTCCACCGAGAGCTGATGGCTATATCTGTATCGGCTGAAGGGTGTGCGCAGGAGGGCTCAAAGGACGAGACATACGAGTCCTGATAGGACAGGCCATCTCCTATCTTCGACGCCTCCTGGCCCGTATAAGCCCCGCTGCCGCTTTTTTTTATTTTGACCTCCGCAAATTCCGGGCTGATCTGAGCCGAGAACGATGCCGTAGTTGGGTCAGTCTGGTCAGATGTCGCTATCACCTGGTTCAGGATGGTTCCAGACTGAAATCTATTGGTGAAGTAATTGTTGATTCTTAAGAAACCTGTGCCCTCAACCCGCCCTCCAAAAGAGAAGCCTGCATCACATTTCACGAGCTTGCAGTTGACAGTTATCGTTCTTGTGGCTCCGGGTGGAAGATAATTCACAGTCCATTGGTTATCAGTGCCAGTGTCTGGAGCGGGAAACGTTGAGTTGACTTCGAGATCCAGGGGATATAATTCCATGATTTGTACCCCTGTCAGCTCCCTGGACCCGGTATTCCGGCAGGATATGGTGTAATTTATCCAATCACCAGGAGAGACCTCATTTACAGAGGCCTCTTTAGTCACCTTAAGCTCGTAATGATCCGTCCCACCTGCGGCCTGTACAGCTAATAAAATGGCCACAACTAATATGATCAGCTTTCGAAACGTCAAGCAATGCTCAATCGCCTTTAATGAGGGATTTTCGTGGAAATGAGACCTCGGCCACGGTATCCGCGAAGACTGAAAAAAAAAATGATTTCTTAAAGTGCATGTGTTTAGCTCAGCATTGTGGATCGCTTGATGTTGGTCTTTATCAGCTGCTGTTTGCTCTGCGAGATTAATTATTTGGAGTATCATGAAATGAGTTTGCAGCTGCTGATTGAAATGAGCTAAACACACATACCTTAAAGTCAGTGCTCACCTCATCCTACAGGCTGCCACCACATTCCTATCGTGTCCCCGTCTTGTAAGACATAATTGCTCAAGAATACATCAGACTCTATCGGTTGACCTCCAGAATGCTGATAAGTGAACTTATACCATGTCGAATCAAGTTCCCAGTTGGCCTCATGGCCGTTGATTCCATATACGAATGCACCCCACTCTAGCCAATCAAAGGCCACGCTATTGCAGGTCGCATTCAGCAGATCCATAGCAGTAGATCCATCAGGCATTTCTTTATCAGCATAACTCCAATCTACGCCACTTCCCGAATCTTCATAGTCGACCTCCACACTTGCATGAACCGATCCAGCTGCGTTAAACACCAGCATCAGCATGCAGACGCTTGCCAAAGCCGATATGGCTGATTTCCTCATTTATTCCACCTCATGGGATTATAGACGGATGCTATATCCCATTTACTAAAGCAAAATTGATTATACTTAAATTTTTCTGATTTACAAACTTTTATGATGTTACCGCAGGACATAGGGATGGTAATGCCACACCTGTGCATATTCCACCATTGGATTGTTTGCCGATATCCAGTCAGGTTTAATTAAGAGTTCATTAAATGACTCTGCATTCTAACTTTTTCATATAATTATAATAAACGCTACATATATTGAATGGAGCATCTACAATGCGATTTTGCTTATCCGAATGCTCTATCTAATTTAAAGCTAAAGCCATCTCAAACCAGCGAATACGATGTGCATCGGTCTGTTTTCTAGGCAGTAACTACGAAGCAAAAACTTGGAAAGTAGAGTAAATGATTTGAGGAAACCGTTTTTATATTCTTGGAAATTTTAATTAACAACACCCGATGGTTCAATTGGTTTATTTAAAAAGATTATATCTATGTATAACATTTTTATACTATAAATAAAACCAGAGGGGGTGGCGTAAGTAAAAACTTTTTGTGATCTAGAAAACTTTATTTACTACAATCTAACTTTAGTAGATAAACTTGTCTTAACTAAAGTAATATGGAGGAGAGAAGGACGAACCCAAAGGTTATCGCATTGGCATTCGCATGCATCATTTTGCTCACGCTGAACTCCAATGCAGAAAACGT
>MVRK01000053.1 GCA_002067365.1 Methanosaeta sp. PtaU1.Bin060 | reverse complement strand
ATAGATACAAATTTAAACTGTCACGGGCTGATCTGCCGTCTCAGACAATATTATCCGCAGATCTGTAAAATTTCGCACTGATCATATGCCATCTTCGCAGGGCAAAAGAAATAAAATCCTGCAGGGCCAGAAAAGCGCCCTGCCCCGTTTATCCCGCCATCTGGGATATTTATCCGACTCGAATCAGATTAAATGCAAATGATCAGATCGGTTTAATATCTTCTGGGTGGTCTGGCCGGCCTGTGCTTCTGGTAGCAATCGCTGCAATATACCGGCCTGGAGCCATCGGGCTTGAAAGGAACTTGGCACTGCTTTCCGCACTCTGCACAGGTCGCATCGTGCATCTCTCTTGGGCCTCTGTTGAAGCCGCCTCTGCTTCCATATCTTTCCATTTATTTCACTTACCTTTGGCATCGGTTCATGAGAACCGATCCTTGCTACAAACATCCCATCAAACTAATTGAAGCGACGCTTATGCAGCCTTTTATAAATGGGGCGGCTATTTGATATACCTTTCGGTCTGCTGATCAGCGATCGACGAATTTCGAGATCCATCGATCATTCGCTGAGGATTTTCTCAGCCAACAAGGATTAGGCGGATCGGGGTGAGGCCGAATGCAGGCCGTCTCTCTCAATGTGTCGCTTCACTCCTTTCGGAAGATCATCTGAGAGTAATGTTTCACAAAAAGATAATATTAATGAGGTGAAACATTTATACCAGAAGAGATCAAAGATATCTCACGGGTAAAAGGGAATCCAGTCAAGGGAGGTCGATATGGTCGAGGTTAATGTGGCCATGATGATGGGGGTGCTCATCATAATCACAGGCATTGCTCTCGTGGGAATCCAGGTTCTTGAGGGTCACGGCCAGGAGATGGATAACCACAGCTTTCAGCTCATAGGGGCAGAGGCCGGCTCCGCGAAGTTCAAGGTGGAGACCGCCTTTCCCGGCGTGCCTATGATAGCTCTTGGGATGGTGCTCATCATCATCGGAGCAGTCACTTCCCGCAGGATGTGACGGCCCCCTTGGCAAAGGCTAAATTTTAAGAGATGCTATTTTGCGGCATGAAGCCTAGAGTGCTCTCAAGGGAAGATTGCGAATCCCTGCTCTCCAGGGAGAGATACGGCAGGCTCGCTCTTTCCTTAGGCGATGTGCCCTACATCGTCCCCATGTCCTACGTCTATTCGGGCGGCAGAATCTATCTTCATTCTCGCGGCAGCGGGAGAAAGATAGAGCTGGTTCGCAAGAATCCTCGGGTCTGCTTCGAGGTCGATCATCTGGAGACAAATCGCTGGTCGTCCGTGGTAATCACGGGCAAGGCTGATCTCTCCTCTGAGATGGAGGCGAAGATGAGGATGTTCGATGCCTTCGTGGGAAAGGATCTGAAGGGCCACGGCGGAAAGCAGTTCGGGCGCGAAGATCTTGAGAAAATGGAGATGACTATCTGGGAGATCGAGATCGAGGAGATGACGGGCAGAGAGGGCATGTGGTGATGCCGGCATCCGCGCCCAGGTGGACTGAGAAGTACCGTCCGAGATCCCTCGACGAAGTCCTTGGCAATGGAAAAGCTGTGGAGGAGCTTCGCCAGTGGGCGAGGTCCTGGATGGCAGGCTCACCCATCACGAAGGCTGTCATACTCTATGGCCCAGCCGGGACTGGAAAGACCTCCGCTGCTCTGGCGCTGGCGAAGGAGTTCGATTGGGATTGCATCGAGATGAACGCCAGCGATGCCAGGACAGCGGGGATGATCCAGAGGATCGCGGGCCCGGCATCGATGAGCAGCACCTTCTCGGGCCAAAAGCGCCTGGTGATCCTGGACGAGGCGGACAACCTTCACGGCACTGCAGACCGTGGAGGCGCTGCAGCCATGCTGCGCCTTGTGAGGGGGACGAATCAGCCGGTTCTCCTCATAGCAAACGAGTACTACGAGATAGAGAAGCCCCTGCGAGATGCTGCCAAAGGCATCCAGTTTCGGTCGATCCGTTCCACGACCATCGCCCAGACACTGAGGTCGATATGCAAAGCAGAGGAGATCGCCTGCGATCCGGATGCAGTTGAGATGATCGCCGAGAGGGCTGGCGGGGATCTGCGCTCAGCCGTCAACGATCTGCAGGCTGCAGCCGAAGGCCAGTCGCGGCTCATGCCAGAGGATGTGGCCACCGCAGAGCGCGATGTCAAGGCTTCCATCTTCAAGGTCCTCGATGTCATCTTCAAGGGGCAGAAGGCATCGGATGCTCAGGCCGCCTCTTACGATCTGGACGAGAGCCCCGAGGATCTCATCCAGTGGGTGGATGAGAACCTGCCGCTGGCTTACCAGGGCGAGGACCTCTTCAGGGGCTACGAGTGCCTGGCGAGGGCGGATGTATTCCTTGGCAGGGTGAGCCGAAGACAGAACTACGGGCTCTGGCGCTACGCTGGCTTTCTCATGACAGGCGGCGTCCAGGCAGCCAAGGCCAAAGCCCGCCACGGCTATGTGGCCTTCAGGCCGCCCGGCATCTGGCGAAGGCTGGGCCAGAGCCGGAAGGCCCGAGGTGTGCGTGACTCTGCCGCCACGAAGATCGCCCGTCGTTGCCACGTCTCAGCCGCCTTGGCGCGGGCTGAGCTGATGGGATTTGTTGGCATGCTTCTGAAGGCCAGGAAGATTGCTCCGAAGGTTGCCGCGGAGCTGGACCTCGTGGCCGAGGAGATCGCCCTGCTCATCGGGAGCACTCCCTCCACCAAGAAGGTTCAGACGATCTTCGAGGAGGCTCAGAGGATCCGGGAGGCAGAGACAATTGAGGATATCGAGCTGGCCTGGCACGGGACCTCTCAGAGGCCCCTGGAGCATGCATCGGCTGCTTCAGAGCCGATGAAGCCGTCAAAGACGAATGGGCCAGGGAAGGTGAGGGCGGGGGCTGAGAGAACTATGGCCGAGCCCTCTGGGGCGCTGCCCGTGACGAAGGCCGCCAGGGGCGAGGAGAAGCAAGTGGGAACACCAATGGCAGCGAAAGAGGGCACCCGAAGACAGAAATCCCTCTTCGATTTCTAGATCTCATGGATTCCGCAGCATATCTTTTGCTGCCTATAACGTTATATACGACCTGCGGTTATACGAAGTTCCGACTCCATACTCGGTCTCCGAGCTTCATCTGACCTAGGAGGGGAGAAGAGGTTGAAAAAGATAAGGCTGGCAGTCGCAGGCTTGGGAAACTGTGCAAGCTCTCTCATTCAGGGAATTGAATACTATCAAAATATTGGCGAGAAGGACTGCATCGGATTGATGCACCGCGAGGTCGGCGGCTACAAAGCTGGCGACATAGATGTCGTGGCCGCCTTCGACATAGACGCACGCAAGGTGGGAAAGGACATAAGTCAGGCCATCTTCGCAGATCCCAACTGCACCAGAGATATAGCCCGGGATGTTCCCTTCAAGGGGGTCGAAGTGAAGATGGGGCCTGTCCTGGACGGAGTTGCCCCCCACATGATGAACTACCCCGAGGATCGGCGGTTCGTCGTCGCCGACAGGGAGCCCTGTGATGTGAAGCACGAGCTGGAGGCGTCCGGAGCCGACGTTCTGGTGAACTACATGCCCGTGGGGTCGGAGCAGGCCACCCGTTTCTATGCACAGTCCGCCCTTGACGCGGGCGTCGGCTTCGTCAACTGCATGCCCGTCTTTATCGCCTCCACGCCTGAGTGGGCAGAGAAGTTCGAGAAGCGGGGGGTACCAATAGTCGGGGATGATATCAAATCCCAGATCGGAGCCACCATTGTGCACAGGGCATTGACGCAGCTCTTCAAGGACAGGGCCTGCATCATGGACAGGACCTATCAGCTCAATATCGGCGGGAACACCGACTTCCTGAATATGCTCAACCGGGAGCGCCTCAAGTCTAAGAAGATCTCCAAGACGGAAGCAGTCCAGTCCATCCTGGACGAGCCTCTGGAGGAGGAGAACATCCACATTGGCCCCTCGGACTATGTTCCATGGCAGAAGGACAACAAGGTTTGCTTCCTGCGCATGGAGGGCAGGATCTTCGGGGATGTGCCAATAAACCTCGAGCTGCGGCTCTCAGTGGAGGACTCCCCCAACAGCGCAGGCTGCTCTATAGATGCCATCAGGATCTGCAAGCTCGCCATGGACAGGAAGATCGCGGGGCCTCTGCTGGCCATATCAGCCTACACCATGAAGCATCCGCCTGTACAGTATCCTGATGAGGTCGCGAAGGAGATGGTGGAGAAGTTCATCCGGGGCGAGATCAGTGGGGCGGAGGGAAGGGCTCCCGCTCGAACTCAAGCTGTAAATGCCAGATAAATCTCAGGACGCTGCTTTAATCTGACTCCCAGGATTCTGCCATCGCGGCAGAGGTCGTTCTCTTTTTTTAGAGGGGCGTCAGAGCGTAGATGTGCTCTCAGCCTCTTGGGTTGGGCCAGGGGCTGAGATAATGCCGATGCCATGCGCTCCTTTTGCCCTTTGTCTCTGATCTGGCTGTGACTCCTGACCATGGTATTCCCGGCAGGGCGGACATAACCTCTGGCAACCGCGGCACATTGCTACTTCTGGCGAAAGATTTAATACTAGGTATTACAAGTGCTAAGCAGAGGATGACAGCAGGGAGATGCAAGCCTCCTTTTACCGACAGTAGAATCCTGTTGTAATGCCCTGGCACTCTGCCAGGCCAGGGCGCTCCTCTTCTGAAATCA
>MVRK01000052.1 GCA_002067365.1 Methanosaeta sp. PtaU1.Bin060 | reverse complement strand
TATCAACGATAGAGATGATGAGGCGCTCATAGCAGAGCAGCTCCTGGCCAGCGGGATGAATGTGGCCATGGGAGGCGGCTATAAGTTCTTTGTAGCCAAAAACAGGACAACACCCTTTGGAGGAAAAGGCAAGAGATCTGATGGTCGCGATCTGGTACGAGAAGCCGGGGCTCTCGGGTATGCCTTCGTATATAACGAGTCAGGCCTGAGCGCAATCCCGGCCAATTCCACTGATATGCTCCTTGGAATCTTTAACGATGATCATATGCTCTACGAGCTTCAGCGAATTAACAGGACAGGAGATCGTGAGCCCAGCCTTGCCGAAATGACCAGCAAGGCCATCGAGATGCTTTCCAAGAATCCGAAAGGCTTCTTGCTCATGGTGGAAGGCGGAAGGATCGACCATGCTGGCCACGCTAGGTCCTACAGCAACACAACCGCTGATACCTTGGCTTTCGACGAAGCCGTTAAGGTAGCGCAGGATTATCAGAAGCTGAACAACAACACTCTGATAATAATAACCGCGGACCACGAGACAGGCGGCCTCGACCTGGGCGCTAAAAATGCAACAGATTACACTGAAGGCATGACTCCCTTCTTTGGCACGGGTCTCCTTAAGATTCCGGGTTCCAGGAATAACTACACCCTTTCGACAGAAGCGCCACACAGTGGAGTGGACGTGCCCATCATGGCCAGAGGTCCCGGCTCCGAAAAGGTAAGCCGTGGGATGATGGACAACACCCAAATCTTCGGTCTCATCAAAGAGGCTTTAGGCCTCTGACCATTTTATAGGATCTTGGGGCTGATCCGCCACGAGGGTGCCCGGATCTCTGAAATTTTTTGTCGTTGCCATGTATCCCGAGCAAATGCCCATAGCACCAAAAACGTCCAATATCACCTGTGAATATATTAGCTGGGAATAATTCTGCCCATCTTGGAGGTGCCCGGGGACGGATTCGATCATCAGCGCCGAGGAAGCTAAGAAGGCATCAGTGTCGGATTTGATGCACCGACTCGCATCTGGCCACAGCGGGCTCTCCACCCCGGAGGCAAATGCAAGGCTTGAGCAGTACGGCCCGAACGAGATCGCCGAGAAGAAGATCAATCCGCTTCTGAAATTCCTCGGCTATTTCTGGGGGACCATCCCCTGGATGATCGAGGTTGCGGCCATTCTTTCCGCTGTCCTGAACCGCTGGGACGATTTTGCCATCATCATCTTCCTTTTACTCATCAACGGCGTGGTCGGCTTCTGGCAGGAACACAAGGCAGACAATGCCATAGAACTCCTGAAAAAAAGGCTTGCCCCCACCGCAAGAGTCTATCGAGATGGAAAATGGAGTGGCATCCCATCAGGTGAGCTTGTGCCTGGCGATCTCGTTAGAATCCGCCTGGGCGAGGTGGTTCCAGCAGACGTCAAGCTCATCGATGGCGATTTCCTCCAGGTTGATGAGTCTTCCCTGACGGGCGAATCTCTTCCCGTGGACAAAAAGGTCTCCGAAGTTGCCTATTCAGGGTCGATGGTTCGCCAGGGGGAGATGACTGCGCTCGTCTTTGCCACGGGGATGAACACCTACTTTGGCCACACCGCCAGGCTGGTGGAACTGGCCAAGACCCGGAGCCATTTTCAGAGGGCTGTTGTCAAGATAGGCGACTACCTCATCGTCCTCGCCTTGGTCCTGGTGACACTGACATTCATAGTGGCCACTCTGAGGCATGAGGGCCTCCTCCAGACTTTGCAGTTTGCCCTGGTGCTGGTAGTAGCAGCCATTCCCGCAGCCCTTCCTGCAGTCTTGTCTGTGACCATGGCAGTGGGCGCGATGCAGCTCGCCAAGAAGGAGGCCATAGTGAGCAGGCTCGCAGCCATCGAGGAGATGGCAGGCGTTGATGTTCTCTGCTCTGATAAGACGGGCACCATAACTCAGAATGCCATTACAGTGGCCGAGGTGGCCCCCTTCGATGGTTTCAGCAGGAAGGATGTGCTGCTGTTCGGCTTTTTGGCCTCCCGCGAGGAGAATGGCGATCTCATTGATAATGCCATCATAAAGAGGAGCAAAGAAGAAGGGATCGAATCTGGCAGATACAGATTGAGCAGCTTCAAGCCCTTTGATCCCATTTCCAAGAGAACCGAAGCCGAAATTGATGGAGAGCATTGCAGCTTCAAAGCTGCCAAAGGCGCACCCCAGGCCATACTCTCATTGACAGCAGACAGCTCTGCAGCCACCTCAGCCGACGAAAAAGTAGAGGCCTTCGCTTTGAAGGGCTATCGAGCCCTCGGCGTTGCCAGGACGGACTCCAAAGGTGCCTGGAGCTATGTGGGATTGATAGCCCTTCAGGACCCGCCCAGAGAGGACTCAGCCGAGACTATCAAGACTGCTCAGTCCTTGGGAGTTCGCATAAAAATGGTCACCGGCGACCATGTGGCCATAGCCAAGGAGATAGCCCGGGAGGTGGGTCTGGGGACCAATATCGAGCCTGTATCCGACTTCCTCGACAAATCTGACAAAGAGGCCACGGATATCATCGAGCGGGCAGACGGCTTTGCCCAGGTGTTTCCCGAGCATAAATTCCGGATAGTGGAGCTGCTTCAGGCGAGAGGCCACATAGTCGGCATGACTGGTGACGGGGTAAACGACGCCCCTGCTTTGAAGAAGGCAGATGCGGGCATCGCAGTCTCTGGGGCAACAGACGCCGCCAAGTCTGCTGCTGCCATTGTCCTGACAAGGCCCGGCCTCTCGGTCATCATAGACGCCATCAAAGAGAGCCGCAAGATTTTCAGGCGCATGAACAGCTACGCCATTTATCGAATAGCAGAGACCATCAGGGTCCTCTTCTTCATCACCCTCTCGATAATCGTATTCAATTTTTATCCTGTTACTGCCATAATGATTGTATTGCTGGCGTTGCTAAATGATTTTGCCATCATGTCAATAGCCTACGACAGGGCTGAGTACGCGCAGAAGCCGAGCAGGTGGAATATGAATACTGTGCTTGGAATGGCAACATTCCTTGGCCTGGTCGGCACAGCAGCATCGTTTATATTCTTATTCATAGGAGTGGACTATCTTCACCTGGGCAGGGATGTCCTGCAGTCCATGATGTATCTCAAGCTCTCTGTTGCCGGGCATTTTCTGATATTCATAACCAGGACGAAGGGTCATTTCTGGTCCAGCAGGCCGAGCAATATACTCCTGGCAGCGGTTCTTGGCACTCAGATCGTGGCCACGATTATTGCATCCTTTGGCCTGCTCATGCCACCAATAGGCTTGAAGCTCGCGCTATTTGTATGGCTGTACGCCATGGCGGCCTTCGTTTTGACGGACTTCGCCAAGGTCTTCCTCTTCAAGCGGTTTGAGCAAGAGGTGGACATAATGGAGAGGGAAGCAGTAGCTATCGAAAAGGCAGCTGGAAAAATTTAGCAGCGCCATATATCATTTGCCTGTCTCCAATCGAAGCTATCCAGCAAATCTGCAATCTGAACGAGGGTATATCGATCACTGCTGGGGCAATTTACTGCAAAGATTTAATATATTATTACCTGCAATCCGTAGTAGGTGAAGATGCCCATGAGGTTATTGATAGTCTCCAATAGGCTGCCCGTAACAGTCCTCGATGAGCAGACCCTGAAGCTTCGGGAAAGCGTTGGCGGCCTCTCCTCGGGGCTGGGAGCATACATCGATTCTGCCAAAACAGCACAAGATTTCGATTACATATGGGTAGGCTGGCCGGGCCGGACGGTGAAGAGACAGATGAGAGAAAAGCTGAAGTCTGCGCTCCTCTCTGGTTTCAAGGCGTACCCCATCTTCCTCTCAGAGACAGCCATGGAGAAATTCTATCATGGCTTTTGCAATAGGACCATCTGGCCTTTATTCCATTATTTCCCCTCATTGGCGGTTTATGATGAGGACTACTGGACCACCTATGTACAGGTCAATGAGGAGTTCTGCAACGAGATACTGAAAATCCTCGAGCCAGGAGATGTAGTCTGGGTTCACGACTACCATTTGATGCTGCTTCCAAGGATGCTCAGGGATAAAGCCCCGAACAATGCCATAGGATTCTTCCTCCACATACCCTTTCCTTCCTATGAGATCTTCAGGCTGCTCCCCAGCAGATGGCGAAAAGCGATCCTGGAAGGATTGCTCGGCGCCGACCTGATAGGGTTTCATACGCATGATTACACCCAATATTTTGCAAGGTGCGTTTTGCGCATCCTTGGGTATGAGCCCTCTATGGGCAGGATCAGGGTGAATGGCCGCCTGTCCAAAGCAGATACCTTCCCCATGGGCATTGATTTCGACAAGTTTCACTCTGCTGCAGAGAGCCCCGATGCCACGAAAGAGATCGAAAGGATAAGAAAGACCCTCTTTGCCCGCAAGATCGTGCTTTCCATAGATCGCCTGGACTACACAAAGGGCATCCTGAATCGATTGAGGGGCTATGAAGCCTTCCTCGAGAGGTCGCCAAGCTGGCAGGGAAAGGTGACTCTCGTGGCTGTGGTGGTGCCCTCCAGGGTGAAGGTGGAGCACTACCAGCTGATGAAGAGACGGATAGACGAGCTGGTGGGCAAGATAAACGGCAAATTTGGAAACGTCAACTGGACGCCCATACTCTACAGCTACAAGTACATACCCTTTGAGCAGCTGATCGCCTTCTACAGGACATGCGATGTAGCCCTCATCACGCCCTTGAGAGATGGAATGAACCTCATAGCCAAGGAGTTCATCGCCACCAAGACGGACGGAAAGGGCGTTCTGATCCTCAGCGAGATGGCAGGAGCAGCCAAGGCCATGGACGAGGCGCTGATCATCAATCCAAACAATGTAGAAGAGATCGCCGATGCCCTGAGAGAGGCCTTGGAGATGCCCGAAGATGAGCAGATAAGGCGCAACAAGACCATGATAGAGAGGATCAAGAGATATGATGTGATCCGATGGGCAGATGACTTCATTGATACTTTGCTCGAAGCGAAAAAAGACCAAGAGAGGCTGAACATCATGATGCTGGGCCCGTCGGCTCGCGAAGATCTTGAGAAGAACTACAGGCATGCGAAGAAGAGGCTGCTGTTCCTGGACTACGACGGCACCCTCGTCCCATTCAGCAACGATCCCCAATCGACCATCCCTGGAGATGAGCTCTTGAGCATATTGAGGATCTTATCCGGGAATCCGAGGAATGAGGTTATCCTGATCAGCGGCAGGGAGAAGTCTGTACTGCAAAGGTGGTTCGGAAAGCTGGACCTGAGCCTGGTGGCGGAGCACGGGGCCTGGATCAAGAGGAAGAGCGAAGACTGGCGCATATCTAAGCCCCTCTCAGCATCCTGGAAGCCCCTGGTCATGCCGGTTATGAAGAGATATGCGGACAGGCTGCCAGGCTCTTTTGTTGAGGAGAAGGAGTACTCCCTTGTATGGCACTACCGGGCGGCTGACCAGGAGGCGGCTGCTGTCAAGGTGAGAGAGATCATGGACGATCTGGTGAGCTTCACAGCAAACATAGATGTCCATGTTCTCAGGGGCAATAAGATCGTCGAGGTCAGAAGCGCCGGGGTAAATAAGGGGCTGGCTCTCATCCCTTGGATATCGAAGGCCGATTCAGAGTTCATTCTGGCTGTGGGTGACGACTCCACCGATGAGGAGATGTTCAGGGTTCTGCCTGATTCCGCCTACTCCCTGAAAGTCGGAACCTCAGAATCATGTGCGAGATTCCGATTGGAAGGGCCGGCTGATGTCTTGAGATTGTTGGAAGAGCTGAAGGATGCAGACGGCCAATCGACCCGGAAGGTGCCTGCTCTTCAAAGTTGAAGAAGGCAGGCTGATCACAAGCTGCTCGAACATGCCCAGCTGTCTTGCAGCGGCTGATTGGGCGCTCCTGCTGGACAATCAGCGTATCAGCGTCTTCCTATAGCAGCTCAATTGTGCAGGGCGACCATGCTGAGATATCCAGCTTCATGTCTTTGAATAGCACGAACATCGGCCTGGAGATCTCGGAAACAAATGGCACCTTGACGTCGAAGCGCAAAGACTCTCGCCCCTTGATGGCCTTCATGGCATCGCCCTTTGCTCCGGGATAAACCCAGCCAAACTGATCCACCAGCGCAAAGTCCGAGCTGTTGTATTCAGCTGTTTGGTTTGCATTGTTTGTGATGTTCACATCCAGGTTCCAGTTTCCCTGACGCCATCTCATGCCGTTTGATTCGAAGGTCGCACCATAGATCCTGAGAGTCTCATTATCGCTGGCATCCTCGGGAACCTTCGTCCAGTTTATGTAGAAGGGATCCGAATGGGATGGCACGATTCTAAGGCGCTCTATAATGGTGCCTTTCGGAACATTGAAGAGGAGCATATCCCTGATGGTCCCATTCGATGCCGTCTCCGTCGGAAATCCATGAAGCACGGATCTGTAAGGCCCGCTGAGGCCGGTATATGTTTTGTTATCTGTGTCGATCAGCTCTACATCATACACATCCGAGTCGCTTGCGGAGATATCAACATATAAACCGTCGCCATATTCGTATTTCATCTCCCCGTAGACGGTGGCATCGACCAACCCGTTGCCGCCGTGCAAGGGGAATGCCGCCGCAAGCGGTAGCAATTGTATCAAGGATAATATGATTGCAACGGCTATTATTCCGCCCATCATCCAGCCATGCCCAGATCCGAGATCTCTCATAAGCGGAAACTTTTCTGCTGATTTCTTTAAAAATATTGCGATAGCTTATGGATGCAGAGGTAGACCGATGGATTAAAGTAAAGTCCAGGAATACAATTGTTCTGAAATGCGTTCGGAGCTGGATAGACGCAAGAGATGAGAGGAAGGATCAAACTGTTATCATGAGATCGAGGCTCAGGGATCTATGTGACCTTTCGGGTGCTGGATATACCAGGAAATGGATAACCTTCAGCATCCTGATAGGCGTTGCTGCTGGGCTTGGCTCAATAATATTCTACTGGTCTTTGACCACAGCAACCCATCTCCTGCTGGGATTTGTAGCTGGATATGAGCCGCCTTTGCCTTCAGGAGAGGGCGCTACAATATTCACAGGGATCTCAAGACCCTGGATCCTTCCCATTCTCACCGGTGCGGGAGGTCTTCTGAGCGGTCTCATAGTCTTCCGTTTCGCTCCTGAGGCCGAAGGGCATGGGACAGATGCGGCGATAGATGCCTTCCACAACAAAGGTGGCTATGTTCGACGGCGTGTTCCTTTGGTCAAAGCAGTGGCATCGGCCATCACTATCGGCTCAGGTGGCAGCGCCGGCAGAGAAGGGCCGACTGCGCAGATCGCGGCTGGCTCAGCCTCCGCTCTGGCGGACCTGTTCAGGTTGTCCGAGTCGGACAGGCGCATCGCAGTGGCCACGGGGATAGGCGCCGGAATCGGCTCGATCTTCAAGGCACCTCTCGGCGGGGCCATCCTCAGCATGGAGGTCCTCTACCGTCGCGATTTCGAATATGAAGCTCTCCTTCCATCCTTCATAGCGTCAGTTGTGGGTTACAGCATCTTTGCGCTCTGGAGCGGGTGGGCCCCCATATTCGGAAGCGGAATCGTTCCGCCCTTCAGCAGAGCCCCCGAGCTCATCTCCTATGCCATACTAGGAGCAGTCTGCGGGCTGGTCGGCATAGGGTACGGACGCAGCTTTTACTATCTGAGAGACCTATTCAGAAGCCTTGGAATTCCCAGATGGCTAAAACCCGCCATTGGCGGGGTCATGGTCGGCTCAATAGGCGTCTTTCTGCCGCAGGCACTGGGCACCAGCTATGGCTGGCTGCAGTTCGCCATCAACGGCGACTTTATAGCATTGCCCGTGACTGTTATGCTGGCGGTGGCCGTCCTCAAGATTCTCACCACGGGGCTGACCATAGGATCCGGGGGCAGTGGCGGCGTCTTCGCTCCAGGCTTGGTGATTGGAGGGATGACAGGTGGTGTCTTGTGGAACCTGCTCCATATGTATCCAGCCATCACGCCCACATCCCCGTCGGCCTTCGTCGTTGTGGGCATGATGGCGCTCTTCGGTGGCATTGCCAAAGTTCCCCTGGCGGTGATACTCATGGTCTCCGAGATGACCATGGATTATACCCTCCTGATACCCAGCATGCTGACCTGTTCGATAGCCTATTTCGTCACGGGAGACAATTACCTCTACGAGAAGCAGGTGGATGTGAGGGCTGAGTCGCCTGCCCACAGAAATGAGTACACTGTTATGCTTCTCAAGGCGCTCAAAGTCAAAGATGCCATGACAGTCGGCACGCCGACCATAAGCACCGAATCAAAGCTCGATGATATGGCAGATCTCCTGAAAAAGTATGATGTTCACGCAGTTCCGGTCTTGGATGACGGCAAGCTAACTGGGATTGTGACAAAACTGGACGTTGTGAGAAGCCTTTATCAGGAGCATCCCGAGGCGTCTGTGAAGAGGATGATGAGCACCCATCTGATAGTGACCTACCCGGATGAGACGCTATTTGATGCCATGAATAAGATGATAGTAAATCACATCAGCCATCTGCCTGTGGTGGAGAGGGACAAGACTGATCGGCTCGTCGGCCTGCTGAGCCTTGATGATGTGACTCGGATCCAATGCAATGCGAGTCTGGCGAAGTAGATGCGATCGACTGACCTTCGGGCGAGCCCAGAAGAATAATTATTTAAGCGGAAATTTGTATTTATAAGCGATGATCTTTCAGATCCTGGATGCCAACTACTCCTACGACGCCAGGAGAAATCCCCTGGTTCAGCTCTTCGGCACAACCCCCGAGGGAAAGAGCGTCGCCTGCCGCGTAGCCGGCTTCAGGCCCTACTTCTACGCTGGCGTCGAGGAGGATAAGCTGGACGAAGTGGCCGAGGCGCTAAGATCAGCGGGCCTGGAGGTGGAGGCCGTGGATCGCTTCGATCCCATCGGCTACCAGATAAAGACCAAGAGGATGCTGAAGGTCATCGCCCACGACCCAAAGGAGGTGCGCAGCCTCCGAGAGAGGGTGCGGGAGATTCCGGGCGTTCGGGCAGTCTACGAGACGGACATACTCTTCAAGAACAGGTTTCTGATAGATCAGAACATCGGAGGCATGGCATGGGTCGAGGCACCCCTTCCCGAATGGGTGAGCAAGCCATCCTGTCAGGATCTGCCCGAGGTGAGGGTGGAGACGCTGCGACCGGCTGAGCAGGGGGCCAATGCACCCCTGAGGTTCATGAGCTTCGATATCGAGTGCCTGCCGGATCACGGAGAGATGCCCAAAGCCGAGACCTCGCCTGTGATCCTGATCAGCATGGCCTTCGAGCCTGAGTACCACGGGCAAAGGGACATAGTCCTTGTGGGAAAGGGAGTGGAATGCTCAAGGGACGATGTGAGGGCCTGTCTGGATGAGCACGATCTTCTTCATCAGTTTGCCTCCATCATGAGGGATTACGACCCGGACATAGTGGCAGGGTACAACTCCAATGAGTTCGATTTTCCCTATATTCTGGAGAGGGCAAAGCATCTGGGAGCCGATCTGAGAGTTGGCCGCGACGGAAGCTCCTGCTACCTGCGCAAGATCGTCAACAAAACTGACGTCACAATCACTGGCAGGGTGGTGGTGGATCTGCTGCCCATCATTCGCTCCTCCTTCAGCCTGAAGCGTTACACCCTCAGAAATGCAGCAGCGGAGCTCCTGAAGATGGAGAAGCACGATGTGGACCCGAAGGAGATCGAGGGCCTGTGGGCTGAGGGAGGCGCAGGGCTGCGGCGGTTCATAAGCTATTCGAGGCGCGATGCGGTGCTTGCGCTGCGCCTTCTCCTCGACCTGAGGCTCATGGACAAGTACATCGCCCTCTCGCGGGCCAGCGGCTCCCTGCTGCAGGAGATTGTGAACGGCGGCCAGAGCGGGATGGTGGAGAGCCTTCTATTGCGCCGCTTCAGGGAGCGAAACAGGGTAGTGCCCCCCAAGCCGGATGCGGGTGTCTCTGAAGAGCGCTACGAGGAGAATGTGGATCTCAAGGGAGGCGCTGTGCTCTCGCCACAGAAGGGCCTGATGGAGGATGTGGTCATCCTGGATTACAAGTCGCTTTATCCCACGATAATGATGGCCCACAACCTCTGCTATACCACAGTGCTGAACAGCAGCAGCCAGGGCAGCAGTTCTCAGCAGCTTCCCCAGGGCGACATCGTCGTTGCTCCATCAGGCGGCAGGTTCGTCTCCCCCAAGATCTCGCCCGGAATCATGCCAGCGGTGCTGAAGGAGCTTCTCGACGAGAGGACGAAGACGAAGAAGCTGATGAGGAGCGCGAGCGAAGAGGAGAGGCGCTTCCTTGATGCCAAGCAGTATGCCATGAAGATCCTGCTGAACAGCTTTTACGGCTACTCGGGCTATGCCCGCGCAAGGCTGTACAGCCTCGCTCTTGCCAATGCTGTCACATCATTTGGCAGGGAGAACATCCAGCGCACGAAGAATGTCATAGATGAGATCGGCTCAGTCTATATAGTCGACGGAACTGTGCTCTTCGGGGAGGAGGCCTTCGGGAGATCGGCCCAAGGCCGCCGCTTTGATCTCTCCGTGGTTTATGGGGATACGGACAGCGTCTTCGTCCGGCTGAGGCCTGAGCCTGGAAAGGAGCTGTCCCTCGAGGATGCCGAACTGATAGGCAGAAAGATAGCAGAGACGGTCACATCCTCCCTGCCTGAGCCGATGGAGCTTGTCTTTGAGGCCTTTGCCAGGCGCGGCATCTTCCTGGCGAAGAAGCGCTATGCTCTCTGGGTCTTCGAGCCCGCAGGAGATGGCTGGAAGGACAGAATCAAGGTGCGCGGCATGGAGACTGTGCGTCGGGACTGGTGCGACCTGACCTCAAGAACCCTCAAGACCTGTCTTGAGCTGGTGCTCAAAGAGGGAAAGGTCGAGGAGGCTGTAGATCATGTGCGCTCTGTGATCGGCCGCCTGCAGAACCTGGATTTATCAGAGGACCCCGAGATCCTGGAGGACCTCACACTGACGAGGCGCTATACCAAGTCCACGGGCTCCTACAAGAATAAGCAGCCTCACATCCAGCTCGTAGAGAAGATCAAGAAGCGGGGCGGTGTTGTGCCGGGTGTCGGGGATAGAGTGCCTTTCGTGATTGTTCGGGGAAGGGGCGGCCGCAAGAACAAGGAGCTTTTCGTGGACAGGGCAGAGGACCCGGGCTATGTTCTGGAGAAGAACATGCCGCTAGATACCGAGTACTATGTGGAGAAGCAGATTCTGCCGCCTGTGCTGCGGATCTTCGAGAGCTTCGGTGTGACAAAAGACAGGCTCTGCCTGGGAAGAGGGCAGTGCAACCTGCTCAGCTTTGGGGCGGAGCAAAAGGCGCAGAAGCAGAAGTCACTGTTTGATTATTAATATTATTTGCATTAAAGGGACGTTGATATTCGTCAGGATTATCTAGTGTATTGGAGAAGATTTGGGTAACTGTAGAGTTGCCAGAGGACTCGCAGCCCCGCAGCAGCTCAGAACGGACAAACTTCAATCCCCGCCAGCCTGCCTGAAGCCCCTCATCTCCTGCCCACCCATCTGCAGCCGCCTAACAATCTCGCCTGCCGAGCGAGCATCCTCCGCCTGGGCCAGCACCTTCGCCTTGCGGAGATTCGTCCTCTTTCCGCATGGACACGTCCTGGTCTTGGCGTCCTGGAGAGCATAAAGATGGCGGCCGCAGGTGCATCGGAATACTATGTACATCAAAAGAAATGAAGGGTTTATTGAGGCGGCAGAAGGACCGCGTTGATGGTGCCGTCCTGACCCGGACGATTGGTAATCCTCGCTGCACCAAGCTCAGTCTTGATGACGGCTCCCTTTGTGAGGATGTTGCGCCTCATGTAGTGCAGGTTCGCCTTATTGTCCATCACAGTCTCAATCTTGACCGTCTTCGTCTGGCCCGTCTTCGGGTCGGCTACTGTGACCATATCTGCACGCAGCATTCGCATCTTCTGGTTTCCGCCGAGGGTCTCGATCTTCTTCGTCCTCACGGGGGCGATGGTGGTGTCGCTCTGTTCCCTGCCAGTCTCATACTTGCGCTTGCCCCTGGCCGGGATCAATCTTCCGCCAGTGGACTTCCTTCCATACTTTCCTTGCCAACGCATATTGCAATTCCTCAGATCGGAGATCCTCTGCTAGCACACGCTATTTAATGGTTGTGGTGTGGGAACCGCTGATGATCTCCCATCCAAAATAATTTATACCATTGATGCAGATTTTGTTCGCCCACAGGGGTACGTGAATACCATGGATAGAGAAAGGCGTGGCGGCTTCAACCGAGGCCCGAGAGAGATGCACGATGCAGTTTGTGCTGATTGCGGCAAACAGACGCAGGTTCCTTTTAAACCGGATGCCAACAGGCCAGTTTATTGCCAGGAGTGCTACCAGAAGCACAGGCCACCTAGAAGGAGCTACTGATATCATTTTAAAAATTTTCGATTTCTTGATGAGATTAGATAAGGATAAACGGGGTCCTTGCTCCTGCGGTCTTATTTTCTTCAAACCAGCTGGCATCCATTTTACCTGAGTTTGAGATCGTCGTTCTCTTGGCAGATGCCCTGAGCAGCCTTCTCCTGCCGGATCATATAGTACAGCACCAGCAGAACGCAGATGTTTGCTGCCAGGCCGAAGAGGGCGATGAACTGAGCCTTGTAGAAGAGGAAGACCTGGACGAGAAAGATCTGCACCAGAACAGCATTCTTGAAAAGCTCATATGCCTCAAGCCTGCAGCTACGCATCTTCATGATCCCTGCCATTGCAAAGCTCGCTGCGACTGTGGCCGAGACGAGGCCAGCCAAATCCGAATGAGGAAGCGCAAGAAAAGTGCCCTGGGTATGTAGCCTCCACCCGATCCTCTCATAGAGCAGGAAGAAGTCAATCCCGAGTGCCAGGAAGGACTGCAGCAGGAAGAAGCCGATCATGGCCATCACGAACCACTCTCTCTGCACCATCTTGCGGTAGAGCCTCCGGGCACGATATTTCATTGCAGTGTAGATATCCGGCCTTGGAACGGACACGGCGTCCGTCGCATAGAGAAGCCCTCTCAGGGCTTTTGTCACTGGATCATTGGGAGAGCACCCCTTCAGAAGCTCCAGAGCCCGTTTCCTCTCCCGATGGTCAAGGTCCTCCAGGACCACCTCCTTGGCTATCTCAAGGGCGTTGATCAGCTTCTCCTCCTCTGTGAGGCGGGGCTTATGCACAAAGGCCTGGATTCCTAGGTAGATCAAAACGAAGATTATGTAGATCAGGGCCGCAGTCGGCCGGTAGAAGTAGTTGTTATCTCCTGTGATGAACTTGCCAAGCTCATCTATGAAGGCCCCGAAGCCGAAGCCGCCAAGCGCGGCTGCGACATAGTAGGCAGACTTGTTGATATAGCCAAGTGCGATCACCAGGGCGAGCATCATGAGAATGCCACCGAGGAGAACATGCGCTATGTGCAGGTTGCCCGGGCTCAGCTTGGGATAGCCTGTCAGGGCAAGAAAGAAACGGATGCCAAGGACCGAGGCCACAGCCGTGACGAAGAAGACCTCCAGAAGGTTCTGGCCTTCCAGGCGGCGCACGAAATGCCTGTTGAATAACCTTGAAGTCGTTTCGGGTATCCTCCTAAATAGCTCCTGCAATCTGGATTGCCGGGCATCCATCGGGTTTTCAAAGCATACTCTCGGTTTGAAAGAAAGGATAATAAAATCTCTGCCAGAGTTCTTCAGAGATCTCTTCAGGCCTCTTCGACGGGATAGTAATACTCGCCCTGCTCTTTTTGCATCCTGTCCAGACGTGAGCCCGGCTTGTTGACCCTCGGCCGCCTAGTCTCCTCGTCCCGTCTGAATGTTATTCCGATGCCCTCCAGGAAGGCATTCATCCCCTCGCGCATCTCCTGTGGCGTATGGGCTACCCCCGAGACCCCAGGCTCGCCAGCGAAGACCATCAGCCTCTCGGAGAGTAGATCGATGAGGTATATGTCGTGGTCGACCACCATGACGGTCTTCTCTGAGGATTCGGCAAAGCGCCTCATGACCTTCGCAGCCAGCATCCTCTGCTCCACGTCAAGATGCGCAGAGGGCTCATCCAGAAGGTACAGATCTGCATCTCTGCTCAGGCAGGCTGTGATCGCCACGCGCTGCAGCTCTCCTCCCGAAAGCTCAGTCAGGGCCTGATCCATGAGCGGCTCCAAGCCCATGGGCCGAAGGATCTCTGCCTGGTAGTAGCTGCTATCGAAGCTCTGGCTGACCCCGCGAAGCAGTCCCTGTACTGTCACATCTGAGTCGGCCTTGAGGTACTGGGGCTTGTAGGAGACCTTGAGCTGGCTCTCGAAGCTGCCCTTGCTCGGCCTCTCGACGCCCGCCAGGATCTTGATGTATGTGCTCTTTCCTATGCCGTTTGGTCCCAGGATCCCGACCACCTCGCCGCGGCGGATGATGCCGGGCTCGGCCTGGAGGCGGAAGGTCGGATACTCTTTGGCGAAGGCGTCGTAGGCGATGAGTGTGGGGATCTCCTTCTCGATTCGCGGGGCATGTACCTCGAACTCGATGGAAGTCTCCCTGAAGCGCACATTCTCCTCGGGCAGATTGCCGCGCAGATACTGGTTGATGCCGACCCTGACGCCCTTGGGACGGGTGATGACGCCGTAGGCTCCAGGAACGCCGTAGATGAGATGAATGTTCTCGGCCAGAAGATCGAGGAGCGCCAGATCGTGCTCCACCACCATCACGGCCTTCTTCTCGGCCAGGCCCTGCAGGATGCGGGCTACGTTGATGCGCTGGTAGATGTCGAGGTAAGGGCTGATCTCGTCGAAGAAATAGATGTCTGCCTCGCGCGCCGCTGCCGCAGCTATCGCCACGCGTTGAAGCTCTCCTCCGCTGAGGCTTCCTATCTCCCTTGACATCAGAGCAGTCAGCCCCAGCCTCTCAGTCAGCTCCCGCAGGGCGCCCCTCTCGTCTGTCCTCTCAAGAAGGCCGCTCACAGGCCCGGAATAGCTCTTGGGGATGCGATCCACGTACTGCGGCTTGTAGGAGGTCCTCACGCCCTTCTCAGCAACCCTCCTCAGATAATCGCCCAAGGCCGAGCCTGAGTAGCGCTGCAGCACCTCCTCCCATGTGGCATCCTTCCCCAGGTTCGGGCGCAGGATGCCCGAGAGGATGGAGACGGCAGTGCTCTTTCCTATGCCGTTTGGTCCCAGGAGGCCTGTGACCCTGCCCTCCACAGGCAATGGAAGGCCATACAGTGCGAAGCCGTTCTGACCGTACCTGTGAATCGGGTCCTGCATCTCCTCGGGCAGGTTGGTGATGGTGATGGCTCCGAAAGGACATTTTCGAACACATATGCCGCAGCCCACGCAGAGGTTCTCTGTGATCACCGGCTTTGAGTCCACGAAGACTATCGTCTCATCGCCTGTCCGGACGGGCGGGCAGAAGTACTCGCATTCCTTGGCGCACTTTCGCGGCTGACAGCGATCGCGGTTGATGACAGCTATCCTCATGGCCACCTCAGTTGAGGAGGAATGTCCACGTCACCAGCCACAGGTCTATCGCCATGAACTCCACATAGAACCAGTCCTTTCCCTGGAAGCCTACGACGTCGATATTCAAGAATGGATAGACTAACTTCTGGATGAGGTAGGTTACCAATATCACTACCAGGAACACGAAATGCCAGGGAAGCTGGCTGACGGCCGAGGCGCTGTAGAAACATGCGAATCCGGCCAGGACGCCCAGAAGGGATGGAAAGACTGTCTTGATGATCCCATCGATGCGGTCCTTTCTTCTCTCGGCTGCGCTCTTTTGCCTGGCTTTTGGCGGGGTTTTTGGAGGAGCTTTTTGAGCGCTCTTTCCATCGGTTGCTGCCGGGGCAGTCTCGGCTGACCTCTGGAACTCTTTTCTCTTCTCGTTCTTCTTGCTCTTGGCCATCTCAAGGCAAGGCTTCCATCATACATTAATAGCGTTTTGGTCCAAAGCATCGCCCCCTCTCTCCCGAAAATCAATGCGATTGATTTCAAATTGAGAGATCTCCAATCTCTCGCGGCCTCGACGATATCTCGTTTCGGGGAAGACGCTTATGGTTTCTGGAAGATTAAAGCGCAGAGAATAGATTAAGCATGGTCTGGGAAAGGTCCAAGTAGTAAAACCTGCAAGAATATGGATGTGTATGTCGTAGCAGATGCCTCGGTATTCATCTGGGGCAAGAGGCCCGATGGAGAGCTGATAAGCTCGCCTGCAGTCGAGGCGGAACTGAAGGACCTGAGGTCGCGGTCCCGATTTCACATCTTCGGTGCGCGAGCGGAGGCACCCTCGTCCCAGGCGCTCAAGGCAGCCAGGCAGGCGGCCGAGGAGACTGGAGATATCATGGTCCTCTCCTCTGCGGATCTTGAGGTCCTGGCCCTGGCCCAGGAGCACGGGGCGGTCCTCGCGACGGACGATTACGCGCTGCAGAACGTCGCGCTTCACCTCGGCCTGAAGATCGAGCCAGTGGGGCAGCAGGCCATAAAGCGGAAGCTACGGCGAGTTCGAAGGTGCCGGGCATGTGGGCACGTCCTCGAAGTGAATGAGAATACCTGTCCTGATTGCGGAACTCCTGCCACGAAGAAAAAGAGGTGCATAAGATGAAGAATATAGATACTCTGATGAAGAAGGCCGCAGAACTGAAAGCTGAGGGTCTTGTCGAGGGTCAGATCTCCGAGGAGCTGAATGTCTCGAGCGAGACTGTGACGTGGCTTCTGACCCATGCCGAGAAGGCCAGCACATCTCCAGGTCCAAAAGACATCTCCGTCGACTGGTCGATGATCGGAAAGAGCGCATTTCGGCTGAGCCATGTCTCCCAGGCGGTCTCGGATATCCTCTACGAGACGCTGGATATTCACGAGTGCGGCGTGGATGTCGTAGTAGGAATAGCTCTGAGCGGCCTGCCGCTGGCGAGCATGGTGGCGAATGATATGGCTGCGGAGCTGGCGGTCTACACCCCAAGCAAGCAGATGCTCGTCCAGGATACCGGGAAGAAGGTGCGCGGCAACCTGAGCGCGAACTTCTCCGACGTCAAGGAGAAGGAGTGCATCATCATCGATGATGTGATCACCACCGGCAGGACCATCGAGGAGACTGTGGAGTATCTGTATGATCACGGAGCAGAGATAAGCGCCATCGGCGTCCTGATAGACAAGAAGGGCATAGACGAGATAGCAGGGGTGCCTGTGGTCTCTTTGCTGAAGGTGATAAGGGTCAACTGAAGGCCCGAAGCGACGCGAATCAATAGAATCTCGGGCCTAATTGTAGAGGTTTGAATGGCCAAATGTGGCCAGTCAAGCCTCCTTTTCTCGGGTTTGCCTCATGCCGCAAACTTAAGCGAATATCGCATCATCATCCCCGATGCCTTCATTAATTGGATCAACTTCTGCATTCTGCAGGATCTCCGAGGGCCGATGCCCAAAATATAGTCGTAAGACTATGGTTTTTCATTAGTTAGGAACTCCTAACATAACCTAACATCCTTCGGATCATTGTTTTATCGACCTAACATAATACATCGCGGCTGTACCAGCATTATTCTGCAGGGATCGATTGTGCGGGATCACAATCAGATTGTACCTATCATAGAGGTGAGAGCAGCACGATGTCGACAAAGAGACAATTGACCGATCTGAGGCCCGGTGAAAAGGGGCGGATCATAGCCATATCAACCAGCGGCACAGTTCGCGGGAGGATGATGGATATGGGCCTGGTGGCAGGGTCTGAGGTAAAGGTGATCAGGGTCGCGCCTGCGGGAGATCCGGTGGAGGTCCTTCTGAGAGGCTACAGCCTGGCCCTGAGGAAGAAGGACGCAGTGAACGTTACCCTGGAGGTAGATTGAAGGTGATCAGCATGGGATCGGTATCTGGCGGCAGTATGCCTCTGGCCTTCCTTCCTGAGGGTGCGGCTGGAAGAGTGCTCAGAGTATTGGGAGGACAAGGGGCATCGAGGCATCTGGAAGATATGGGCTTCGCTCCGCCTGCCAGGGTTAAGGTCCTGAAGTCCTGCCCACCTGGTGCCATGCTTGTGATGGTGAAGGACTCAAGGATTGCCCTTGGGTGGGGAATGGCCATGAAGATACTTGTGAAGAGCATTGAGGAGATATGATTCGAGCTGCATTAATCGGCAATCCGAATGTCGGAAAGACTGAGATCTTCAACCGCTTGACTGGACTATCCCAGAGGGTGGGCAACTTTCCGGGCGTGACTGTTGAGAAAAAGGCAGGAAGGATGATTCACAGGGGACAGGAGGTGGAAGTGGTGGACCTGCCAGGCACCTACAGCCTCACCGCTCACGCCCTTGACGAGCTTGTGGCCAGGGACTACATCGTTATGGAGAGACCGGACGTCATCGTGGATATAGTGGACGGAACCAACCTGGAGAGGAACCTCTACCTCACTTTGCTCTTGCTGGAGATGGATGCCAACCTGGTCGTGGCTTTGAACAGATGGGATATGGTAGCGGCCAGAGGAATGAAGATAGATGTCGAGAAGCTCTCCGAACTGTTGGGCTGCCCTGTAGTGCAGACGGTTGCCATCACCGGCGAAGGGCTGGAAGATCTAAAAAATTCGATAGTTGAGGTAGCAGGGCAGAAGAATGCAAAAGAAAATAGAGCCGTTCAAAATTACGGAGATGACATCGAGCAGCTGATAAACAGAGTCGAAGATGTGATTCAGAAGAGTCCGGCGCCTGTTGAGAAATACCCTCGGAGATGGCTGGCCATAAAGATGCTGGAGGGGGATGAGAGGGTCATGGAGCAGACGAGGGCCAGTCTATCATCGCCCCAGTTGGCAGAGATTCTGAGCATAATCGAGGCAGGAGAGGCGGCAATAAGATGAGCGAATACACTGAAAATCTAAGCTCTGCCTTTGCACAGAGAAGATATGAGAGGATAGCATCGATAATGGACTCTACTGTTAAGAAGGGCAGGAGCGAAATCTTTACTTTAACGGATATGCTGGACGAGGTATTTCTGAATAAGTATCTGGGCATACCAATATTCCTGACGATACTCTGGACGATGTTCCAGTTCGCATTTGCCGTCTCAGAGCCGTTTGTGGTCATAATCGAGAAGATCTTTGAGATGCTCGGGGCCTGGTCAGATCAGACCATATCCGATCCCCATATAGCATCTTTCGTCTCCTTGGGGATCATCGGCGGCCTGGGATCTGTGCTGGTCTTCATCCCACCGGTCTTCGGCCTCTTCCTGGCGCTCTCCATCCTGGAGGACAGCGGATATATGGCCAGAGCCGCCTTCGTGATGGACCGCTTCATGTATCGCCTGGGCCTGCACGGGCGCTCGTTCATACCTCTGATGATAGGCTTTGGCTGCAACGTCCCTGCAATCATGGCTGCCCGCAGCATGGATGACGAGAAAGACAGGATGATCACCATGCTGATCTCCCCTCTCATCAGCTGCAGCGCCAGGCTTCCGGTGTACGTGCTGATAGCAGGAGCGCTTTACGGTGCGGCTTACGCCGGAACTGCTGTTTTTGCCGTATATGCTCTGGGAATAGTCCTCGCTCTCGCAATGGCGCTGATATTTCGAAGGACTCTTTTTACTGGAGAGCCATCGCCCTTCGTTTTGGAGCTTCCGACATATACTGTGCCGGATGCATCAAGCGTAGTCCTTCATACGTGGTCTCGGGGAAGAATGTTCCTGAGAAAGGCGGGGACCATCATATTTGGGGCGACGATTATCGTTTGGTTCCTGTCTGTGCACCCCTGGGAGGCGACATCGGGTGGCCAGGTGATTGCCGAATCCTATATCGCATGGATAGGCCATG
>MVRK01000051.1 GCA_002067365.1 Methanosaeta sp. PtaU1.Bin060 | reverse complement strand
TTGCTGCTGCTGTTTCTGAGTCCTGTGGACACGGCACAGATATTCTTGGCAGTGGCATCAGGAGCGCTGGTATATTTCGCAGTCCTGTTCATTCTGAAGGGCATTACCTTTTCCGAGATTGATTTCTTTTGGAGGCTGCTGCACGAGCGATGTTGAGACTCATATCGGAGGGCTTGAATGAGAGGAGCGCCTGCTGAAGAATCCCTGGAATTTTTGCTTCCTTACAAAATCAAACTTATTACAAGGTTAGATTTATTAATTAGGGGAAGCCTTCTAATCAGGGTTACAGAAAGATCAAATCCGTTCATCCGGTGATCGGATGAATCAAAAGGGAATGCGATGTTCGACGATCTCAACATACTAGTCACAGGCGGAACAGGCTCTTTCGGCCGAAAGTTCACAGAGACGCTGCTACGCGATTACAGCCCCAGGAGGCTTGTGATCTTCAGCAGGGGCGAGCTCAAACAGCATGAGATGCGCCAGAAATTTCCCGACACGGGAAACTCTCCGGTGCGCTACTTCATAGGGGATGTCAGGGATCGAGAGCGACTCTACAGGGCTTTCAACAAGGTAGATGTTGTGATCCATGCAGCAGCCCTCAAGCAGGTTCCGGCCTGCGAGTACAATCCCTTTGAGGCGGTCCAGACCAATATCCTCGGCGCAAGGAACGTCATCGATGCAGCCATCGACAAGGGTGTAGAGAAGGTCATGGCCATAAGCACCGACAAAGCCGTGAACCCCATAAATCTGTACGGCGCTACAAAGCTTTGTGCTGAGAAGATGTTTGTGCAGGCCAACGCCTATTCGGGAGTGGGTGGCACCAGGTTTTCAGTCTGTCGCTACGGGAACGTCATGGGCAGCAGGGGAAGCGTGATCCCACTATTCAAGAAGCAGCGTGAGTGCGGCACTGTCACCGTCACAGATCCACGCATGACCAGGTTCCTGATCACTCTCGAGCACGGCGTCAGATTTGTGATGGAGTGCACAGATCAGATGCACGGCGGAGAGGTCTTCGTGCCGAAGATACCCAGTGCCAAGATCACTGATCTGACCGAGGCCATCGCACCGGGATGCTCTGTGAGCTACATAGGCATCAGAGGTGGCGAGAAGCTGCACGAGGTGCTGGTCTCGGAGGATGAGGCTCGCCACACAGTGGAGATGGATGACAAGTATGTCATTTTGCCCAGCCACCCCTGGTGGAAGATGGAGAACTGGTCAGGCTTCAGGAAAATGGAGGAGGGATCGAGCTATTCCAGCAATGCCAACACCCAGTGGCTCTCCGTGGAGGAGCTGAGGAGCTTTGCAGAAGAGGGCGAGTGAGGAGATGCTGGCGATAGATGGTGGAAAGCCAGTGCGCCAGACCCTTCTGCCTTATGGCCACCAGAGCATAGATGAGGAGGACATCCAGGCGGTGGTGGAAGTCCTCAAATCCGACTGGATCACCACTGGACCAAAGGTTGCAGAGTTTGAGGATGCACTGGCTGATGTTGTGGAGGCGAAGTACGCAGTGAGCTTCAGCTCAGGCACTGCAGCACTGCATGGAGCAGCCTTTGCAGCGGGCCTTGCGCCTGGAGACGAGGCCATCACGACCCCCATGACGTTTTGCGCCACCGCCAACTGCATCCTCTACCAGGGAGCCCGGCCTGTTTTCGCGGATGTCTCTTCCGACACATTGAACATAGACCCTGAAAAGATCTCCGAGCGCATAACTAAAAGGACGAAGGCCATCATCCCAGTCGACTACGCCGGACATCCTGCGGATCTGGACCCGATCATCGAGATGTCGCGAGAGAAGAACCTGACGATAATCGAGGACGCCTGCCACGCTCTGGGGGCCAGGTATAGGGGAAAGCCTGTCGGAGGGATTTGCGAGATGACTGTCTTCAGCTTTCACCCTGTGAAACACATAACCACAGGGGAGGGAGGCATGGTCACCACAGATGACGCGAGCCTGGCCAAGCGGCTGAGGCGGTTTCGCTCTCACGGCATCGAGGGCGATGCAAGGACGCGCCAGGCAAAAGGGCAGTGGTATTACGAGATGGTCGATCTGGGATACAATTACAGGCTTACAGATATTGGAAGTGCCCTGGGATTATCGCAGTTAAAGAGGCTGGGCCAGAACATCGCGCGCAGACGGGAGATAGCATCAAGATATTTTGATGCGTTTCATAATATACCTGGGATTACGCTACCTGTGGAGAGGAAAGACATCTCCTCTGCCTGGCACCTGTACCCGATTCGGTTTGACAGAGCCATGTTCAGGGCCGGCCGTGCAGAAATCTTCGCGGCAATGAGAGCGGAGAATCTTGGAGTAAACGTCCACTACATCCCTGTTCATACCCATCCTTACTATCGCAGTCTATTTGGATATGAAGGCGATGAGTATCCGATTGCCGAAAAAGCATATGAGACGCTTATATCTCTGCCAATGTATTCCGGGATGAATGATGAGGATATAGATGATGTGATCCAGATCGTGAAAAAAGTGTTTGGATGCTATGCCATTTGAGCCTAAGGAGTCAGGCGGTCCAGAGGTAGATAAGACTATGAACGAGACAACTGAGCAGGCCCTTAAGTGGAGAGGCGCTTTTGGCAGAGAGTATACCGACAGGAACCCGCAGTCACTGGAGGAGATGGAAGAGCTCTATCAGAGAAACTATGGGATTACCAGGACTGAGTTGAATAGGAGATTCCTGGGTGACATGGATAGAAGCATTCGGATCTTGGAGGTTGGATCGAATATAGGCAACCAGCTACTGTGCCTGCAGAAGATGGGCTTCAGGTCGCTTTATGGCATAGAGCTGCAGAGCTACGCAGTGGAGTTGTCAAAATCCAAAAGCAAGGGCATAAATCTTATCCAAGGCGAGGCTTCAGACATACCTTTCAAAGACACCTATTTCGATATGGTCTTCACTTCAGGAGTCCTAATTCATATAGCTCCCTCAAATTTGCCAGATATCATGAGAGAGATCCACAGGTGTGCGAGAAGCTATATCTTTGGCTTCGAATACTATTCGGATTCGCAAGAGGAGATATCGTACCGGGACCAGGAGAATCTTCTCTGGAAGGGCAATTTTGCAGGGATGTATCAGGAACTCTTCGATGACCTCTGCCTGATCAAAGAAGAGCGTATCAAATATCAGCAAAATGAGAATATAGATGCAATGTTCCTTTTAAAGAAAAAAATAAAAACATGAAGATCGTCGCTATCATCCAGGCCCGTATGGGCAGCACACGCCTGCCTGGCAAGGTTTTGAAGGACATTCACGGCAGGACAATGCTTTCAAGAGTCATCAGACGTGCGAAGCGTTCGTCGTTG
>MVRK01000050.1 GCA_002067365.1 Methanosaeta sp. PtaU1.Bin060 | reverse complement strand
TGGAACGCAGCAATAAACATATTGAGATTGGGAACACAATCTCTGCAAAACGCTAGAAGCTCCGCCCTTTAGGGCGGGGAGTGTTCACTGCTTCCAACAGCATCGATCGCATAGAGATTCCGGTTCTTCCTTTGCAAAGCTTTATCTCCATGAAGCGGATTTGAGCTTTGGTTCCGGAATGTGACCCTTCGGTCGAACCGGTACAGGTGAAAAAGGATGAAGTCTTTTTACAACTACATAGGCGCTGCATGGTCCTCTCCGAGGGAGGGCTACGTCGGTGCGCTCCGGCAGGACAGGCTTCGAGCCTGGCGCCGGGAGATGACTGTTCAGAAGATCGATAGGCCTACGCGTCTCGATAGGGCGCGGGCGCTGGGCTACAAGGCCAAGCAGGGCATCATCGTGGCCCGCGTGAAGGTGAGGCGGGGCGGCCGTCGCAAGTCCCGCTACGAGAGGAATCGCAAGACGAGCAAGATGGGCTTGAACATGATGACCATGGCCAAATCCATCCAGCGCATCGCAGAGGAGCGTGCAGGAAGGCGCTTTCGCAATATGGAGGTCCTGAACTCCTACTGGGTGGCGGAGGACGGCAAACACAAGTGGTATGAGGTCATCCTGGTGGACCCGAGCCATCCTGCCATTCAGAACGACAAGGACCTGAGCTGGGTGACAGAAGACGTCCACAGAGGCAGGGCGGTTCACGGCAAGACGAGCGCAGGCAGAAAGGGGCGCGGCCTGCGAAGAAAGGGCTTCGGCACTGAGAAGACGAGGCCAGGGATCAGGGCCCACGACGGTAAAGGAAAGTGATTGACAGAGTCTCCTTCAGGGCGTTTGTGGCTGCCACTGAGGACGAGGGCCGGGTGCGCGAAGCCCTCGGCATCTTCGTCCCTCTGGACAGGATCTCGGGATCCTCTGCACAGGGCCATTTTGGGAATGAGATAAAGATCCTGGAGGCCATACTCAAGAAGAGGGAGGCCAGAGCGTTTTTCCAGATCCTGCGAGAGCAGCTCCCGAAGGAAGACCTTCTCAGGCTCCGTCGAGAGAGGGAGCAGAGGCTAGAGGGCGAGAGCCATTTCCACCTGCGTCTGGACAAGCAGGCAGCCTATAAGGGGATGGTCAAGCTGACCGACTCTGCAGATGCCCTGGATGTCTCTGCCCTCGTCAAGACATATCCCTCAAGGCGCGAGGAAGCCCTGAGGATCCTGAGCGAAATCCTATGAGAGTTTCACGAGCTTTTTACGAGCTTCCATGAGCTTTTATGAATGTCTGAAATCATTTCCCGAGGGCTCCGACTCCCCCAGCAGGCTTGCTCTGGTGGCAAAGCGGTTGGGCTGGCAGGGAATCATCATCTGCAACGAGGACCCTCGTCGCATCTTTCGAATAGATGCAGCGGAAAAAGTCAAAGATATCAGCATCTCAGTGGGGGCCGAAGTCACTGCCCCGAATGCGAGAGCCTTGCGAAGCCGCGTCTTCTCTCTGAGGGCGAGATATCCTTTCATCACCGTCCGAGGAGAGACTGAGGAGCTGATCAGAGCTGCCTGCGAGGATGCAAATGTCGATCTCCTCTTGCTCGGCCAGGCGTGGCGGCCCCTTGGCATCGCCCAGGCGAGGGCCGCAGAGCAGAACCAGATCGCCATCGGCTTCGACCTGAGCCCCCTTATCCGCCTGCGTGGAAGCTCTCGCTCCAGGTGGATGGAGGTTGCAAAGCGCAATCTTGAGCTGGCTCGCAAGTTCGACCTCTCGATGGCCATAACCTCCAGAGCAAGATCCCATCTGGACATGCGCTCCCCCAGGGCCTTAGTAGCCTTGGCCGAGGTGGTGGGCTTCGAGCACTCTGAGGCAGAGGAGGCCCTGAAGCTTCCGGCCCGGCTCGTGGCGCTCAACAGAAGAAATTGGATCGGCCCAGGAGTGGAGCTTCTTTGAGGAGCAGGCTGCCGGTTCTGCGCGCGACAAGAAGATATGTGGCCTTTATGGTGGAGGCAGAAGGGGAATTCGAGGCTAAGGATCTCATCCACGAGATCAGATCCTCCCAGACATCGCTCTTTGGCGACGCAGGCGCTGCCAGAAACAGGCTCAAGCTGATCTCTTTTCAGGGCGGATTCGGTCTCTTGCGCTGCCATGGCGATCATGTTCAGGAGACGAGGGCAGCCCTTGCAGCCGTCTACTCCATCGACGGCTTCAGGGCATCTTGCCACGTAAAAGGAGTCTCAGGAACCATCAAATCGGCCACAGAAAAGTATTTACCGAAACTCCGCAAAATAAGTTCTGAAAACGACGGAAGAAGAATCGAGCTAGAAGAAATCTCCGGGTGTATTGTTCATACTCACGGCCTCGAGATCGATCTCTGTCCGGATGATCGCGATTGGACCAAAGGATCAGATACCAGATACCTGGGACTGACATCTTTTGATTTATGTGGAGGACATGACGATGCAGATGGCACCTCAGATGGGTTATGACAGGGCTATTACAGTATTCAGCCCTGATGGCAGGCTATTTCAAGTTGAGTACGCGCGCGAGGCGGTTCGGAGAGGGACGACCGCTGTGGGCATAAAGGCAGTCGACGGCGTGGCGGTCCTCGTCGACAAGAGGATAACGAGCAGGCTCATGGAGCCCAAGTCCATTGAGAAGATCTTTCAGATAGATGTGCACATCGGCGCAGCCACTTCAGGCCTAGTTGCAGATGCCAGGGTCCTGATCGACAGGGCCCGCGTCGAGAGCCAGATCAACAGGCTGGTCTACGACGAGCCCATCGGCGTTGAGGCCCTGGCCAAGAAGATCTGCGACTTCAAGCAGCAATACACCCAATATGGGGGCGTCCGGCCATTTGGAACGGCGCTTTTGATAGTGGGCGCTGAGGAGGACAGGACACGCCTTTTCGAGACGGACCCCAGCGGCGCTCTGCTCGAGTACAAGGCCACTGGGATAGGCGCTGGCCGCTCAGCTGTCATGGAGGTCTTCGAGGAGAAATACAGGGATGACCTGAAGATGGAGGATGCGGTTCTCCTGGGCCTGGAGGCGCTTTATAAGGCTGCCGAGGGCAAGGTTGAGGCGGCGACCACTGAGATAGGCATCATCAAACTCGCGGACAGGACTTTCTATAAGCTGACTGAGAAGGAAGTGGCTGATTACGTCGAGAAGATGAAGTCTCAGGTCGCAAGCAGCAAAGGGGAGAAAGGAGAGGCTTAAAAAATGGTCCGACTGGAGGACGCTGTTCCCGCCAGGCTCAAGACCCACGGAACCACCTTCGAAGTCCTTGTGGACCCCGATGGAGCCCTCGCCCTGAAGAGGGGCGAGCCCGTGAACCTCGAAGAGATTCTGGCGGTGGAGGATATCTTCGAGAACGCCTCCCGGGGCGATCGCAGCGCAGAAGAGGACCTCCAGAAGGCTTTCGGAACGACTGAGGTCCTGGCGATAGCCGAGAACATAATCAAGAAGGGCGAGATCAGCCTGACCGCAGAGCAGCGCAAGCGCTTCATCGAGAACAAGCGGCGACAGGTGATCGAGGTCATAGCAAGAAATGCCATCAACCCCCAGACAAAGACGCCGCACCCTCCCGCGAGAATTGAGCAGGCCATGGCCGAGGCGCGAGTCAGCATCGACCCCACGAAGTCGACGGACGATCTTGTCAAGATCGCCATGAAGGCCATCAGGCCGCTGATACCCATAAGGTTCGAGGAGGTCGAGGTGGCTGTCAAGATACCAGCTGCCTATGCCCCCAAGGCCTATGGAGAGATCGCGGCCTTCGGCAGATTGAACAGAGAGGCATGGCAGAACAACGGCTCATGGATCGGCATAGTTCAGATACCTGCGGGCATGCAGACCGACTTCTACGCCCTGCTCAATCGCCTGACCAAAGGCGAGGCCGAGACGAAGCTTCTTAAGCATTGACGCGGGAGTAGGAAGCGCATGGATCGCAAGGTGGTTGTACCAGGTGATCTCCTCTCTGAAGAGGCCAAGAGGTCCGGTGAGGGGACGTTCGTCAAGGACGGCAAGGTTTATTCCCTTCTTTACGGCCTTGCGAACTACAGAGATAGGATAAACGTCATACCCCTTGCGGGAAAGTATGTGCCCGCACAAGGGGATAATGTCATAGGCATTGTGAAGGACATAACCTTCTCCAACTGGATCGTGGACATCAACTCGCCCTATGATGGGCTGTTGCACATCTCAGAGTTCCCGAAGAGGATCGAATCGGACGAGATGTCGAAGTATCTGCGGATCGGCAGCTCTCTCATGACCAAGGTGAAGGACGTGGACCCCACGATGAAGGTGGAGCTTACCCTGAACGACCGAAAGCTCGGCCTCATCAAGACGGGCAGGGTCATAGAGATCAGCCACACGAGGGTTCCGAGGTTGATAGGAAAGGGCGGCTCCATGATCAGCATGCTGAAGAAAGAAGTTAACTGCAGCATCTTCGTCGGCCAGAACGGCAGAATCTGGATCAACGGCGGAGCAGAGGATATGGACCTCGCTATTCGGACCATCCTCTTGATAGAGAAAGAAGCCCACACCAACGGCCTGACGGACAGGATCGTGGATTTCCTGAAGAAGGAGAAAGGGGCAAGAAGTTGATCGCTATGGATGAGACTGACATAACGTTTTTCAAAGACGGTTTCCGCCTCGATGGCCGCAGGGCAGAGGAGCTTCGGCCCGTGAAGATGGAGGTAGGTGTCCTCGCCAGGGCGGACGGTTCGTGCTACATTGAGATGGGAGGAAACAAGGTCATAGCCGCGGTGTATGGACCAAGAGAGGTGCATCCAAGACACCTGCAGGAGGTGACGAGGGCCATTGTGCGCTATCGCTACAACATGGCATCCTTCTCAGTGGAGGAGAGGAAGCGGCCGGGCCCTGACAGAAGATCCTATGAGCTCTCGAAGGTGAGCCGCGAGGCGCTGGAGCCTGTGATCCTGACATCCTACTTCCCGAGGTCTGTGATAGACGTCTTCGTGGAGGTCCTGCAGGCAGACGCGGGAACCAGAACCGCGGGGATAAACGCCGCCGCCGTCGCCCTGGCTGACGCAGGCATTCCCATGAAGAGCATGATCTCAGCCTGCGCCGCAGGAAAGGTGGATGACACCCTGGTTCTCGACCCTATGAAGGAGGAGGACAACTTCGGCCAGGCAGATCTGCCCATAGCCATGACCCCAAATGGCGAGATCACCCTGATTCAGATGGATGGAGGTCTCACGCCCGATGAGCTTCATCAGGCTGTGGAGATGGCCATGAAGGGCTGCAGGGATATCTACGAGATCCAGAGGAAGTGCCTCGTGGAAAAGTACAGCCAGCTAGAGGCCCCGGCAGAGGAGGTGCATGCCTGTGAGTGATGTTCTCTCGGAGATAAAGAAGGACTATCTTTACAACCTGGTCCTGAAGGGTGAGAGGGCCGACGGCAGATCCTTCGAGCAGTACAGGGAGATCTCCATCGAGAAGAACGTGGTGAGGAAGGCAGAGGGCAGTGCCCTGGTAAAGCTGGGGCAAACCCAGGTGCTCGTGGGCGTGAAGATGCAGCCGGGCGAGCCATTTCCCGACACTCCCAACAGGGGCGTCATCATCACAAATGCCGAGCTGGTGCCGCTGGCATCCCCCACATTCGAGCCGGGGCCGCCAAGCGAGGTGGGAATCGAGCTGGCGCGGGTCGTCGATCGCGGCGTTCGCGAATCCAAGGCCGTCGATCTGGAGGCGCTCTGCATAGTGCCCGGCAAGCAGGTTTGGATCATCTTCATAGATGTGCACATCTTAGACGACTGCGGGAACATCCTCGATGCATCAAGCCTCGGAGCCATAGCAGCGCTCCTCACGACAAGGGTGCCTGCGAGCAAATTCGATCTGGGCGAGGACTATTCCCTGCCCATCAAGGATATCCCCATCGCCACCACTGCTATTGAGTTCGGAGATGTGCTGATGTTCGACCCGGATGTGGACGAGCAGTCCATAGCCAACACAAGGCTCACTGTCATCACCACAGCGAGCGGGAACATCTGCGGCATGCAGAAGAGCGGCAAAGGAACTCTGAAGCAAGAGCAGATCTACCGCATTGTTGATATAGCATGTGAGAAGGCAAAGGAGATCCGGGAAAAGTTTCTGGAAGCATAAAATGGAAGTATGAATCATGGTCAAGCAGACTTCAAAGGGAAAGAAGAGCAGGTCCGCGGCGCGATTTGGTCCGAGGTACGGCCGAAAATCGCGAAAGCTCGTGGCAGACATGGAGGAGAAGTCCAAGGCTGCATACGACTGCCCTCAGTGCGGAAGGACTAAGGTGAAGAGAACAAGCACAGCGATCTGGAGCTGCAGCAAGTGCGGCCACACCTTCGCTGGAGGATCTTTCATGCCCGAGACATCTCTTGGCCGCTCTGTGCTGAGGTCTCTCAGGAAGACCCTCGAGGCTGAGTGATGGAATAATGGCCTATAAGTGTACCAGGTGCAAGAAGACCGTCGAGATCGATTACGAGTACAGCGGCATACGCTGTCCTTACTGCGGGCACAGGATCCTTATGAAGGAGCGCCCCACGACGGTCAAGAGGATGAGCGCAGTCTGACGAAGGGCAGAAGACCTCTGGCCGGCAGGGCTTATGCTCTGGCCAGGCGCGGGAAGTATCACGCGGAGCCAAAAGGGCGTTCTCGCGTGCGAGAAGGGCTTCCCTCCCTCGTCAAAGCCAAAAGAGGCTCATCTCAGGTGGCGTGTATTGGCGATGCGAATGCCGCTGTCTGGCTTCTTGGTTGGATTGATCTATAGCATCTGCGGATGTCTTCGCGTATGTCGCAATAGCATCTGTGCAGATCGATTCCGTCGATGGCATATAGGCCGAAGATATGAAGGGCACAGCAGAGTTCGTCTTTGAGACCAAGGAGCCTCTGATGGTTTATAGGGCATTGGCTCCTGAGAGGGATGACGAGGTTCACAGGTCCGGCATAGATCTGAGCCTCTCCGAGGGTTCCATAGGATTGAAGATCCATGGAGATGATCCGGCATCCCTGCGAGCTGCCCTGAACACCTGGATCAGATTGGTGAAGATAGCATTTGAGATGGTGGATGTATGAGTGCTGAATTGCCTCCGCAGATACAGAATCAGCTGGCTCAGCTCCAGCAGCTCCAGCAGCAGGCACAGGCGGTCATGACTCAGAAGGCCCAGATAGAGGGCCTTATCAGAGAGACAGAGGCCGCGCTGAAGGAGCTGGAGAAGTCGAGCGACGACGCCGTTATATACAAGAACGTCGGCGAGCTTCTCTTCAGGGCCGAGAAGGCGAAGCTGACAGAAGAGCTGAAAGAGAGAAAGGATATGATGGACCTCCGCCTCAAGACCATGGCCAAGCAGGAGGAGAGGATTCAGAGCCGCTTCGCTCAGCTTCAGGAGCAGCTCAAGATAGCATTAGGCCAGATGCCGCCCAAGGGCGGCTGAATCAGCGGGCCCGTGGCTTAGCCAGGACATAGCACCGGGCTTCTAACCCGGGGGCCGCGGGTTCGAGTCCCGCCGGGCCCGCCAAATCATCATCGAGATCAAATTGATCCGGAGAAGAAGATGTGCGAGCTTTCCGTTTATGCCGTGAAAGGGGATCAGCGCGAGAAGATCATGGAGGGCGTGATCCGGCTTGTGATCGGCGATGAAAAGGTTCTGCTCGAGGGCATATTCGGGGATTCCATGGAGGTTGAGGGCAGGCTGACCGAAGTGGACATCATCGCCCAGTCGGCGAATATCGTTGTAAAGCAGCAATAGAGTTTTTTTGCGCGTTTTAGAAGATCGCATGGGCTTCCGATCACCCCGAATCCGGGTTTGACCCCGGATCGTCTTCTGGTGAATGGCTGGGGTTAGATTTCTCTCGGAATAGCCATCCATCCCGATCTCTTCCTGACTCATTAAGAGGTTCGCCTATGGCAGGTGGTCAGGGCTGCATCCAGTATAAATATTTCAGATAGTAGTGCTCCAAATCCGATTAGAGGGGGCTGGGAGCAGAATTAAATAATACCTAAATAGAAAAGCTTAATACTGAATAATACTAATTTATATAGCTGTATAATTCAATCGAAAGGAGGATTGTGATATGTCGAAGATTGAGAGTTCCTGGAGTTCTCCTGCGAGGAGAATCGTGATAAAGGATGTAGCCGTTCCCTTTGTAGCCAGAGGAGGGTGCGTTTTTCCCGGGCAGGTGATGACTTCCGATCCCGGAATCGAGAATGGAGATGTGGTCGAGGTCATGGATAGCCATGACCACCCCATACATTCGGTTCAGGTGTTCATGACTCCGTAAAAAATGCGTGCAAATAGCGCCCTTTTGGACGCACGAAACTCGGATTTGGTTGCCACGATTCGGAGCCTGGCAGCCCCGAACATGCGGCAACTCATCATTTTTTGAGCCCTTGTATGCTATTTTATCAATGACAGCACTTGTGTGCATGCTTGTGGTCAGCATCGTGAATATGCTCGTGGGTGTGCATCTCGCCGTTGTGTTGATGGGCATGCTCATGCTTATCGTCTGTATGGCAACACATCTTGGTTCACCTCCATCTCACTTATCCTAGTCTTCTCTTTTAATGACTCACTATTTAATTCTTTCTGATGCGTTTTTCGTAGTTTTCCGCAGCTTTTTAGGAATATATTTGTAACTAATTGTAATATGAATGAATCATTTGAGCATAATTCTTTAACCTTACTGGTTTTTCCAGTACAAATAGTGCTAAAAATGAGACTCGCATTAAGATGATTAGCTATTCATCAAGGACTATCTTTGAAAAATGCCAGAAAGGCTACAGCAATCGACGAGATCGCTCGCATACCCGATTGAACCCCTGGCCAACAGCGATCCGACGAAGGCAAAATCTCGCGCACAGAGCATTCAACATCCCGTCTCCCGCCAGCTTGGTGCATAAGATCCCTTCATTCTGGAGATGATCGATTCGGAATGGATGCCTTAAGATATCGAAATAACACCTATCAGATGTTTGTAGCAATTGCTGATATCCGATGAAGAAAATTTTTAATAAGTCGTTGATTGCTACTCCTCATCCAGCCGACAGAGCTGGCAGCTGTGATGCCATTTAGGCTCTGCTACGACCTTAACGGGATTCCCTCCTGCGGGATCGCCCACATTTATTCCCCGGATGATCCTTGGCACCTCTGCAGCCTGCATTGTCGCGGGCCTGATCCTGCCCAACTCACGGCCGTTGATGCCGAAGCGCCCTTCAGTCTTCTCGATTGCCACAACGGCATATTCAGGCATATCCTCGCTCTCGCCATCGCTCAGGTAGAGCAATCTATCATGATAGAAGCTTTGGCAAAGCGGCCATTTGTGCCTGAACATCGCCGCGATCAGTCCTTCTTCGCTATCGATCTTCGTGAAAGAGAATGCGCGATCGGGATGATTCATCAGATTCACCTTCTAAACTCAGCTTTTTGCTGCCTGATCTTTTCTTATCCGCCTCTCCATTCGCAATAGCCAGCAGCACGATACGACTACTTAGTTACCATGTTCTAAATACTTTTCGCATAATAGTCATATCAAATAATACGAAAAAATTAATTTGTATTCAAAAGGAGATCGATGCACAAATCGAGGGATGTGCAACCATCTCAGGTCTTGTGCTGATGCAGATGCTCGCCCTTATGAGCATGAAGATGCTCATGAACAGCCTTTCCGTGAAAATGCATGTGTTCGTGAATGAGGTTGACGCTGAGTAGGAGCGCCATGTCGCCCAGCACATCAAGCGTGCTTCCATCAACCTTAATCCTGTGGTCCTCGCCGATGACTATGGCTCTCTCGCTGATCTGATCTATGACTTCCAGATCGTGAGTCGCTGTGATCACCGTCTTGCCTGCTTCGCCCAGCTCCTGCAGGAGTTCAGTCAGCCAGAGCTGGGTCCTGGGGTCCAAGCCAGCTGTGGGCTCGTCCAATAGGAGAACATCAGGGTTGTTCACAAGGACTGTTGCTATGCACACCTTCTTCTTCTCTCCGCCGCTCAGAGTATGAGGCGTTCTATCCCTGAGCTTGACGATGTCCATCATCTCCAGGACATCATCGACTCGGGCCTCGACATCCTCTGCTGTCATATCGAGCTGCAGCGGCCCAAAGGCGATCTCATCGAAGACCGTTGGAGAGAAAAGCTGTACGTCGGAGTTCTGGAAGACGAAGCCCACCTTTGTCCTGAAATAGGTTCTGAAATCATTCTCCTTGATGGAGTCGAAAACCTCCTCAGTTATCTGATTATCAAAGGCATAGAACTCTCCAGATGTGGGATAGATGAGCCCGTCGAGGATTGCCAATAATGTCGATTTGCCGCTGCCATTAGATCCTAATATGGACACTTGCTCCCCGCGGCCCACCTTCAGGCTGATGTCCTTCAGGGCATCGATCTTTCCAACATATGAATAGGATATGTTCCTCAAGTCGAATAGGGTTTCCATTTCTCACACCTGAATGATGTTATGGGAGATCAACACAAGCAATGTGCTCAAAGATGCAGCCGCTGCCACTGCAGCATAATCGCGATTATGCATCTTGAATTGTTTCATGATCTTGACATCGCCATTGTAGCCGCGGGACATCATGGCCATGTGGACCTTCTCGCTCATGTCAAGAGATCTTATCAGAGTGTAGCCCATACGTCCGCCGACCCATTTCTGCTCCTCGAACATGCTTCTGGACTTGATGGTCCTCGCCTTCTTCGCGACATACATCTCGCGCACCAGGTCCATCAGCAGAAAAACGTATCTGTAGGCCATCTCCAGCGTGAGAACATAGATCTTGGGAACGCCCACAGAGTGCAGGGACTTGAAGAGCACCTGCTGGGGCGTGGTTATGAAGAGAAGAACCACAGCCGAGACACAAGCGGCGACCCTCATGGTGAATACAATCGCCACATTGAGGCCCTGTTTAGTGATGTAAATGCTTTCAGGAAGCGAAAAAGGCCCAAGATGAGCCTCTTTTCCGAGATACGCCACCTGAATGAGCAAATCGCCTGGAGAGATGATGTTGAATATCGCAGGCACAGCGATGATGCCCGCGAAGATGGGGATGAAGAGCCAGACGCGCTTGATGAAAAAGGCGATATTGATCTTGCTGAGATACGCAAGCATCAGAGTCAATGCATATGTGAAGATCAATAAATTCAGATTGGTTATGACGCTCGTGGCAAATACCAGGCAGAGGATCGATATCATCTTGGCCCTGGGGTCAAGGCCCTGCAGAAAGCCGGGGCGTTTTGCATATGTCTCCGAGACAAAAGCCTCCTGCAAAAAGCCGAATATCCCGTCGATGGTCTTTCCCACGAACCCCTTCTTGCCGTGGTACACCGCCGAGAACCTGCAAGGTCCGACGTCCACTTCTTTCATCCATTCCGGGAGCATATAACTCCTGCTGAAGTCATATTTTCAGTGCCTTCAAAGCGCATTCATTCGATAGGTCACATCTGGATGATAAAAAAGCCTTTGCCCCCTCATTTGGGATGAACATCTAGCAGAATTCTGCCCGATGATCACAGGGCTGGAAGATAAAAAGAGGGGAAGGCGCTAACTCTTGGCGATATGTTTGCCAACGAAATAGAGCAGGCCGCCGCATACGATAACGCCGATCACAGCCGAGAGGATATAAGCTATCGAGAGCATGCCCATCGACTCATCGCCGCCTGGGAACGCATAATCAGGCATAGGCGCACTCCATAGAGAGCCGAGCTGCTCCAGGCCCTGGGGCACATAGCCGAGCTTATCCTTCAGCTCCTCATTTCCCCATTCACCGAAGGTCTCGCCCACCGCCAGGAGGCCCAAAGGTGCCAGAATCATCAGCACTACCAGGCCGATTGCAAGGTTCTTTATCGTTTTATCCATCCTCATCACCTCAGGCAGAAGCTCCCAGTTTTTGTTTCTTCTTCTGCAATGGTGAATTCTCTCCGTAAAGGATGGTGGTGTCCGTCCTCTGGATGTAGGCGAAGATCAGCGCAGTGATCAGGGCCTCAAGGAAGCTGAATCCCAGGACGTGCTCCCCTAGCATCGCGGGGACTGTCACGCTCATCGGGTAAGGCATGTAGAGAGGAACACCATCTGCTGTATGGTTGAGGATGGGCTGCAGCCCGAACTCGACGCCAGTGCAGAAGGCGGCGATGGTCAGGGAGAGGTACCCGGCGATGGCTGCGGCGATGACCCTTCGCGACGATGTGATCTCCGAGTTGCCGCTTATAGCCTTATAAACATAATACCCCACGAAGGGCATCACTACACCCATGTTGAAGCAGTTGGCAGCTATTGCCGTTATGCCACCGTCGCCGAAGACGAGTGCCTGCAGTATCAGGGCAACAGATATGGCTATGACGCCAGCCCATGGTCCTAGGACGATGCCGATTATCGCACCGCCTACAGCATGGCCTGTGCTGCCTCCCGGGATCGGCACATTGAACATCATGATGACGAAGGAAAAGGCAGCCGCCAGCGCAAGCAGTGGAACCTGCCTCGACCTCAGCTCATTGCTCATCTTCTTTCCGGCGTAATACCAGATAGGGATCATAATGATCCAAAATGCTATAAAGGTCTGTGGACCTAAATAGCCATCAGGGATGTGCATAGTTTCACCAATGTACAAGATATCGTTCTATTATAAAAGGGTATCCTAGTGACATATTTAGTAAGAATTTTATTGTTTTTTTATGTCCATATGATGCAGGAATGAAGTTCATTTTTCGGCTTACATACTATATATTTTTTAGGTGCGAATCAACCTGATCAGCGACCTGCTGTATCTGATGAATATCTCGTCCCAGTCCCATTGTGCTGCACAAGCTCGACTATCCATGCCATTGCGATGTATATGCCGTGCGAAATCCACAATACTCGACGATGACGATCATTTTCACATTATCTGTCATATGTTGGGATTATTTAAATATATTGATCTTATTACCAGGCTTTTTCGATATTTGTTTGAAAAATAATTATGCTTTCCTTGCTACTAACCAGAAAAATAAGCAGATAACTTAAAATAATAGGAATCATACATGCTGGCATCGTATTTAGCGTCCGAGGAGGGAGCGATCTGAGAAGAGCGATGCTGGTGCTGTTGGTTTTCGTTGCCCTTATGGGTGCGACTGCCGCACAAGATGATGGCTTGTTATACCGCGAAGAGAAGAATATGAGCTTCGATATAGCGCAAAAAGTAAGCGGAGATGGCTTTTTTGCGGTCTATAGGTATGCCTTGATGCCCGATATACTCGGCACAGAGGGGTGGTTGTATAACGGCGCAGAGGCAAAAGTTAAGCAACATGGTAGCGGCAGCATCGATGTCGAGTCGGGGTTCTCGGGCGAGAGCACCTACACGAACACGAGCGACTTGAATGCGGATCCCGAAGATCTGGAGCGCTATCTAGGTGAGCACAGGATAGAAGAGCTGGATCTGTATGAAGAGGAGTCATCCGCCACTATAAACGTAAAAGAGGATGGTGCAATGACGTATTCTCCAACAGCCATGGCTGTGGGCTCAAGATACTATGCACAACATCCGCTCGCCTTCAACTCTCTTCTTGGGGATGAGACGACCATCAAGAACCGCGATGGATATAATTCCATGGGATTCAAGGTGGAAGGGGCGCACGCATTGGACAAGCAGCTTGAAGCCACGACAGACCTTACGGACACATCGCTGAAGGTGGAGGGCGATGTGACCGAGGGCAAAGCCAGCCTGAGGGCGGTTCAATACGCCCGAAGTCCTAAGGATGACGAGGATGATGAGATCGCTGGAACCGCCACGAAGGACTGGAAACAGCCTGTGGCCATCTTCGAACAGGACTACATAGGGACATATCACATAAAGCATAACATGACTATGTCGAGATCAGAGGACGAAAAAACCTATGTCGATGCCTGGTTGCCCTGTTGTTTTTCAGGCTACCTGACCGTGCCACCGCGTTACCAGCTCGGTGATAATGTGAAGAAGATGTTCGATTGCTCCTGTTTCAAGGCTCCGCCGCTGGCCGAATTCCCGAGAGTATACTAGTCCTCGGAGCTTTCTGCCTGCCCACGTGATCGCAGGCATCCTCCTCAACCTTTTTTTGGAAATCCTTTGTGCTTCCTGATGTGGCCCCTGCAACCATCTCTATTGGCTCTGGATGATCCAACTATAAGGCAAAAATATTTTCATTTGATCAAGCAAGTTTTATATGTCAGGATTCGAATCACTCAATGGTGGTCAAATGCATATAATGGAGGGCTTCCTGCCGCTCTACTGGTGCGTTTTATGGTACGCGCTATCGCTGCCTGTGGTCGCTTATGGTGCTTACAAGATGAACAGGATAATCAAAGAGAATCGAGACCTTCTGCCTTTGCTTGCCGTCTCCGGTGCCTTCATCTTCGTCTTATCATCCCTGAAGATGCCTTCAGTCACTGGGAGCTGCTCGCATCCTACAGGTACAGGCATAGGAGCGATACTCTTCGGGCCATGGATTACTTCAGTTCTATCGATCATCGTCCTGATTTTTCAGGCCATCTTCCTCGCGCACGGCGGCCTGACCACATTGGGCGCCAATACATTCTCCATGGGCATAGTCGGGCCAATAGTCGGCTATCTGGTCTATAAAGCTTGCATGAACCGAAATGTTAATTTGTACCTCGCCGTCTTTCTAGCTGCGTTGTTTGCAGATTGGTTCACATATATTGTCACATCCATCCAGCTCGCTCTGGCCTTTCCAGCAGCCTCTGGAGGAGTGCTGGCATCTTTCGAGGCCTTCCTAGGGGTCTTTGCCATTACGCAGGTCCCACTGGCCATTGTCGAGGGGGCTGTGAGTGCGCTCTTGTTCAAGTACATCGTCCAGCTCAGGGGCGACGTCCTGCTAAAGCTCAATGTGGCATCCCCAGACATAATCAAGAAGCTACAGGAGGCATCCGCATGAAGCTGGAGTACATAACTCTTGCAATTATTCTGATATTCATAGCGATCTTTGCTTATGTCAGCTCGACGGGAAATCATGAATGGAGCGGGGCTGACGATCAGGCCGGAAACACAATTGATAAATTGACAGGGGGAACATATCAGCCCTGGGCCCATAGTATATGGGAGCCACCCAGCGGCGAGATAGAGAGCCTGCTCTTCGCCTTGCAGGCCGCCTTCGGCGCCATCATCATCGGCTATTTTCTGGGATACTACCGTGGTCTTGCGAAGGCCAAAGCTTCAGCATATCCCGAGGAGAAACAGTAAAGGAAATTTGAATGCACGACCTCCTGGATGATTACGCCCATTCCAGCGCTCTGACAAAGACGAGTCCGAGGCTGAAGCTGCTCCTCGGACTCGGGGCCATGCTCCTTTGCGTCTCCTCGGCCACGCCGATAGCGCCCATATTCATAGCAGTTACCATGAGCCTCATAACCATAGGGATAGCCAAAACTCCGGGGCGCTTTTACTTTACTCTGCTGCTGATACCATTATCCTTCGCTCTATTGAGCTCGGGCGTTGTGGCCTTCATGCATGGCGGGGGCGATCAATTGTTTGCCGTAAATCTCTTCGGCTTCTTATTGGAGATCAGAGAAGATGGTGCCAACCTGGCGCTGCTCCTGATCGCCAGGACCTTTGGTGGCATGTGCTCCCTATTCTTCATAGCCCTGACCACGCCGATGATGGAGATCTTCTCTGTGCTGAAGTCTCTAGGTCTGCCGGATTTCCTGGTCGATCTTTCAATGCTGATGTACAGGTACATCTTCGTCTTCATCGACCAAGCCGCTTTGATCCATAACGCTCAGGTGATGCGGCTGGGGGATGCAGGAATTAAAAACACATTGAAATCCCATGCCATACTTTCAGGGGTCTTGTTTTTGAGGGCGTGGGAGCAGGGAGAGCGGCTCATAGTGGCCATGGACGCCCGCTGCTACGATGGCCGGCTCAGTCTCGTGGAACCTGCCGCAAGAGCAAAGCCAAGAGCGATCTTTGCGGTGATGATATACATAATCATAGTTTCAGCTATCGCTTTTCTGACCAAGGACATCCGACTGCTGTGAGGACACATGACATTCATCATTGAGACCAGAGATGTTAGCTACTCATATGGGGATGGGATAGAGGCCATGAGGGGCGTGAGCATATCGCTCGATGAGGGCCGCAAAATCGCCCTGGTCGGTCCCAATGGGGCAGGAAAATCCACTCTCATGCTCATGTTCAACGGCATCCTCAGGCCAACCACCGGAGAAGTTCTCTTTCATGGGCAATCTCTGAGATATGATTCCGCCTCCTTGAGAGAGATAAGGCGCAAAGTTGGCATGGTCTTCCAGAACTCGGACGACCAGATCTTCGCCCCGACGGTTTACCAGGATGTGGCCTTCGGTCCTGTGAACCTGGGATATCCTGAAGAAAAAGTGAAAAGGTATGTGGGTTATGCCCTGGCCTACGTTGGCCTCTTGGGATATGAGCGCCGTCCTCCTCACCACCTCAGCGGCGGCGAGAAGAAGAGGGTGGCAATAGCCGGCATTCTGGCGATGGAGCCTGAGGTGATGGTTCTGGACGAGCCAACATCCAACCTCGACCCGGCCAGCTCTGAAGAGATTATGGATATGCTGGACGAGCTTAACTGTGGGGGAAAGACCATCATCATCTCCACACATGATGTGGAGCTGGCCTACCGCTGGGCGGATGAGGTAATCCTCATGGAGAACGGCGGGGTCCTCTGCCGAGGCACAGGACAGGAGGTCTTCAAAGACTCTGAGCTGATCAGGAGAGCCAGGCTAAAGCTGCCAATTGTGGTGGACATCTACAAAGAGCTTGTCGGCCGAGGTTTGCTGAACGGATCTAATCCGCCGAGAAATGTCCTCGAGCTTACAGATCTCGTGGAGGCCAGAAGCCGCGGGACGATATCCAGAGGGGCCACAGGCACAATTCACATCGCAGATGTGGATAAGGTAGGCCCTGATGAGATCAAGGGCATTCTTGACGAGGCAGACATAAGTTATGCTGGTGCCATGGGGACGAGCGCCAAGGTTCTGGCAGAGCAAGTCGGGATATCCCTGGACTTCACCTACGGCGTAATAGACAAGTGCATCCTCAAGGCCCTGACGGGCAAGAATTCTCTGATAATGACATCAGGCGGAATGGTGGATCACTCATTGCGAAGGATTCGGGGATATGGCGAGGAGTCGGGATCAAGAATTGAGGCAGTCAAGCTTGAGCCTCCTGCTGGTTCGAGAGCAGATTCGAAGAAACAGGAAGCATCAGGCCCGAAATATTCCATGGAACATGCAGGGATGGCTCAATGACCTCACGCGACCCGCAACGAATCGACCGAAATATTTAAGTAAAATATACTTGTTTGAAGTAAAATACAGTGGAATGATCTGTATTCCATGCGTCCATTCAGAAAACCCAAGAGCGTGGGCGTGTTCAGGATTATGAGCACGCCCTCGCTCTAGGATCTCCCAAAGGAAAATATCTCAAGTCTCTTTTACGGCCATCGGATTTACCGGGCAGCGGCAAGATTGAGATGTCCGCCATAAATCCTATCAATCGTCGGCCACGACGAAATCCTATCAATCACTCAAATCGCAAAAAAAGATATGGGGATGAAGCCCCATTTTCAGGAGTTCATCCTCGACCCTGCTCTTCTAGGAAATGCTCTGTGTAGTTTTGGTCACCTTGCCGGAATCGACGATGTTCCTGTGCGTTCCTGTTCCCCAGACATTAAAGACAGTCTTGTCTGTCGGATAATTGATGGAACGGGCGAGGCCATTCTTCTCGGTCGTGCCAATGGCAGTCCACTTTCCGCTCAGGCTCAGAGCATTTGGCGTGGCAGAGGCCGTATAGGAGGAGTCAGTGAGCGTGGCTAAGACAGTGGCAGAGCCAGTGACGTTGGTCCACATCCAGAGCTTTCCTGACTCGCTGTAGGTATTGAACAGCCTCTTGATGGTGTCACCCTGGACATTGAACTTCACAGATTTGACAGATGCGCTGTCCTCCTTGGCCGTCGCGCTGTCGCTGAGGCTGTTGATCTTGCCTTTGGTGATCGTCACATCGGACTCTGCCGCGCCTGCCCACTCGCCTGTGGTGGTGCTGTAGTTGTAGTATGCACCGCGGTTGATATCTATCACGCCTGATGCGCCGCTGGCGTCAGCCGTCACTGACTGACTGGCAGTCGCTGTCAAGATCAAGGGGGCCCTGCGGGACCAGAGGGCACTGCCCGCCACAGTGGAGGAGAAGGCCGTACCTTTGGTCATGGCAGTTCCGGAGAAGGCTGTGAAGTTGCTGAAATAGTCTCTTGAAACGAAGTCCCCCCGTCCTGCTGTCGCCATATTCGCGATGGAATCGAAGCTATTCGCCTTCAAAGTTTGAGTGGCTGTCGCGCCGCTGGCATCGCTCTTCGCCGTTGAAGAGGATGTGACGTAATATCCGTTGTACACCAATCCGTCCGCAGTCGCAGCCTGGTTGGCAAAATCGTCCGTCGTCTGAGCCGCTCCGGCATATACCTCAAAGGACCCTTGGGATGGGCTGGCGGCAGTGCTTTTGATCGTCTGGGAGGCGCTGGCAGCTTTCTGTGTGGATGTAGCCGACTGGCTGTACTTGACATAGGCCCCCCAGCCACCAATATCCTTCAGAGCGACAGTGGCATAGTCCTTCCTGGCGTTCCTGCTAATGATGGTGCTGTCGAATAATGCTGCAAAGAGGTCCACGTTCTCCGAGACTGTGGCACTTTGCACGCCCTTGCCCACAGCTTTGGCATAGGCATTTATGTTATTCCAGTCGTAGGTATCGCGTATCACTGTTCTGCCAATGGCGCTGTCTCCCACGGTATCCCTTGCGCTCCAGTCGAGCTGGACCTCATCGCCCTCGGCCTTGATGTTCTGGGATGCGGTGGCTGTCCCATAGACATCTGTGCCGAAGCTCGAGGAGGAGGTGGTAAGGGTCGCTCCCTCAATTGTGGCAAGAGAGCTGGCATACAGGTCGCCAGAGGATTGCTCGGCGAAGCCTCCTGCGGAGAGGTTTCCAGTTGCTTCGAAGTTGCTCTGAGAGGCGGAGACTGCTGTATTCGATGCCGCGACGGTATCAGTGTACTTGGCATATGTCGAGGTCGTGACACCAGGAAGGCTGCTCACATTCGCCTCCGCATGGTACACCCTGGAGTTATACGCATCTGCAGAACCATAGAAGGTTGTGGCATTGAACTCGACAGACTCTGAGCTCTGAACGCCAGTCGGCACTGCCGATGCTCCACGGCTGATGCTGAAGTTGGTGGGATTGGCCGACCCATACAGGCTATTGATCGCAGAGACTTGACCATTATTGTACCAGGCATAGCTCTCTGTTCTGAATAAATCATCTGTTCCACTGATCTTTCCCTGAAGGTAGTCTTCAGATACCTGGGCTCCATAGACTGTGGCCACAGCATTGTTGCTGGAATTGAGGGTGTTCCATACGGATGCAGAGGAGTCTATCAGGGATGATATGAAAGCAGATTCACCTCTGAAATCCCATGCCCCATCATAGAATTGTAATAATCTTCCAGTTCCATTTACCTTAGAGGTGCCTGCTGCACTGATAATGCCTGCCACGAGGTTGGTGCTGCCGTTGATTATGGCCTCCTGGCCACCAGCCCCGAGATAGGCGTAGTCACCCCTTCGGTCCGTGGCCGCCCAATCCATATGGGTTATGCCGGTATTGTAAGAAGCAGCGCTCCACAAGGTCGATGCATCGACCTCGGTGGGATTCACCGTCTGAGTGGAATCGAATTTCAGATATCCAAGACGGGGTCCGGGCGAGTCAATAACCCCCGCATATCCATTTATCCCCTGGCCTTCGATATTCGCGTTCCACTGGGTGTCCACATACAGCCATTGCGGGTTAGCGCCTGTGACATTCATGATCTGCCTGGAGGCCACGCTGCGCACAGCGGCGTTGGTGATCGCGCTGGTGAACTTCTCCTCCCAGAGACTAACTCCACCACGAGCCATCATCTGGCCTGAGAGGGTCCCGCCATAAGCATTGCTCGCCTCCCAGGTGGAGAGGATATATGTTCCCGAGACTTCTGTGGCGTTCTCGTAGACCTGGGCGGTGTGGATTTTGGATGCAGTGATCTCGCTTCGGGCACTGCTGTTATAGCTCTTCACAGTGGCCAGGACATCTGCATCGGTCGTTCCCTTGGCCACATCGCCTTCGACGTTCCACGCGGACGTATCGAGCTGCACTGTATCTCCCATGAGCAGGGATTCCGAGCCGCTGGTGATGCCCGAGGTGACATTTGTGGCTGAGGCAGTGGCATTGGTCAGGCAGAAGTCGGTCACAATGCCGTTGACCAGACGACCTGTGACGTTGGCGTCCATACTAAGGGCTCCGTCAGAGCGGCTCATGCCCTCTGCCCCGAATGAAATCTCGGTTCCTTGGGCCTCAGTGATGACCTGCACGCCGCTCGCCTCGCCTTGCGAGCGGGGGCCGTAGGTATATTCAGCGGCAGAGCGACCTGCGTAGACGCCGTTCTCCACTCCGATTCCGCCCATCGCCGAGAAATTGTTCTCTATGGGGTCGCCCTGGCTGGCGAACCATCCTGCCTGGATGCTCTCGCCTGAGGCATCATTCGCCCAGTTATCTGCATAGACGTTCGTTTTGTCGGAGGTGGCATTCCCTGAGGCGCTCACGATGTTCCCGTTTTCGATGTAAAGGCCGGTCTTGGCCCAGCCAATCGCATTTGCGGAGTTTGAGGCGTTGGACCTGATCAGGATCGCGTTGGGGCCGCCCAAGTTCCCGGTGATGCCACCAGCGATGTTCTGGTAGGCTTTGACTCTATCTGAGTAGGCACTGGCGCTGCTGCTGTACTCGTTGATGACGCCGTTGAAGGCCTCAGTGCTCACATTCACTCTGTCATTCTCTGAGTTATATGCGCTATTCTTGATGGTGATATCCTGGCCGTATACCTGGTCGAAGCTCTGCGTGGCATTGGCGAGGTCCGAGTCGGCGTAGGCTTCCGCATAGTAGTTCAAAAGGCCGCCATCGAAGACCTCTGTAGAGACCTCGGCCATTTGCCCATTGTGGCTTGATGACCAGGCACCTGCGATGATGTGATCTGCTCCAGGCACATTCAGTTCAACCCATGCTTTGGCATATGACAGACCGTCTCCAACTCCATATACATCAGCAGTAAATAACCCTGTGTTATCGGTTATACCATAATATGCAGTGGCAGTATCTCCGTTGCTGCTGGTTGATGTACTGTAATCGTGATAATAATCACTTTCAAAACCGATATGTGATTCGTGCGTTAACGTATATTCGTCGTTCTGAACTCCAAAGCTGTAATCCAGAGCGCAGGCCCCTGTGACCCACGCTGTCATAGCCATTATCATCAAAATAGGCATACCTGACGAGATCTTCATATACTTCCTCCTACATCCAGCACCTGAACATTGCTAGTGCTGTAAGTGTTTTGTGTTCCGTTGTTAAAAAACTTTTGGATTTCCTCCCCATAGCCTCACATATGTCTGAGCAAATGGATCCGAGAACTGTTTTCCGGGCCCATGTTGCCGAAGGGCTGAATTTCACGAAAAGGCTGATATGGATGGAGACTTCTTTCGGCTCCCACGGAGGATGTGGCTAATAGATGCTCAGTGTGACGTTTCTTGGCACTGCCGGATCGCTGCCGACTCCTGAGAGGAACCCTTCGGCGATCCTGGTCAACAGAGAGGGCGAGATGGTGCTCCTAGACTGCGGCGAAGGGACACAGAGGCAGATGATGCGTGCCAAGACAGGCATGATGCGCCTGAATTGCATCTTCCTCACACATCTGCACGCAGATCACATACTCGGCATACCGGGGCTCCTGGAGACTATGGCCTTTCAGGGAAGAGAGGTGCCTCTGATCATCGCAGGCCCCCCGAAGACCGTCAGGCTTGTGGAGAGCTTCAGCTCCGTCTGCTACTTCTCCAGAGACTTCGATGTCAGGGCAGTTGAGCTTGAGCCGGGCGATGTTATCCGGATGGATGGCTATCAGGTGGTGGCCATCGAGACCCAGCACAGCGTGCCAAGCCTCGGGTACTGTCTGAAAGAAGATCAGCGCTTGGGAAGGTTCGATCGCGAAGCGGCGCTCTCCCTGGGCGTTCCCGCTGGTCCTCTCTTCGGGAGGCTTCAGCACGGCCTGAGCGTGGAGGTGAATGGCAGGACGGTTCGCCCTGAAGAGGTCATGGGCCCGCCAAGATCAGGGAGGAAAATAGTCTACACAGGAGACACGCGGCCCTGCTGGGCTGTGGAGGTGGCAAGCCGTGGCGCAGATCTGCTCATTCACGACGCTGCCCTCGCAAATGAGATGGCGGAGTGGGCCAGGGAGACGAAGCACAGCACATCGGGCGAGGCCGCAGAGGTTGCCAGCAGAGCTGGAGTCGAGCAGCTCGTCCTAACTCACATCAGCTCCCGCTATTCCAAGGACACATCGCCCCTCTTGATGGATGCGAGGGCGGTCTTCAAGAATACTATAGTAGCAGAAGATCTTATGAAGCTTGATATCAGGCACAGGGACGAGTGAGTTGGGCATGATCTGAGTGGGACATGAAGCTTGACGCTGATGTGCCTGCTCTCATCCTCGCTTCAGTATCAGCTTCATGCAGGCTATTCGCTCTTCGTCTCATCATTGTGCTCTTCAGCCCTCTCTTCGTTCCTGTTTCTCATTTCCTTCACTGCGTCCATGACCTGCATGGATAGCTCGTCATCCCTGCCGAGGAGGGCGATCTCCAGGGACTCCATGGTGCACTCGATCATGTTTCGACTGGCCTCAAGGCTCACGCCCCTGCTCTCGACCTCGATGCCCTTCTGGAAGAGAGCATCTATCTCCTCCTCAGGCAGCCTCAGAGCAGTGGCGGCACTGAGGGCTCTGCCGAACATCTCCATATCGATGTAGTAAGCCAGTCCTTCCCTGTAGAGCTTCTCGGATTCCTCGACCCTGCCAGAGTTCTTCGCTATCAAGGCAGCCCAGAGATAGTCTCGGGCATCGACGAGGATCTGGAGAGCCCTGTCGATCATGCCCTTCTCCCTCGCGAGGACGACTGCGTACTCAGTCTCCCCCGCCTCAACAAGGATCTTTGCCCCCTCGTCTGCCAGGTCGTCGGGCAGGTTTCTCAGGTTCTCCACCAGGAATGCCACCTTCTCGTCGAAGGGCATCTTGCTGAACTCTTCAATCAATGGAAATCCACCATTGACGTTTGAAATCGTATCGCAGATAAGTTTATGGGAGGGTGGCCATGGAGGTGATTGAAGGCCGTGATAGGCCTCCGTGGCCCTGCCCGCAGGCCCTCTCGGGACTCGTAAGCATTTAAATACTGCAGCCCGCATATCTCCTCACTATCCGGAGGTTTCGCCCATCTTGTCGACTCAAGACCTGGAATCCAAAGCAATCATCGAGGCTGCCCTCTTTGCCGCTGGAAGAATCCTCTCCTCGAAGGAGCTGGCGGCCCTCTCGTCTCTCTCGGAAGAGCGAGTCGAAGCCATCGCAGGCGATCTGGCAGCCGAGTATTCCCGCAGCGACTCGGGCATCGAGATCAAACGCATTGGTGACGGATACGTCATGCAGGTCAGGTTCGGCCTCGGCCAGGAGGTTCTCTCGATAGCGCCGAGGGAGATCGAGGCACCTCTCATCAGGACTCTGGCGATCATCGCCTACCGCCAGCCTATCCGCCAGAGCGAGCTGGTGGAGGTCAGGGGCAACAAGAGCTACGCCCACGTAAAAGAGCTGGAGAAGCGTGGTCTCATAAATGCCACCAAACAGGGAAGAACAAAGCTCCTCACGACAACGAAGGCCTTTGCCGATTACTTCGGCCTCGCATCCGAGAGGCCCGAGGCCATCAGAAAGGCCATCCTGAAGGACAAAAAGCTCATCGGCGTCACTCCGATGTACAAGAGCCTGGCGCTGCGGCTCGGCCTGGACTTCCTCGTGGTAAACCCCTATCGCCCCGAGGCGGACGATCTGGAGCATCTGAAGGAGATCGATCTTCTGGTACTTGCTCCCGGATACTCCGAACGGGTGCGCGAGCACTTTCAGGGCGAGATGCTTGAGGCCAGCGTGCGCACCCTCTCGCAGCTCAAGGAGAGCGCCGAGCGCATCTGCGTGGCTGCTGGCTCAGGGGAGATCGAGCCTCTGGCAGCGGAGATCGACGCACTCCTGCAGAGATACAGAGAGCAGGCTCATAGCGCGCGGCCCATCAGACCACTTACCCCCATGATCGAGGAAATAGCCCGGGATCTGAGGATCTCAGTCCAGAACGACGGCCTGACGGCTCTTCCGGACTACATCGAGGCCGAGGCCGAGATAAAGGTCCCAACCCACCAGCCCTACGATATGGACATAATGGAGCGAATCGTGCAGCGATACGAGAAGATTCTGGAAATGGCGCATTGATCCGCAAAAAAAGGTGTTTTGGTTCATATCCATCTCTTCTTTCTGAAATAGGCGAGCATCACCACGACCACCATCAGCATCAACGTCAGGATCGCCGGATATCCCAAGGGCGAATCGAGCTCCGGCATGTAACTGAAATTCATCCCGTAAAGCCCTGTGATGAAAGTCAGCGGGATGAAGATGGTGGAGATGATGGTCAAGACTTTTATCACCTCGTTGAGGCGGTTGCTCAGGGAGGAGAGATACGTATCGAGAAGAGATGCTGACATATCCCGCAATGTCTCGATGTTCTCGATCACCTGAATGGTGTGATCATAGACATCCCTGAGATAGATCTTCGTTGCCTCCGAGACCATGGGCGAGTCTGTTCTCTGCAGCCTGCTGATCGCCTCCCTCAGGGGCCAGACGGATTTGCGCAAGAAAAGCATATCCCTTTTCAGATTATATATCATGGGCAGGATATCAGGGGTCGGATTGGCAACGACTGCGTCCTCCACCTCCTCGAACCTCTCCCCCAGCTTCTCCATGACCACGAAATAATTATCGACGATGGCATCCATCATGGCGTAGGCCAGGTAATCAGCGCCCATCTTTCTTATCCTCCCCTTTCCCGTCCTCAGGCGCTCCCGTAGCGGCTTGAAGACATCCCCCGCCTTCTCCTTGAAGGAGACGACGTAGTTGGGCCCCAGGATGAGGCTTATCTGATCGGCTTCGACTGTTCCCTCCTCCTTGTGCTCATCATAGTATATCATCTTGAGAACAATGAAGATGTAATCGTCGTAATCCTCGACCTTGGGCCGCTGGTCTGTGAGTATGTCTTCAAGCACTAGGGGATGAAATCCGTAGCAAGCTCCCAGCTGGTCGAGGGTGTCCACCTGGCGGAGGCAGTCGATGTTGATCCACGTAACTGTTGGCTTGGCCTTGAAGGAGAAGCACTCCTCGACTGTTCTCGCTTCCATCTCGTGATAATGGGACTCCTCGTAGTCTATGACTGTTATCTTGGGAGCTTGTGCAGCGCTGCATGATTCGGGAAGATGCAGTGGATCGGATACATAGGGATTTCTTTCTGATTGCTCCAAAGCGCATCGCCTTCTCCAAGGGACTTACTTGGGATGATTGAATCCCCCTGTTAAGAGGTTTTCGCAGTCCAGGCTGTGGCCGCGATCCTCCCCTGCGCGATGATCCTGGGGCATCCTTTGTCAAAGAGAAAGACAGCCGTTCTTTCTGCCAGCGCGGCTTGAAATCATGCGATCTCCTTTTTGAGCATGAATGTGGCCATGAAGAATGTCACCATAAAGAAGAGCAGCAGAGCAAAGACATCAGGGAAGAGGATATCAGTCAAGGATGCTCCTCTCAGCAGCACCTGTTTCAGGGCATCTGTGGAGTATGTGAGGGGAAATATGTATGAGAGGGGCCTCAGCCAGTCAGGCACTGACTGAAGGGGGAACCACGCTCCTGAGAGCAATATCTGCGGAAATGATACCACTGGATTTAGCTGCATGACTTGGTACTCGGAGCTGACGAAGTTGGCCAAAAAAGCTCCGAAGCTGAGCGATCCGGCACTGAGCAGTACGACGATGATCAGGACCGCCAGCAGACTGCCCTGCAGGGGCACTTTGAAGATCGCTATCAGAAGCACACAGGTGATGGCCGCCTGGGCGAGGGAGACGAGGCCGAATCCAAGAACATAGCCTGAGACGAGCTCTAACCTATTCATGGGTGTGACAAGAACCTTCTCGAGAGTGCCCTGGGTCCTTTCCCTCAGAAAGGCGATGGCGGTATTAAGAAAATTAAAGAAGAAGATGGCGATTCCAAGCAGAGCAGCCCCGACTGTGTCCTTTGCCTCCAAGTCATAGCCGTAGACATAATAGGTTGTGACTGCAGGAAGCTGATCTCCTGCCCGCAGGTTGCTGAGGAGCTGTGAGGCTGCAGATTGCATCCCGGCTGCGGTGGCAGCGGTAATTGCGCTTGCGACCTGTGGGCTGGTGCCATCCAGGATCAACCTGATCTCACCGTCTTCCAGGACGACCGCCCCATTGATTCGCCCCTCGGAGATCAGCCTTCTGGCCTCGGATTCTGAGGCGATGTAGGTGATCGAAAAGGCATCCGATGCCCTAAGATGGGCCAGAACACTCTCCTGGACCAGTCCACCCTGGAGGTCCACTATGCCGAGATTTATGCCGGAGAGAGTTGCGGCGAGCGAATAGCCGAGAATGACCATCAGGATTATGGGATTGACGACCATGGCGACTATTGTGCGCCGATCTCGCTTGATCTGGCGGATCACCCTCAACCCCACAGTCCATATTCTTTTCAAGCTCTCTGAAATATCCTTGATCTGCGCCATCTCTTCCTCGCCGTGGCATTAAACTGAGAGCTTGAGGAAAGCATTCTCGAGAGTCGGCTCGACAACGTCGAAATCAGTTGGCTTCATCCTGTCCAGGACTTCCCGTATCCTGGATGCCTCAGCGATATCGACGAACAGCATATCCCCATCCCTACGCACCTCAAGGCCCTCTTTCACGAGCAACGCCATCTTCTGCTCGGGGTCTTCCACCTTCATCTTCAACTGCTTCTTCAAGCCTGCAAACTTCTTCAGCTCATCGGGGCTGCTCTCGGCAAGCATACGCCCATCTCGCATGAACCCCACCATATCACAGCGCTCAGCCTCCTCCATGATGTGAGTGGTGATGATGACAGTCTTTCCCTCAGCAGCCAGATTCCGAAAATAACCCCAGAAACTCTGCTTGGTCACTGGGTCGATTCCCACTGTTGGCTCGTCTAAGAGCAGCAGATCGGGGCTGTTGATCAGAGTGCAGGCGAGCGATATTCGCTGATACATCCCACCGCTGAGCATGCCAGTTATCCTGTCCCTCGTCTGCGACAGATCCACTACCTGCAGGACCTCGGCGATCTTCTCAGCCATCTTGTGGCCGCGAATCCCGTAAAGACCCGCATAGAACTCCAGGTTCTCCTCTACTGTGAGGTCGGGGTAAAGCGGTCTTTGCTGGGGCATATACCCGAGCCTCGAATAGACTCTGCTGATCCTGTCCAGGGGCTCGTCAAGAACGTAGATCTCTCCCGAGTCCTTCTTCACCAGGCCCATGATCATCCTCATCAGTGTGGTCTTGCCTGAGCCATTCGGGCCGAGAAGACAGTAGGTTACGCCGCGAGGGATATTGACCGACATACCCTTCAGGACATGCAGGCTCTCGAAGCTCTTCGTGATACCTCTCCCGATCACGGCGTACTCGTCCTTCTCGGGCATCTGCCAATGCGAAGCGCCCATCGGCATCACCCCGGCGCTGACGGCTCAGTCTTCCAGGGCGCAGGCCCTTCCCTCTTCTCACTGGCCAGCGGCACTCCTCCTTCGTCTTATAATGAAGACTGCAGCAATAGCTAAGGCGACGGCTATGGCCGCAACCCACCAGTACCTGGCAGTCAGGCCGGGCTCAATGCTCACGTAGACGTTCTCGCTCTCCTGCAGGTTCTTCCTGTAGCTGTCCGAGTAGTCGAAGAGCAGTGTGAACCTGTAGGGCTTGCCGCCTACTGCATCTTTGGATACATCCACCTTGTAGGTGAGCTGGGCAGTCTCGTTGGGCCTCAGGACGGGGATCGGAGACTCGTCCATGTCCACATAGACTCCCGACTCTGGCCTGAGCCTCGCCATAAGATCCTCGGCGGTATCGCTCCCCTGGTTTTTTACGAATATCTTCAAGATGTTATCCTTTGAGCCCACATCCAATGCCTTCGGTGTGGCATTCAGAGCTACAAGGTCGACCAGGCTCTTCTTCTCGACCTTCAGGGTTAGGGGTATGACCTTGCTGGCGGTATTGTACCAGTAAAAGAGATCCGGGTTCTGAGGGTTATCGCTATGGGGCTTGACAGCCACGTCTTGCTGGTAGGTATAGTTGACAGTGGCATAAAGGGTGTAATCTCCGACAATTGTGTTTTCGTAGATCTCTATGGGAAATTCCAGGGCCGAGGAGACCTGGCCGTCGCGCAGGGAGCCTGCGTAGGCCATCTCCCTCTTCAGCTTCATGGCGCTTGCGTTTTGTGCCGTCAGCCTGACTGAGACGTCCTGGGCTATGGACCTCTGAGCTTCGAGCTGCAGCTCCTTCTGGGCTGCAAAGACCTCGTCCGGCCTGTTCAGCACAGGATCATTCACCACCTTGAAGGATGTGACGCGGCCTGTATTGGTCAGTGTCAGATAGAGCGAAGTATCTTCATCCTGATCGACGCTCGAGCGCACCAGGGCTGCCTGCAGATCGGGCCCTCCGTGGACTGAGTACCATTCGCCTGAGAAGTCGGCAGGCACGCTCAGAGGTCCCTGCTGATATCCTACCGCTGCTTGCCCCTGTGCAGGGAGCTGCTGCGCCAGAGAAGGGGCACAAAGGAAAAGGAGCAAAGAGGGGATTATGATCGATAATGGCAGGAATTTGCTGCCTGTGCGCCGGATCATCAGGGGCACCTTCTGAAAACCCATTTCATCATTTGGCGTATCTTGAATCATGTGATCCTTCATCATATCCCTGCCCTCGATGCTAACGCTATCACTATTCCCGGATCCACAATTAATAAGATTGTGCTTGTCATGTAGGGCAGTTTAAATAGCGGGCCTGAGTTGGGAGGAACATGAGAAAAGTAACTGTTGAGTTTACCCCCAATGCAGAGACTAAACGGAGGAGGAACTTTGATAAAATATCCTCCATCGAGGCCCTGCAAATCCTAAAAACGGACTTTGACAGAGGCATGAGGTTCGGAATCGGCATATGCACAACAAAAGACGGGTTCACATTGGAGGATGTGAAAAATCCAGAGATGGTAGAAGTGCTTGATGTGATAAAAGCTGCGAAGAACAGATACACATGCTTTGTTAAGATAAAAGTCCCGGATGAATATATGGCTCTCGTGAGGAGGTTCGATCTGGATCTGATCTGGGATACGCCCACCATAATCACCGAGGATAAGATCACCATGAGCGTGATCGGTGATAAAGACGGCTTAAAGCGTTTCATTGAGGCCGTCAAGCAGATTGGAGAGATCAGAAAGATAAAATACCTTTCATCTGTCTTCCAGAATTATAATATTCTATCTTGCCTTACAGATAGGCAAAGGCAAATCGTCTTAGAGGCGAAAAGGAGCGGATACTACGATTATCCTCGCAGAATAAACGGCGAGCAGTTGGCCAAGAAGATTGGGATCAGCAAGGCGGCGACTATCGAGCACCTGAGAAAGGCTGAAGCACGGATAATATCAAGTATCTTTAGCGGATACTGATCTCCATCTGATTTGCTTTGCCGGCACTTTGCTCTGCCCTTCATCACGTTATTATTCAATTTATTATAGTTATTTGACTATAAAATCCTTTGTTATTATTACTAGTATTGTCGTCATTATCGCCCTCGTTATTATTGTTATTATTATCACTATTATCACTATTATCACCACCATTATCGACTTTATGAAATAGTATTGTTTGAACTTCAGGCGGATCGACAAAGAGTTTTAGTAAGAGCACATCCACCGAAGGGCTATGAAGGAGAAGTGGCTCATGGCAGAAGGGTCCTGGGCTGAGGCGAAGCCCAAGGTGACCACTGCCCTTGAGTCCGGCTTTGACTGCGTGGTCGTGAACAGGGAAAACATCGATCGCGTGCGGGAGCTGGGCGGAATCAAGGTGGCGTGCTTCGGCGCAGAGCGAGGAGACGAGGATATCCTGGTGATAGGCAGGAGCAGCGAGGGTGACGGTTCTGTTTCACTGCCCCAGAACCTCTCCAGCTCCATGGATATAGCCCTGGCCAAGAGCCTTCAGGGAACGAAGGCGGGCTATGTGGTCATAGCCAACAAGAGATATGAGCAGTTCGCAGTGGAGCTGGGGCGGCATGTGGACTGGCTCCTCGTCATCGGCACCGACTGGAAGGTCATACCTCTGGAGAACATGATCGCAGGCCTTCAGGGCACAGACGTCAAGATCATAAGCGGAGTGAAGACCAGCGAGGAGGCAAAGCTGGCGCTCTCCACCCTCGAGCATGGCGCTGATGGTGTTCTTCTTGAGACCGGCGATCTCTCGGAGATCAAGAGGGTGGAGATGGCAGCCGAACTCTCTGAGAGGGGCAGACTGGAGCTCATTCCGGCGAGGGTGACGGCTGTCAAGCCTGTCGGCATGGGCGATCGGGTCTGCGTGGACACCGCCAGCATGATGCACCTGGGCGAGGGGATGCTCATCGGCTCCCAGGCGAAGGGCTTCTTCCTGGTCCACAGTGAGTCCGAGGAGAGCCCCTACGTGGCGGCAAGGCCATTCAGGGTGAATGCCGGAGCTGTGCACGCCTACATCAAGGTGGGTGACAAGACCCGCTACCTCTCGGAGCTTAAGTCGGGCGACGAGGTCACCATCGTCAGCACAGAAGGGGTGGCCAGAGTGGCCATCGTCGGTCGCGCCAAGATCGAGAAGAGGCCCATGATCCTCATCGAGGCTGAGGCAGAAGGAGAGACGATAAGCACCCTGCTGCAGAACGCCGAGACGATAAAGCTAGTCTCGCCCGACGGGACGCCGAAATCAGTGACAGAGCTGAAGGCCGGGGATCAGGTGCTTGTGCGCCTGGAGGAGGCTGCCCGCCACTTCGGCATGAGCATCGAGGAGAGCATCGTGGAAAAATAATATTATTCGCAATCACATATTCATCTATAATTTTTTACATCGATTATCTATGAACTCTTTATTTATGTTCAAATTATCTATTATCAATTATTTTACCGTTCCCTTATATCTGATTCCTCATCTCAAAGTCTCTCTCGACCGAATTTAGAGGAGAATGCAGTTGAAAACGATGCACTGTGATTCAGAAGCATCACTTTCCTCCATAGCTCCTGACGTGCCGCCAGGCACTATGATGCCGGGGAAAGCGCTCATCATGGGAATAGATGGATGCATCGTTCCTGTCGAAGAGAGACCGATCGGCGCCAACGGGACAGACCTTGATGCATATTCCGCAGGGCGAGATGCCTTTGCTGTTCAGCTCTGCGCTGTAGGCGGCGCATGCATTCTTGTCGGTTAACCCCAGCGGGTAATCCCTCCCATCCAGTGCTCTCGCGGGGCACATCCGGATGCAGCGCATGCAGCGGGTGCAGAGATCATCCTTCATCAGAGGATCAGGCGGAAGCTCTGCAGAGGTGAAGACTGAGCCGAAGCGCACCCGTGGGCCGAACTCGGGCGTGAGGAGCATGTTGTTCACGCCGAAGGTCCCAAGGCCCGCCAGGAAGGCCGCATGCCTGTGGGAGAAGAAGGCGACGGGCTTTTTCAGCAGCGCATCGATGCTGGCGTATCCGTCTCTCGGCACGAAGAGGGACGGAAAGCCCATCTCATTCAGAAGATTGGCCAGACGATATGTATGCTGATCGAGCAGGGCGTTCACTGTGCTGTAAAGCTCCCGATAGAAGATGGAGGGCGAGGTCTCCAGCACTGGGAGGGTGATAGGCAGCCCGATCACCACCACCGACCTCGCCTCAGGATAAATCGACTTGGGATAGAACTCCTCAGGCATCCAGGGATGAAAGGGAGGGTTCTCCCAGCGCTCTACGTCTGCGATGCCGATCATGGGAATGTCCATCTCGCGGCACTTCTCCAGGAGGCGTCTCTTCAGATACGCTTTCATGAATGCTCCATCCTTTGAATTTCATGATTAAATATCTCACCTC
>MVRK01000049.1 GCA_002067365.1 Methanosaeta sp. PtaU1.Bin060 | reverse complement strand
CTGCATCGCCATGGTCATCGTCTGGAACGAGCTGGCCTGCGGCTGCACCGAGTACTGCGCCGCCCTGGTGGGACTAAACTCCATCTTTCAGGTGTTCTTCTACTCCATCTATGCATACATCTTCATCACCGTCCTGCCGGCAGCTTTGGGAATTGCAGCGGGCACGGCAGTTGATGTTACCATATCCCAGATCGCTGAAAGCGTATTCATATACCTGGGAATTCCCTTCTTGGCAGGGATAGTCACCAGGTTCAGCCTTATCCAGGCGCGGGGAAAGAGCTGGTATGAGAGGGATTTCCTGCCCAGGATATCGCCTTTAACCCTAGTCGCCCTGCTCTTCACCATAGTCGTCATGTTCTCTCTTAAGGGGGACTACATCGTGCAGCTCCCCCTGGATGTGGTGCGGGTGGCCATACCTTTGGCCATTTACTTCCTGCTGATGTTCTCAGTCAGCTTCTTTATGTCCTACAAGCTGGGCGTGAGCTACGAGAACACTGCAGCACTCTCATTTACTGCGGCCAGCAACAACTTCGAGCTGGCCATCGCCGTTGCTGTGGGCGTCTTTGGCATCGCCTCCCAGGAGGCTTTCGCTGCGGTCATCGGGCCTCTCATCGAAGTTCCCATGCTGATCATGCTGGTGAACGTGGCGCTTAAGCTGAAGGAGAGGTATTTTGCAGGGGATCGGGCAATGTGCGACAGCCGGAACCAATAAAAAATAATAATTACTTATTTTTTAGACTAATCAGTTGGCTCTATTCGCGATCTGATGTAGCCGGTTTTTCTTTAGTAATCATTTTTTTCCGATGGCCTTAAAACGCGTTGAGTGCGGTTGGCTGACCACTTACGAGATTGAGTTGATAAGCTCTTGTAGCTTACCCACGGTATTTATTGTCTCCGATATTTCTCGGCTGAGAATCAGTGCTGTTGGGTGCATCGTTCCGCATTCATCGCGTTCCTATCACACTCCAACATCAGCATTGAGGTTCGACGAGCTTGAAAGCCGTAACATCAGACGCTTGGTTAGTCTGTGTCTTCAGGCTTTCTGGTGACAACCTCATAGCCAACCATTCGTGGATAGCTGATCGCTCCTTCAGTTGCTGTGTGCTCACGTTGAAAGTGATGTATTTTCCGCCTCTTGTGCCAAACGAAATTCCTTCCTTATTCAAATAGTCAACAGCCTCTTGGAAGTTTCCCTCGCCGTGCTTCACCTCTACGAAGGCTCGGTCGTTCTTCCTCTTAGTAACCCATACTCTAGCCGTTCCACTTACTGAAAGGGAGATATAGGACTCAAAATACTTAGTGGGAATTTCGCCATATATCTTTTCGAGTAACGCCTTATACAACCGAGCACAATCCAATGTTCCCGGGTAGTTATCAATCCAGTGCTTCTCATCATAGGCTTGTTGCGGCGTCTCTTCTTCCTCCTGCTCATCATAGGAGTCGACGACCTTGGTAAAGACCAGTCCCTTCATTTCGCCGATTTGCACAATATTGGCTTTGATGGCGATGATTGGAACCGTCAGACCAAGTAGATGAACGACGTTGAAAAATCTGTTCGTTATTTCCTCAGCGACGAGAACGGCTGTATGACTCCGTTTTGGCCATTTCAGTTTCATGTTGTCCCAGTATTCTATTGTCCTGATGATGTGTGATTCATCAGTGGCTCCGAGTTGAAGTTCGACCTCGAACATCGAATCATCTTCAGGATTCTTCAGGAGGAGATCCAGACGTCCTCCTTGGGACAGTTTCTTTTCCTTTATAACTGCCTGCAAGTCGCCGAGACCGAGTTGGGCGGGATCATCGAAAATCCTGTCTCGCAACCAGTATTCGTCGTGTCCGCATTCGCGGATCGTCTGTACCTTCGCAGTTTCGACTGTATCCATTGTCATATCCCTTTCTTGCGAACATCATGCTTCAAACTGATTCGACCTGGGTTAGGCAATAGCCTGAAAGCGCTGGTTCGGGTGTCTGCAAATCCTTTAATCATTTCTACCGCCACGTGTGCTGACAATAAAGACATTGTGGCTTGTGAACACGGAGCATCTCACCGCATTTCGGGTAGCTCGCTTGCATCTCGTAATTTGCACAAAATTATGAATCTAGAAATCCTTATATATGAATCGATTGATATGACTAGTAATAAATCACCATGGTAGGCTGTGCTGATGCTGGATAAAGAACTTCCAATGATCCAAAGAAAAAGATTGCCCCTTCCTCAGCCGGAAGAAGAGAAAGAATCCTGCTGCGACAATAGCGCTTGTTGCGACGCAGAAAAAACTCTGGCCAGACTTTATGGAGATAGAAGCATAGCCCGAGAGAGATGTCTCCAGGTATGCACTCAAGTAAAAAAGATAGATGAAGACGAATTAACTGCCGAGATGAAGGTCTTTAGGGCTTTAGCAGAATTAACTCGCCTCAAGATTCTCAAACTTCTGGCCGGAGGAGAGCTTTGCATTGGTGAGCTAATGTTGGCTCTTAAAAGACCGCAGTCCTCCATATCTCATAATCTCTCCATACTTGAGGACGCTGGCCTCGTAAAGGAGAGAAAGGAAGGAAAATGGTGTCGGTACAGGATCTCTGATGAGGCAGTTATTGATATGGTCAGCTTAGCAGGGCGGCTTAAAATAAAATGATTGATTTGCGAATGGGGTGGACAATATGGTAGGAGGACAGGCTGATGTTAAGCTCGTGAGCAATGCCATGGCCAATGCTACGAGAAGAAAGATCATGGCCATGCTGGTGGAAAAGGAGAGGACAAATGAAGAGATAGAGCAGGCAGTGGGAGGTACCATGCTCGACTACCATCTGCAGATGCTCAAGCAAGCAGGCCTGGCTGACACGAGAGAGGGCAGGGTCGTCATCACGGATTTCGGAAAGAACTTCATGGAGACCAAGTCCGATAAGCCGGGAGTAGCCAAAAAAGACCTGGCTGGCACAAGACCCCTGCAGGTCGTCGATCTGCGTCAGCTCCTGCCCTGCATCGCCGACAGCAGCAAGTTCAGGATAATCGCCCGCTTCGATCCGCCCCTGGAGGGAGCCCTCAAGCTATTGGAGCCACTCTTTCCCCGAGCCAGGTACTCTGATAGGATAGGCGCTCTGATCATTCAGAGAGGTAACATTCTGATCACCGTCTATTCCACGGGCAATGTGACCATGACCATGATCAAGAGCGAGGCAGAGGCCAGGGAGGTTCTGGAGGATCTGAAAAAGACCATCAATGAGGCCATTATTAAGGGGATCACCCCCGTTCCGCGGGAGAAGGTCAAGGTGGACCATGCCGAGATCTACCAATACCTCCCCCGCACCGACTGCCAGATCTGTGGCGAGCAGAGCTGCTATGCCTTTGCCATCAAGCTGGTGGGCAGGGAGACCGAGATCGATAAATGCACGCCGCTCATCGAGCCCAGGTATGCCACCAATCTCGAGCACATCAGGACTCTGCTGGAGTACCTT
>MVRK01000048.1 GCA_002067365.1 Methanosaeta sp. PtaU1.Bin060 | reverse complement strand
GAATCATCATAGAATAGAATCCGCTGACACGAACTACAGCCATGCTCTGGAGGCATCCAGAAGGGCATACACCCTCAGGCGATCGAAGAAACCCTCCTGGGACTGGCACCTCTTACTCTGAATCATCGAGATCTTTGTCCTGAAATTCTCAGGAGATCAATATCCCGTCCTGCAAAAATTGGATCGGCCCTCTGCTTCCGGGTCAAAATGTGCGTTCTTGGGCCGCCCTGAAGCTTCTCCTTGAAATAGACGTCGTCACTCCGATGGAAAGTCCAGCTTCTTCTCGATAGGCTGGCCAGCCGCCTTCTGAGCCTTGCTCTTGTTGTCCTGGTACTCCTTGTTTGACGGGTCGATGGAGACCGCCTTCTTAAAGGATTTCAAAGCTTCTTTGTTATTATCCATCTTCATCAGAACCTGTCCCTTCAGGTTCCAGGCCTGAGCCATCTTCGAGTCCAGATCTATTGACTGATTCAGAGCCGCGAGAGCGTCATTGTGCCTGCCCATGTTATCCAGCACCATCCCCTGGTTGTACCAGGTGGCTGCTGCCAGCGGATTGATCTCCAGGGATCTGTTGATCGAGGCCAGAGCTTCATCATAATCATTCAAAGCCTCCGATAGGACGACCCCTCTGTCGTTCCACGCTTTCGCATCAGTCCCGTCGATCTTCAGGGCTACATCGTAGCTCTCAACTGCATCGTTGTAGCTCTTGAGAATCACCTGGAGACGGGCCCTGGAGACCCATGCATTGGAATCGCTTGAGTTCAGAGCCAGATACTCATCCAGATCCTTCAGCGCGAGGGAGTAGGAGCCATTGTTGTAGTCTCTGCCAGCCTGAGCAAGCCAATGGCTCGCATCCTGGCCCATCGCTGGCATGAGGGCGGCCAGGCAAAAAGCCAGGACTAAGAGGGCTATAGTTCTCATGCTTTCTAATGTACTGGAGGAAGTGATATAGATTGCGGTCGGCTCGTTATAGTGCCCGCATTCGAAAATACCTCGGCTCTTTCGCACAAGATCCCATCATTAAGATAAGAAATATATTCCTGCTGTATTTATTTGGGATGTTCGCAGAGTTTGTCTCACGAACTTCTCTGTGAGCTGCTCGGCCACTGAACCGAGGCGGCCCTCATGAGTATCGCGTTGCTGCCCAGTCTATGATCACCCCGTAAACCACGCCCGCTCCAAGTAGTAGGGCCCCGCCGGGTAACGGCGATATGGCAGGCTCACGGCAGCTCAGAGGACAGCGCCGCGCGGGATGGGGTTGACGGGAAGGCTGCTCATCGTCCCGTAGAGGGCTAGACAGCGCCGAAGATGAGTCCAATGCGACGGAGATCGAGACACTCTTGAGGTTCAGTTCTTCCATCATGATTCCCAGATCAAATTCCTCTCAGAGCCCTGCTGATGGGAAACTTCCCAGGGCCTTCTTTTATCGTTTTTGCCAAACCCCCCGTTTTTCACTTCTCCATCTTCTCGGCCTCTTCAGCAGTATACCCCTTGTGAACGATAGCGCATAGCTTTCTCACCAGCAGTGTCGGGTTCTCCGCCTGGAAGATGTTTCGCCCGAAGGCGACGCCTGCACCACCCACAGCGACAGCGTCGCAGACCATCTGCAGAAGATCTTTTTCCGTGCTCATCTTCGGGCCGCCTGCTATGACCACCGGCACGCTGCAGCCCCGCACCACATCCCTGAATGTCTCAGGTGTCCCTGTGTAGTTGGTCTTGACGATATCCGCCCCCAGCTCAGAGCCGATACGCGCCGCCAGCTTGACATACTCCACCCCGTGCTCCGACTTGACCTTGGGCCCCCGGGGATACATCATGGCCACCAGAGGGATGCCCCAGAGGTCGCAGCTCCTGGCCACCCTCCCCAGGTCGTGAAGCATCTCAGCCTCATCATCCGCCCCCACGTTTACATGAATGCTCACTGCATCGGCTCCGACCCTGATGGCATCCTCTACCCTGGTCACGAGGACCTTGTGGTTGGGGTCTGGCCCAAGGGAGCTGGAGGCTGAGAGATGAATTATCAGGCCGACGTCCTTGCCGTAGCCCCTGTGGCCATGCAGCGGCAGGCCCATGTGGCCTAGAACTGCATTGGCCCCTCCTTCGGCCACCTTGTCCACAGTGGTCGGAATGTCGATCAGCCCTTCGATTGGTCCAACGGATATTCCGTGGTCCATCGGGACTATCACTGTCCTGTGAGTCTTGCGATCCAGTATGCGCTCTAATCTGATCGCCTTTCCGATCTTGCTCATGGGCAGGAGCATGATGATGCTGAAATTAAAGATGATGGTCGAATCTCCGGGGATAGCCGGGTTCAAAATCTTGTGGGAGAGATATGTCGGAATCATCTCGTGGCTTGGTGCTTGAAACAGCCATGCAGCCGAAAGCTTGATATGACTGTCCAGAAGGTGAGCCAGGAGATTTTCAGGAGGCAAGCGAAGATGACAATCAGCTCCAAGTTTATCTTTATCTCGTTGATTCTGGCCATCCTTGCTGGGCAGCCAGCATCCGGATTCAGTCTGAGTCTCTCAAATGATGGTGCATCGGTTCAGAAGAATGTGGACCTCGACGATGGGACGGCTTATCAGGGAGGGGCCAGCCTGGGCGAGAACTCGATTCAGGACATCTGGTCCGCGAGCGGCTCTGGAAATAACTCCATTAAGGATACCGCAAGCGGCGGCGAAAATAAAATGGCCATCTCGATGGCCAGTTCGGGATCTCTGGCAGCGTCTGCCTCGACAGAAGTGGCTTCAGACGGCCTCGCATCGAGCCTTGACAGCAAGATGACAGGAGATGAGGGAAGCATTGGTCTCTTTGCGAATTCCCCGGGAAATGAGAAGCAGGTCCTGGCAGGATTTCTTGGGGACGAAGCGGGAGGAGATCTCGTAGCCAGCGTCTCGATGACGTCGGCTGGCAGATCTGAGATCGGAGGAAATCTCCAGGTGCAGGGCGTGGACGGTCTGCCCGACGCCGTGCAGGGAGATGTGATGATGGTCCTTGATGGCCTTTATGCTCAGAATAATGGGAACCTGGGTCGCTTCGGAGTGATGGCCGTCAATGAGGAAAAGCTTTCTGGAACCGCCTCGCGGGGCACGATTCCCTCCGGAACCAAGACCTACGGCTACTACGATGATCCGAGAGCCTGGGTTGCAGCAGGCTGGCGCTGGGCCGATAACAGCAATGTTCAGCTCTATTTGAAAGACGACAGCAACCTCGCCAATGAGGGTCTGGATAAGAACAGCGTCGCTCAAGCGGTCTCGGATGCGGCCGAAACTTGGGACAGTATCAGCTCTCAGAATCTCTTCAACGACGGCGTGACCATCTCGAGCCAGGTTGCTGCAGATAAACAGGATCAAAAGAATGTGGTCGCCTGGAAGTACACATCATCGAGTGCCCTGGCATACTCTCGCACCTGGTACTACACAAATAAATATGTCGTGGGAAAGGATGGAAAGCGCTACAAAAAGGCGATCGAGTCGGATCTCACTTACAACACAAGGTGGGGCTGGACCACAGATGAGAGCAATCCCTCTCTCTACAACTGGATGACAAATCCCAGCTCGATCACCTACGACGTTCAGACAGTTGCGCTCCACGAGCTGGGGCATACCCTTGGCCTCGGTGACACCTACCTGAACAAGCTGTACAAGTATGACCTCTCCCAGATCATGGGCTACTACGACAGCACCCAGCGCACCCTTGGATCTGGAGACACCAAGGGACTGCAGACCCTTTACGGAGCATGAAGTCGAACTGCTCTCAAAGAGGCAGATCTCCGAGGCAGGTCGCCAAAGCAGATCATCAGATGGACAAACCTTCGATGATCTGCATGACATTTTTAGGCCCAATGCATCAATTCATGCCTTCAGCCCTCTTTCTCCTGTCCATGTAGAGCAGTGTGGACAGACCATATATGTATGGAAGGGCGATCAGACTGAGCAGAAATCCTATGAGTGGAATCGTGGGCAGGATGATGCTTATGGCCATGGATGCGAGGATTACTATTATCGAATCCTCCGGATTGGCCTTCAGGAAGCTATAGCTCGCCTTGAGGGCTTCGGTGCCCGATTTTCCATCGATCATCACCGCCTGCGCAGCGAAATAGAAGATGGCGCTCAGGACTATCCCCGGGATGATGAGGAGCATGTATCCAAGGACGATGATGACGCCTGCCAGAATGGACGTCCATATCAGAGGCCCTATCCTGCCTCTGGATGAATCCCATGCGGTGGCGATTTCGACCCTTCTGCCGGCAAAGGCCGCCTTCACCATCTCGATGGTCACGCCCTCAGCCACGATGAACAATATTATTACTATTAGTACAAATAATATAATTCCTCCGACTGCTGAAAAGGCCACGAACCTTTCGTCGAAAAGGGCTGCGATGCCCACGAAGCCCGCGAAGAAGAACAGCAAGCCGAGGACCACGCCTGCTATAGGTATCAGGGAGGGCAATATCATGATGGGATTCGCCTTGTATATCTCAAGAGCCTTCGAGAAGATCTCTCCAAGGGTCATTCTGCCAGCCTGCTCGGCCGTCTCTCTGCCCGAAATCGATTCAGGAGAAGATGCGGCAGGCTCTGGTTGATCCGATGATGAATCCAAGGATATCACAACCTCTGGGTTTCTTGCCCGACTATCACAATAATCTTCCTTTTCCCTATTATATTTTCCTATTATATTTCTTTATTATTCCAAGAACCTGTTTCAAATTTTGAGAAATATGAATATGAAGGCCTTTCAGACCGTTTGCTTTAATAGCTTGCAGGTGATGGACTGTTGGGGATAATATGAAGAGGTTAGGTATCTTGTTGGGCATCCTGATAGTAGCCACCCTAGCCACATGCTCTGCCCAAAGTGGGAATCCCACTCTGCAGGTCGTGGGCGAGGGAAAGGTGACGGTGCCCGCCGACATGGTGACCATCGCTGCTACTGCCGAGAGCAACAACGAGAACATCACCCTTGCTGAGGCAGCAGCCGGCGAGATCCTGAACAGGACAAAAGATGCTCTGCTGAAGGCTGGAATCGATCAGAAGGATATGAGCAGCAGCCAGGGCAGTGGCATTTCGAGCTTCGAGTCATCGAGCAAGGTCTGCAGGACAGTCAACAACAACACCACATGCGATACATCATCCCAGTCAGCCAAAACTGTGAGCAAGACCCTGCTTGTGCGCCTGAAGACCTCTGACCAGTCGAGGATAAATAGCGTTCTTGGCACGGCAAAATCTGCGGGTTCCAGCGCCGAGATCTTTGGGTACGGCCTGAGCGAACCCGACGATGCAGTCGCATCCGCCCGCAAAGCAGCCGTCTCGGATGCGAAGAAGAATGCCGAGGACATCGCGACTGCTGCCGGTGGACGATTGGGGAAGGTCGTGGACATATCCGAGTACTCTTCGCCTTACATCAGCCCGTCAGACCAGTCGGGCATGGTGGATGTGACCTCCATCGTGCTGGCAACCTATGAGATAACGTGATCTGCAGAATAATTTCATCTCTTCTTTCTCTTTTTGTCCTCATCTCATTCCCAATTTCCGGCTTCTTCTGCAGCTCATTCATATGTTGCCGCTGCCAAATCCAGGCGGCCAGGGCAGTATGGACGCAAGCCGAAAGAACTTTTACGTCCCACTTATACGTCCCATCTCTTTATTCTACAATAACCTCGGCCAGCGGCCTCCTGGTCGTCTGCTCCTCAGGCATGGCATAGCCGAAGCAGAATGCCTGCTGCAAATAGCCCTGCCCCTCGGGCAGAAGCTCAGCCAGCCTCGTCTTCGTCTCAGGCACCTCCAGCACCTGGCTCATGGGATGCACCCTGAGCCCGAGGGCTGTTGCCTCAAGCCACAGGCGCTCGAAGGCCTGACCCGCCCTGACCTGGGATTCCCTGTCGTCTTTCTCGGAGGTTATGAATCCAATGGCAGGAGTGCTGTTCACCATCTCGGCATCCCTTTTGATCAGGCCCGGGCCGGGATCCAGAAGCGTCATCTCCAACTGGGCGATCAGGGCCTGAATGCCCACTGGGCCCATCGTCCCCTGGTTTATCCAGTGGCCAAGCTCGCTCCTGTAGTTCGCATTGGAGAACTGGGACTGGTCAGCCGCCACAACGAGATCGCCGAACTTCTTTTTTGTCCCCGAATCCTCTGTCACATAAACCAGGATGCCTTCCCCCCTGCTCTGGTTGCTTAAGGCCAGGAACACACTCTTCGGAACCTGTTTGAAGTCATAGGGATTGCTGTTACTGCTCCTGTTGAGGATAGCGCCAAAGAGCCGCGCGTCTGCAGGCTGGACGGAGACGTTTCGGGGGCTGAGGCTGATCAGAGCCACGGCATCTTTCTCCCCCGGGAAATAAGTGACGCTGCAGCTGTATCCGAAGTGCTCCGCCGCAAGCAGCAGGTTTTCAAGAGCTGAGCCGAGGCCGATATACAGCTCCCTCTTGTCAGCGTCCGCCACCGTCAGCTGCCTGCCCTCGTCTGCGAAGAGCAAAATCCGGCTGTCGTTGCCGCTGACCGAAAAGCGCCACGGTTGAGCGTTGTAGCTGGACGGGGCGAGGATGGCGTACCTCAGCAGAAATGTGAGCTTGCTCTCAGCGCTGCCGTTTGATGGGAAGTCGCCCTCTTGAATGTTCCATGCATCTGTGGACGCCTTCGGCTGCGTTACCAGCCCAGCCAGGATCATTCCCAGAAGCAAGAATGTGGTCATTACCAGTGTGACCTTGATGGAAAATGCCATGCTGTCCTCTTATTTTCAAGCCTTCACGAGACCCATGAAGTCTCCATCGTCGGCGAAAGCATCGCTTGAAGGGGGCACTCTCTCATGAGGTCTGATCGCGGAAAAGAAATTATTCTGAAAGAAACAGCTAGTGATGGGCACCGTGCTCTGAGCCATGCGCGGCTCCATGGGGTGCTGCATTTGACCCGGCCTTGACAGCCAGGAAATCCCTGTCCAGATAAGCCTGATGGGCCAGATCGAGGCATTCTTTGCAGATGTCGAATATCTCCTCCTTTGGGCCGTGAATGGTTGCGAGATTGAGCTTGACGGGAACCGTCTCCTTATCCACAAGACACAGCGCGCACTTCAACTATTATCACCTTGCAACAGCTCTGATTCAAACGGTTATAAGCATTTCCTTCCTACTGCGTTCTCCGCTTTCCACCTGTGGTAAAGATCGTTCTTTACTCCCAGAAGATCCAGCACTCGTCCCACGAGCACGTCCACCAGCTCCCCCAGGCTCTCCGGCCTTGAATAGAATGCGGGACAGGCCGGCAGGACTACGGCACCAGCCTCCGCCACAGCCACCATGTTCCTGAGCTGGACCAGCGAGAGGGGGGTCTCTCTTGGCACGAGGATCAGCCTTCTCTTCTCCTTGAGGCAGACGTCGGCCGCCCTGGTGATGAGAGTATCCGAGGACCCGGAGGCGATCGCCGAGAGTGTTCCCATGCTGCAGGGGATGACCACCATCGCATCGAAGGGATATGAGCCGCTGGCCACGGACGCTGAGAAGTCGTCTGGCGGGTGAGCATATCTCGCCAGCTTCTCCACGTCAGCCCCCGAAAAATCGGTCTCGATTTCCATGATCTTTCGGGCTGAATCTGTGATGATCAGATGCGTCACGCAGCCCTTCTCAGCCAAGACCTGCAAAAGGCGGATGCCGTATCCGACGCCCGACGCCCCGCTGATTCCAACTACGACATTCAAGAGAATGACCTCACCATTGCGCTCTTATCGCTGCCCATCTCAATGATACCGCCATCATACTACTATCTGTCATCCTACTATTATCATTCTGTCGCTGAGATCTTTTGCGAGATAGGCCTTTGGGCCTGTGCCCGCCTCATGATTCTATCCTGTCGAGAGTCGCCGCCACCATCATTGGCAGAGTGATCGTCGCGTCGCCGTAGACTGTGACATACCTCGCGTCCGCTGATATCTTTCCCCACGAGACAGCTTCGGAGAGCGTCGCTCCGGAGAGCCCTCCGTTCTCGGGCGTATCTGTGGTGAGCTGGATCGCCAGATCGAAGCTCTTCGGAGTGACTAGCATCGACTGCAGTGCGAAATTCTTGGGCACACCTCCTCCCACTATCACAATCCCCGCTCTTTTCGCCTCATAGCAGATATCAACTATCTCCTTGACATCAGCAAAGGCATCGACTGAGAGCTTTTTCGTCTGGGTGTGAAGCCAGGCCTGCAGCCCAATCATGGAGTCGGGCAGGGCGGGGCAGAAGACGGGCACATCTAGGTCATAGGCCGAGCGCAGGATCGACCCCCTGTCATCTATCTGAGAGCCCAGGTGCCTCATCAGCACCCTGCCCGAGATCGGCTGAGGCATATTGGGCAGCATCTCCTGCATCAGCTCCTCGAAGCGCACGAAGTCCTCGTCTCTTATAAAGACATCATAGATCCTGCTCATGCCCTCTGCCCGCAGCCTGGCATCGTCCGAGTCCTGAGTGCCCAGGCTGTGGTGCCCGAAGGACTCGACTATATCGTGCACGAGGTTTGCCCCTGTGCTCACCAGAACATCGACGTGCCCCTTCCTGATAAGCCCCGAGACTATGTTCCTCATCCCCGCAGGCACCATCGCGCCGGATAGGGTGAGGAACTTGGTGTATTCTCCCGAAAGCATCAGCTCGTAGATCTCCACAGCCTCAGCCAGCCGTCTCGCCCCAAATCCGCAATGGGCCATCCCCTGAACAAGGGCCTCCACGCTCATCCCCGGCTCCGTCTCCAGTTGCCTAACCTCCTCCATCTGATCACCTTAATGATGATAATATGTCCCCAATCTTTTCAAAAATACTGTAATTGAACTCTGGCAACGTGAAATTTTTTCTCATAAACCTTTTATACCAGACCTTATGTTTAACTTTTACGGAGGATAAACAATGGCCGGCGAACCGATGGCAGTGGATTATTATATACCACTTATTATATTCATGATAGTAGGAGCTATCGTGCCGATTGCGGCTATGGCGGCTATCAAGATCATAGCCCCTCTGAGGCCAAGCCGCAGGAAGCAATCGACGTACGAAGGCGGTCTCGCCCCCATCCGCGACGCCAAGATCCAGTACAGCGTTCAATACTACCTTTTCGCCATCGTTTTTGTGATATTCGATGTTGAGGTTTTGTTTTTGTACCCCTGGATCTACGTCTATGCGAATAAGGCAATGCAGCAGTTCATGGTCTTCGGGTTCATGAACTACGCCGTCTTCGAGATGCTCCTATTCATCGTGGTACTGCTGGTTGGACTGATCTATGCTGTCAAGAAGGAGGCTTTGCGTTGGGTATAAGCGACGTCATACCCGTGCCTGTAGCGGTCGACAAGGAGATTGAGAATTGGACTATCTTCGGCCAGCCCGTTGTCGAGGTCTGGTTCACCACCACCGAGAAGGTCCACGAGATCATCGAGATGAGTCCCATCAAGAACATCTTCAACTGGGGCAGAAAGAACTCGGTGTACTTTTTGATGCAGCCTATGGGCTGTTGCGGCGTCGAGATGTTCGTTTTCGGGGCTGCACCATACGATTGCACAAGGTTCGGCTGTATGCCGAGAAACACACCACGCCAATGCGATGTGATGATCATCTCAGGCTACATCACCAGGAAGTACCTGCCCGTGATCAAGAACCTCTGGGAGCAGATGGTGGAGCCCAAGTGGGTCATAGCAATAGGGGAATGTGCAATCTCCGGCGGACCTTTCTATGATTCCTACAATATCATCCAGAATACTGCTGATTATTTCCCCATCGACGTATTCATTCCGGGATGTCCTCCGCGTCCAGAGCAGTTCCTCGAGGGGCTGATGGCCCTGCAGGAGAAGATCAAGGAACGCAAAGACAAGCGAGGCTACTAGGGAGGATTATCTCTTGACTACTGCAAGCGATGTCTTAAGCTCAATCCAATCGGCCTTCCCTGGTGCTGTATTGGAGTCTAAAGTGGAGTCGGACAGGAGGCTTTGGGCGACTATAGATTCCAGCAAGATCGTCGATGTCTGCAAGCACCTGACTGAGAAGCTGGCCTTCGATCACTACTCCGGCGCTGCCGGTGTGGACTGGATCGCAAGGAATGAGATGGAGGTCGTGCAGATCATGACCAGCCACGGCGCTCATCAGGTAGTGGCGATGCTCAAATCCAAGACTCCAAGGGAGAAGCCGACGATTAAGTCCCTGGCAAATCTCTACTGGAATGCCAATTGGTACGAGAGAGAGATCTGGGAGATGTTCGGCATAAACTTCGAGGGTCATCCAGGACTCTATCCCCTGCTATTGGGTGATGATCTAGTTGGCGCATGGCCCTGGAGGAAGGATTTCAAGGGCTATCCGGATCTCACAACTGGCAAGAGGGCTGTTGAGCGGCCGACTGCGGATGGCTACACAGAGTATTTCATCCCCCCAACCCCGGCAGAGATCGAGGCGGGCACAGTCCCCATCAAGCTGAAATATCCATCCTACAGGGAGCGAGAGGAGGCCGAGATCAAGTCCGATGCCGAGATGATCATGCACATGGGTCCACAGCATGCCATGCTCCCCGGGCCGTTCCTCCTTGATATCCTGGTCGAGGGTGAGAGGGTTCATAAGGCGTTCCTCGACCTGGGCTACATCCATAAGGGCATCGAGAAGATCATGGAGAACAGGAGCTGGCTGCAGGGCATAACCTACACAGATAGGATGTGCTATGTGGCATCTCTCACAAACAACGAATGCTACTGTGGGGCCGTCGAGAAGATCCTGGGCGTGGAGGTTCCGGAAAGAGCCCAGTATATCCGAGTAATTCTGGAAGAGCTCTCGAGGATACAGAGCCACCTTATTGGCACAGGCGAGTTCTTGACTCTGATCGCAGGTGTCGGTTATGCTCCCTGGAACTTCATGATAATCGACAGGGAACGGATAATCTCCATGATAGAGAGCGTCACGGGAGCGAGGCTCACTCATACCTTCGTGCGCTTCGGAGGCGCTCGAAACGACCTCCCGGAGGGGTTCGCAGATAAGTGCAGAGATGCGCTGAAGTACATCGAGTCCAGGACGAAGGAGTACATCGAGCTCTTCAATCAGGACCCGATATATCATATGAGGATGGAGGATGTGGGCGCCCTCTCTGCAGAGACTGCCAAGCGTGTTGGAATATCCGGACCGCCGCTCAGGGCAGCCGGAGTCGCCTATGATATGAGGAAAGAGGACCCCATATTGGCCTACCCCGACCTGGACTTCAAGGTGATAACGGGAACGAAGGGCGACTGCGCCGATAGGGTCGATGTCAGGCTCAGGGAGATTCTGGAGAGCGTCCACATCATCGAGCAGTGCCTTGACAGGATACCCTCTGGACCCATCATGACGGAGACGAAGGTGCCCAAGAAGATCCCTGCCGGCGAGGCCTACTACCGGGTCGAGGACCCACGCGGCGAGATGGGGATGTATGTGATAAGCGATGGCGGCGACAAGCCCTACCGTGTGAAAGTGCGAGGACCATTCTATGCTACATTGCAGACGTTGCCACCGCTTCTCGAAGGCGTCTACATTGCCGACGTGGTGGCCATCGCAGGCAGCATGGACGGCTGTCCATCGGAGGCCGATAGATAGGGGGGAGCAGAATTGGATGGAATAATAGAGACTATCAGTTCGTTTGCAGCTTCGGAGCCTGCGATCTATTACCTGATCATAGGCATAATCGGCGCAGCCGTTCTCGCTGCCGTGATCAACCTTGGGGCGATGTACATAGTCTGGCTGGAGGTCAAGCTGCTTGGTGACTTCTCTGCTCGTTACGGCCCCAATCGTGTGGGTGGAAGATGGGGTCTGCTTCAGATAATCGCCGATGCCATCAAGCTCTTCACAAAAGAGGATACCATACCCAAAAAGGCAGATAAGCCGGTATATGTCTGGGCAGTGCTCGTTGCATGCATAGCAGTAATGCTTGTCGCAGCGGCCATACCGTTTGGCGCTCTGTACATCAATGGGACGAACTACCCGCTGGTCGTGGCCAACATGGATATAAGTGCCTTCTATGTTGAAGCCGCCTTGAGCCTTATGGCGATTGGGACCTTTATGGCGGGGTACGGCTCCAACAACAAGTACTCATTGCTCGGTGCCTTCCGAGGCATCGCCAGGATGATCAGCTATGAAGTGCCCATGGGCGTCTGTGTCATCTCCGTAGCAGTGATGGCCCACAGCCTAAACCTGGCGGAGATAGCCCAGAACCAGAGCCTTTGGTATGCCTTCGCCCAGCCGATCGGATTTGCGGTCTTCCTTGTAGCATTGATAACTGATCTCGGAAGAATTCCCTTTGATCAGAGCGAGGCAGAAGAAGAGCTGATATGCGGCTACAACACCGAGTATGGTGGAATCAGGTGGGGTTTGCTCTATTTCCAGGAGTACAACGTCATGCTTTTGGGATCTGTTATTCTGGCACTCTTATTCCTTGGCGGCTGGAATGGGCCCATCATACCTCTTCCAATACTGAGCACCATCTCGCCCCTGATCTGGATGTTCATGAAGGTAGTAATCATCCTTTGGTTCTTGATCTGGACAAGGAGTGCACTGCTGAGGCTGCGAATAGACCAGGTGACAGACATGGGCTGGAAGGTGCTTCTGCCCCTCTCGATAGTCAACCTGGCGTGGGCGGTAGCTGTAGGATCATACTTTGCATGAGGTGGCTTTGAGATGCTAAAGAGAAAGATGTTAATGAACTGGAGCTGGCCTCTGAAGATAGCTCGGGAGGTTGAGGTTACCAGGCTCTATCCAGAGGTGATGATGGAGCTTCCTGATGCGGAGCGCGGGCTTCACGAGCTGGATGCCACCAAATGCATCGGATGCGCATCATGTGCCAGGGTTTGCCCCAACAGCTGCATCGAGATGGTTCCGTACAGATACGGAAACCCTCTGAAGAACAAGAAGATGCAATATCCGCAGATCGATTACGGTAGGTGCATGTTCTGCGGCCTGTGCGTGGATGAGTGCCCCGCCGAGTGTCTCAAGATGGGCAAGAAGGTCACCATGGCAGGCTGGGAGAGAGATGAGATAGTGAGGGGCCCTGAAAAGATTGCAGTGAAGAAGTTCTCAGAGAAAGAGGAGCAGGCCCTCGAGGCTGAGGCCAAGAGGATAGCCGCGGAGAAGGCGGCTGCCAAGAAGGCTGCCGCCAAAGAGGGGGCGAAGAAGCCTGGAGCAGCTGGTGCTGCGGGCGCCAACAACAAGGCCGCCAAGAAGAAGACAGCGCCAGCGGGCGAAGGTGCTCCGGCATCCAAAGCTTCTGGAAAGCCTTCTGAGAAGACAGCTGGAGCCGCTGCTGAGGAAGCAAAGGCAGAGGCCAATCCCAAAGTTGGGGGTGCAACCTGATGGCTGAAAAATCAGGCGCGAGCATTGTCAGATCCGTCTTTGATCTCGTGGTGTTGCTTTTAGCCCTGGCAGTGATCTTCGGCGGCCTGGCACTGATTGTTATCCTGTCACCTTGGTCCCAGACCATCCTGAACAAGCTGTTGAGCTATGATGTCAGATTCGCGATAGAGCTTCTGGCCTTCCTGGCCATCGCCTTCGTCATACTGCTGCTAGCGGCCCTGACGGTTTACTCCAAGAACATAGTGCACAGCGCCCTGTATCTTCTGGGAACCTTTGCGGGCGTCGCGGCTCTCTACATATTCCTGAACGCCCCCTTCGTGGGAGTGGCTCAGATCCTCGTTTACATCGGAGCCGTCGGAGTGCTGATACTCTTCGCAGTGATGCTGACACGCAAGACTATCATGGAGGAGTCTCATGGTGAACTATAAGCTCATAATCCTGACCCTGGCCTTCCTGGCCGCGCTCTTTGCATCGCTCTCCGTCACCAACTGGGGAGCGGGCGAGAAGCCGCCCTTCAGCTATGAGCCGAAGGAGGGACTGAGGCAGCCGGAGAGCGGCGTAGGAGATGTGGGGCTAGAGATCTTCACGATCTACGTCTTCCCCTTTGAGATCCTTGCTCTGGTCTTGACGGCTGCCCTTGTCGGAGCAGTTTACATCGCAAGAAAGGAGGTTGCCTGAGGAGGGCGACAAATGATGACAAGGAGGGAGATTAACCGATGATACCGCTCGAGCTTAACATACTGCTCGCATCAGTGATGTTCACCATCGGCTTGTACGGTCTCATAACTCAAAAGAACGGAGTCAAGCTGATGATGTGCATCGAGCTCTTGCTCAATAGCGCCAACATCAACCTAGTTGCCTTCTCAGCCTACCAGCCCAATGTGAACGGCCAGGTCTTTGCCCTGTTCTCCATAGCGCTGGCTGCGGCCGAGGCGGGCGTTGGGTTTGCCATATTGATCGCATTGTACAGGCTTTACGGAACCATTGACCTGGACTCGATCCACGCCATGAGGTGGTAACGAGTGTACGCAGATTATGCTTACCTAATCGTGGCGCTTCCAGTCCTAGCCTTCGTGCTCTGCCTCTTTGTGGGATGGCATCTGCCCAGGGGCGGAGGCTTCATAACAGTCCTGGCTACATTGGGCGGCCTGATAATATCCCTTGGAATACTCAAGGAGACATATCCGAATCAGATAGTGCATCAGTCGATGCACTGGTTCGCCGACTTCAATGTGGGAATCCTGATTGATCCTCTGGCGCTCGTGATGCTTCTGATGGTGACCTTCGTTGTCACCCTGATTCACACATATGCCAACGGCTACATGAACGGCGACCCGGGAGCAGCCAGATACTTCGCCGAGGCTGGCCTTTTCACGGCTGCCATGCTCGGCCTGGTCTACTCGGACAACCTGCTTCAGCTCTTCATCTTCTGGGAGCTGGTGGGACTCTGCTCCTATCTTCTGATAGGCTTCTGGTACCGCAAGCCGTCCGCCGCCTCCGCCGCCAAGAAGGCTTTCCTGACGACGCGCGTAGGCGACGTTCTCTTCCTGGCAGGCATCATCCTGCTCTACAACAACCTTGCGGCGCTGAACATACCCCTGAAGCCAGGAGAATATCTGCTTCAGTTCCCCGTGATCTACGCCAACATAGCTCAGATTCCGCCAGCGCAGCTGACGCTCATCGCCCTTGGAATCCTGGGTGGTGCTATAGGAAAGTCAGGTCAGTTCCCGCTGCATGTCTGGCTTCCTGATGCCATGGAGGGTCCGACCACAGTCTCCGCCATGATCCATGCCGCGACAATGGTGACGGCAGGCGTCTATCTCGTCGCCCGCATGTTCCCGCTCTTCTACGCCGCGCCCCATGGGCTGACGGCCGTTGCTGCAGTCGGTGCCTTCACTGCGCTCTTTGCAGCCACGATGGGCCTGACGGCCTTCGACATCAAGAGGGTCCTGGCCTTCTCTACGGTCTCTCAGCTCGGCTTCATGATGGCGGGCCTTGGAGTTGGAGCAGCAGTCGGTGCAGCTGCCGTTGGCGTCTCCATCTTCCATCTGATAGGCCACTCGTTCTTCAAGGCCCTGCTCTTCCTCTGCGCAGGCTCAGTGATTCACGCAGTCAACACCAACGACATGCGCGAGATGGGAGCTGTCGGGAAGTACATGAAATGGACAATGTACACCATGCTCGTCGGATCTCTCTCCCTGGCAGGCTTCCCATTATTCACGGGATTCTTCACCAAGGACGAGATAATTGCGAAAGCCTATGAGTACGGTGTGATGATCAACTTCCTGCCCTACATCTTCCTCGTTGCAGCAGCAGTCCTGACAGCTATCTACACCTTCAGGATGTGGTTCTGCGTATTCACGGGCAAGGAGAGATCCAATTACGGACATCACGAGTCTCCCTGGGTCATGGTAGGGCCGCTGGTCATCCTGGCGGTCTTCGCCTTCGGCTTCGGCATGGCCGCCCAGCATGACTTCTACAGCTACCTTGACACCAACTTCGAGCATTACAGCGTGAACTTCGATGAGCTTGGCGTCATCGGAGGCCATGCAGCCGAAGGTCACGAGGCTGCCGGAGAAGGAGAGGGCGCTGGGGAACCCTGGTACATCAAGCTGCTGCCTTACATAATCTCCATAGGCGGCATACTGCTCGCCGGGCTGTTCTACTGGGACAAGATCAAGAGGTTCGACCCGAGCCAGGTTACTGGTGAGAATGATCCACTGCGCAGAACCCTGCTGAAAGGATACTACCAGCATGAGATCTTCACCGCCTGGTTTGCAGAGACAGTTGTCTATGGAACATCCCTGATCTGCAACATGATCGACATCAAGCTCGTGGATGGCTGGCTGAACTGGCTCTCCGCCTGGATCCTCGGCCTCGCAGAAAACGTGAGGAAGATCCAGACGGGCGTGATTCAAAACTACGTCTCGGCTATGTTGCTAGGAATAGTGGTACTGGTGGTTGTGATCACTCTGGCCATGGAGGTGGGCCTGGTATGATCCAAAATGCGATCTCACTGATGATCGCCATTCCTCTCATAGGAGCGGTGATCTCCCTCTTTGCGGGGTCCAAGGCCAAGTTCGTGGCCCTGATAGCCTCGTTCATACCCCTGGTCCTCTCCCTGCAGATGTACATGGAGTTCGACAAGAGCTCCAAGATAATGCAGTTCGTCGAGAGCTACAACTGGGTTCCGTCAATCGGCGTCAAGTACACAGTCGGAGTTGACGGGATAGGTTTCCCGCTGCTCCTGCTCTCGACGATAGTATCGATCCTCGTGATAATATACTCCTGGGGAGAGGGCAAGAAGCCCAACCAGTACTTCGCGCTTCTGCTCTTGAACGAGGTGGGAGTGCTGGGCGTCTTCACAGCTCTCGACTTCTTCCTCTTCTACATCTTCTGGGAGGTAGTGCTCATCCCCATGTACTTCCTGATTGGTGCCTGGGGCGGGCCGAGGAAGGACTACGCAGCCATCAAGTTCTTCATCTACACGCATGTGGCAAGCCTTGTGATGCTGCTGGCGATCTTCGCCCTGTACTTCACATACAGTATGCCAGATGGCACCAGAACCTTCGATATGCTGACATTGCTGCAGGCGACAGCTGACAAGGCCATCTTCCCGACGGGCCTGCTGAACATCATCTTCGCGGGGCTTCTCTTCGGGTTCCTTGTCAAGATGCCTGCGTTCCCGTTCCATACCTGGCTGCCCGACGCCCACGTTGAGGCTCCGACGGCCGGCTCTGTGGTTCTGGCAGCTCTGCTGCTCAAGATGGGCGGCTACGGCATATTCAGGGTCATAATGCCCATTCTGCCGAATGTGGACAAGGCGTGGATCACCGTCATCGCCATCATCGCAGTGCTCTCCATAGTCTATGGGGCCTTCCTGGCGCTGGCACAGAAGGACATCAAGAAGCTGGTGGCCTACTCGTCAGTCAGCCATATGGGATTCGTGACGCTTGGAGCAGTGGCCTTCACCTGGATGTCCATTCAGGGTGCTATGTTCCAGCAGTTCTCCCACGGGATCATAACCTGCGTACTGTTCATGTCCGCAGGCACCATTCAGCACGTGGTCGGGACGAGGATCATCGCAGATTTGGGAGGCCTGGCGGACCGCATGCCCAAGTTCGCAGTCATCATGATGGCTGGCTTCATGGCGTCTCTTGGACTTCCGGGAATGAGCGGCTTCGTGGCTGAGTTCTTGGTGCTGACAGGCTCCTTCGCAACGCTGCCAATGTACACCATGATAGTAGTGTTCCTGAGCGTGGCCACAACAGCAGCCTATCACCTGTGGGCCATGCAGAAGGTCATGTTCGGGCCCATACTGAAGAAATACATGAATGTGCATGACCCGCATAGCTACGAGCTATTCTCGATGGGCATGATCATACTACTGTCACTGCTCTTCGGAATTGCGCCGGGCCTGATCACAGATATCATGGGCACAGCAGCCCATCAGGTCATGGAGCCTGTCGTGACCCTGTCCCAGATGGGGGTGATCTGAAGTGGAATTCGCACATTACGCGCCCCTCTGGGGCGAGGCGCTTCTCACTGTCCTGGCAGTGCTGATAGTCCTGCTAGGCTCCCTTATGAAGAACAGCGGCAAGCTGATGGGATACCTGAGCCTCGCAGGGCTGGTGGCGGCTTTGGGCCTTGTCTCCAGCAACCTCACCATACCAAAGCCTGAGATCTTCTTCTACGACACCATCTCAGTGGACGGCCTCTCTCAGTTCTTCAAGGCCGTCTTCCTCATCGTATCTCTGCTGGTCGTGATAGCCTCACTCTCGAGGTACACAGGAAAGGGAGCAGACGAGTACTTTGCGCTGCTGCTCTTAGCGACAGTCGGAATGATGGTGGTGGCAAGCTCCATAGATCTCGTCACCCTCTTCGTGGGGTTCGAGCTGGCAAGCCTCTCCACCTACTCCCTGGCGGCGTTTGACAAGAGCAAGAAGAACCTCGAGGCGGCCATGAAGTACTTCATCTTCGGGTCAGTCTCGTCTGCGTTCATGCTCTTCGGCTTCTCGCTCTTCTACGGCATGGCCGGATCGACGAGGCTGGCCGATGTGGCCTCCACGGCGCTCTCAAACTTCGCCCCTGCGACGGCAGTCGCTCTGCTCTTCGTGATCGCGGGCTTTGCCTTCAAGATGGCTCTGGTGCCCTTCCATATGTGGGCTCCCGATACCTACGAGGGCGCACCGCCACTGGTCTCAGCGCTGCTGGCGGCAGGCTCGAAGAAGATGGGCTTCGCAGCAGCCTTCAGGGTGCTCATCGTGGCCCTGGTGGCGCTGCGCATGGAGTGGTATCTTGCCTTTGCCATCCTCGCGGCCCTGACTATGACGCTTGGAAACCTGGCGGCCTGCTGGCAGAATAATGTGAGGCGCATCCTGGCCTATTCGTCCATCGCCCAGGCGGGCTATATCGCCATCGGCTTCGTGGTGGTGGGGGCTGCCTATGGCGTGGCTCCGATCACGAAGTTCGGCGGAGCTGCGGTTCCGGCGGCACAGCTCGGAATAGCAGGTGCCCTGCTCCTCATCCTGGGGCACGCCCTCATGAAGACGGGGGCCTTCATAGGAACAGCACAGGTGGCGTCGATGGTTGCCAAGGGCAACGACAAAGATCCCGACGATATATCCAACTATGCGGGACTGGCCCGCAGGGCACCGATAACAGCATTCTGCATGCTGATCTTCATGTTCGCCCTCGCAGGCATTCCGCCGACTGCGGGATACATCGGCAAGTTCGTGCTATTCAGCTCTGCCATCTACTCTGGACTCGTCTGGCTCGCTGTGCTGGCGATCCTCAACAGCGCTCTATCGCTGGTGTACTACCTGAGGATCATCAGCTACATGTACCTCCGCGAGCCCGTTGGGCCGAAGGTAGCCGAATCAAAGGGATATGTGGCAGCCCTGGTGCTGACAATGCTGGCGGTCGTCTGGATAGGCGTCTTCCCGCAGGGATTCATCGACTGGGCACTGCAGGCAGCAGCGGTTCTGCTGCCTCAGTAAAATTTTTTTTGAGCTTCAGCTATTTTTTATCGGATTCTCTTTTATGCCAATTCATGAAATTGTCAAAAATCTCAAAGACCTAAACCCGTTAAGCCCATAATAAGCATCCCTCCATCTCACCCATGGCCCATTGGCGGGCATACGAAGTCAAGGATTTCTGAACTGCACAGATCGAGCTTAGTATCGTAAATTCTTTATATCGAGATTGCGCGATTATTATTAGTGTTTATACGCGAAATACGCTTGGCTGCGACTTGACAATCTATCGGAGGTCGATTTAATGGAGGATAAGTTGGATGTTTGGAATTTAAAAGAAGAGGATTATCCAGTTGATGGCAAACCGGAGGAGAGGCTTAAATTTCTGCTTCGATATGCCATTTTAGCTCCATCCGGCCCGAATTCCCAGCCATGGAAGCTACGCCTCGAAGGGGAGACGATCTCTGTGCTGGCCGATTTCAAAAGGGCTTTGCCCCATGTCGACCCGGATAATCGCACCCTTTACATGAGCAATGGATGCCTCATAACCAATCTCCTCGTGGCAGCGGAGCATTTCGGCTTCGGCTACGATATCAAATACCTCCCCGACGGGGCTGATGAGGAGAGGATCGCCCTCATAAGATTCCAAGAAGACGGCAAGGCAAAGAGATTTCCCGACCTCTTCGAGATGATCACCAGGCGGCACACAAACAGGATGCCCTATGAGGCCAGAGCCATTGAACCCAAGAAGCTGGGCATCCTCAAGAGAGACGCCAAAGAGCCTGGGTTCAGGCTTGGCATCCTGACAGATGAGAATGGCAAGATCACAATGTCGAATCTGCTCGCCAGGGCGCATAAGATCCAGCTTGGCAACAAGGCTTTTCGCAAGGAGCTGGCTTCATGGATCAGGGCGAACAATTCCCCCGAAAAGGACGGGCTGCCGGGTTATTCCTTCGGCTACACCGACTTCGAATCATACTTCGGCCAGTTTATCTTCGGCACCTTCGACATGTCAGGCTCAAGGGCTCGCGTGGAGACAGCTTACATGAGAGCATCTCCCGCTGTTGGAGTGCTCTTTACAGAGGCGGAAGATAAGCTCAACTGGATAATGGCGGGGATTGTGCTCGAGAAGATTTTCCTGGCGGCAACTAAGATGGATATCCGCTTTGACCTATTCAGCCAGCCAGTTGCAATACCGGAGCTCAGAAAGGAGATGGCAGAGGCCGTAAATGCGAGATATCCCCAGATATTGATCCGCATGGGCTATGCCAAGAGTGCGAGGCATACTCCGCGAAGGCCTGTGGAGGAAGTGCTCGTCCATTGAAGGATATCATCATATCTTTTTTGAAGATATTCATGGCTTTTCAGGCTATCTCTTCATAGCTTTTTTGAATTTCATCATAGCCATTCCTGGCAATGGACTCATAGCATCTCCTGGGTTTTTTCTGGACGTTGATGCTACTATCACGAATAAACGCAAGGCTTATTAACCTTAAAAATAAGTAAACTATTTGGTTTTTTGGAGGTGGAGAACTTAATGGCTGGAACTCTCGATGAGTATAAGCGATTGTTTCGCGAGGCGCATGTTGAGGACCAGAGAAAGCTCCTGCGCCTTCACATCATGATATATCTGGTAATAAACGCGATTTGGGTCATTTTGAATTTCGAATATAATCAGCCGGTCATCTACTGGGTTCTATTGTATCCCATTGTAGGCTGGGGACTGCTGCTGGTTGTACACTGGTGGTTCTATGTGCGAAATGCAGAAGGCTTGTGCAAGCTCAGAGAAGCGAAGATAGAGGCCGAGCTGCATTAGCAAAATCATCCCGGGATCCCCAAAGGACATTTTTTTCTGGCGCAACCCTGCTCTCAGGCGAGGCTCTTCCACATCCTCACTGCGTCCTTTCCCCTGCCGTAATAGTTCCTGACAAGCTCCCTCTCGCGGTAGCCTGCCCTGCGGTAGAGCCTCACCGCCTCCGGGTTCTCCAGGGCTGCCTCAAGCCTGATCGCCTCAGCACCGAGATGCTGGAGCCTCGTCTCTATCTCCTGGAGGAGTGCGAGGCCGACGCCCTTTCTTCTTGAGAAGGGGTGAACATCCAGGGTGTAAACCGCCCCGACGTTGCCGCTGGTGTAGCCCATCACAAAGCCCACCACCCTCCCGCCGGGCCCACAGGCCACCAGGGCCACAGAGTAGCGAATGAGGTAGGCGAACATTCCCGCAGGGAAGGCCGTCTCCTGGGGGAAGCAGAGCCCCTCGATCTCCACGATCCTGGCGAGGTCGCGCAGCTGTGCCCTCCTGACCCTCATCTCCTCTCTGGAGCCTTCCTCTCGACCTCCTTCACAACATTTGCGTAGGCCCCAAAGACCTCAGGTATATCGACTGTGCCGATCACATCCACCACCCCCACGGCTGCGACAACCTTGCCCTCGACGACTATCGGGGCCACTGAGACCGGCACACCCTTGAAGGCTCCCCTATCCGGGATCGCCTGCACGGGCTTTCCTGTGCGAATGACCTCTTCGAGGACAGGGCCGCTGTAGACGCTCTCGATGACCTCATCCTTCTCGACTCTGACACCTGGAAAATTGGCGCTGCGCAGCGTTATAGGCAATCTGATGGCTTCATTGATCGCCAGGGCGAGCGGAGCCAGCTCCTCTCCCCTGGCATCCTCGGATATCACGAGCTTGACCATGCTAGACTATATGAGTGCAACATCCTATAAATTCTGCCCCTCATGGCAACAAAAGAGGCGTATCGTCTCGCTTATTCTCTGCCACAGATTATTTGACCAACATATCAGAACCCTGTGCCTGCGAGGATCACGACACCGCAAGATTTATCTAACCTCACGTTACTAACCAAAAGTTTATTGAGTTGGTGACATTGGATCCCGTTGAGCTTCTGAATATCCTGGGAAATGAGAACAGGAGGCGAATCCTCCAGCTTCTCTCCTTCAGGCCCTTTTACTTCAATGAGATGGCGAAGCGCCTCGATGTGGGACCGAAGGCGATCATAGACCATCTCGAGATGCTGGAGAGAGCGGGCCTCGTCGAGTGCTACCAGGACCACGGACGTAGGAAGTACTTCCGCATCGCCCGCAAGACAGTTCTTGAGGTCGCAGTCTCGCCGCACTCTTATGGCGTTAGGGCCTATAAGTCAGAGGATGTGCCAAGAACAGAGACAAAGGGCAGCAGCGCCCAAGATGTGAAGCTCCTTCAGAGGGACCTCGCCATACTGCAGGAGAGACGCCGCGAGCTGCGAAGGCTCATGGATGAGATCGAGTCCAGGGAGATGGAGATCAAGCGCGTTGCAGCATCTGCCATCCAGGGCTCCTCGCAGGACCAGCTCGAGTCCGAGATCTTGCAGGCCCTGCTCTCGGGCGGAGCGAGCGCGTCCTCTCTCGCAGAAAAGCTGGAGGTGCCGCATGCCCTCGTGGCAGAGCGCCTGAAGATGCTCGAAGCGCGCGGCGTTGTGCGCCTCAGGGGCAAGGAGTGGAGCATTTGAGCGCCCAGAGACCAAACGATCTGGAAGAGAGCGCCGAGGATCAGGCTTTGGGGAATGGGGAAGAGAGCTCAATTCATCTTCGCGTGGCTGAGGCCTACCACAGGGACGCGGGCAAGGGGGTCGCCAGGATAAGCGCAGCAACTATCTCGC
>MVRK01000047.1 GCA_002067365.1 Methanosaeta sp. PtaU1.Bin060 | reverse complement strand
GGTTAAAGGCAGGGCTGCTGGATCGGAGACGGTTACTATTACCAGGAATGAGATACTGACAGGACTTAACAAGCCTGAGGATTTCATTTTGGCTTTGGTTGAGGTCAATGGCGAGATGGCAAGGCCATGGTATATTCAGCGGCCTTTTGGAAAAGAGCCTGACTTCAGGGCGGAGAGCGTAAACTATGCTCTGCGCGATCTACTAATTCATGCTAAAGACCCCAATTAAAGTAGCATAGATCGCAATCGAAATGAATGGAGTTAAATAAAATAGAATTGACATGGATTGATTGCCTGATTTCACCGAGCTTGCAGGAATTTATCTTTAACTTTATCGAAGGTATCTTCCGCCATTCGCTTTCCTATGGTCTGTGGGTCTTCGATCTCGATCAGCATCCTCTTCTGGAAGCATTTGGGCAAGTACGTCTTCTCAATATCCCTGATCGACTTATATTTCCTTTGTCCGCTCATCTTCTCCACCCCTATAATAATTAGCGAAGAATTGAGGATTCAATTCCGCTTTGAAATAATGTTTCCTTTTTATCCATATAAAGCCATCTCCTTTGGAGATCAAGGCAACGTCAACAGGACCACCAACCGTTTCACTTTCCATAGAGACCTTTCTCTTGAATGATGTCAGGTTCACAAGTGATTCAGCCATTGCTGCAAGTTCGTCCTTAGGAAGGAATGAGACTACGTTTGTAATGGGCTCAATATACTTATCTTTGCGATGACTTTCTAATTTATTTTTAAAGTCGTTTAATATTTCCTTTCCAGCGGAAACAAGATTATCCTTGAGGTTTTCCTGTTCCTCTGGCGTGTATTTTTGAAGACTTTTTGGGATCGCAGCGGCATAGCTATCGAAGATATCCTTTAAGAATCCCTCTTCCACTTTCAGATAAGATGGATCAACACCCTGCATAAAAGTGTCCACCATCTCCCTTTGGGCAAATGGTATTATAGCTGCGCTGGTCTTGAGATCAATTCGCTCAGTCCGTAGCCGTTTATACTTCAGCTTGTCATGTGCTATGCCTTCCAGGAAGAACTCGTCTAGAACGGGGAACGTATCCAATTCTCCAAAGCCTGCTATAACAACACCCGAGAAATCTTGATTCTGAACTCCAGAGGGGAATTTTGAAAAAAGGCTGCATGCAATGCGCTCCAAATGCTCCTTGCAGTTCTCCGTTAGGGGTAATTTTTCAAATGTATCTTGAAGCAGTCTCCTGATATCGCTGCCATACTTCTTGAGTATATTATCTCCATGGCTTTCGGGAATAGTAGGGATATTCTCTGTGCTATTCCACAAATCGTGGTGCCTTTTTACTACATGCGCAACGGCCTTTTGAATGGCTTCTTCGGTTAGCCCTTTTTCTGACTCGATTTCTTTTTCTAATAATCTAAAAATATCTGATCGTATATATAATAAATAATTTGAAATTGTGTTTATAACATGCTGATCCTGGACTTGCGCATAAAATAAGGAGTTGCCTTCGGATAGGAATTTAATGAAATCTTCAGAGTAATCCTCAAGCTTCTCGAATTTTTTTAAACCTAATTTATTTCTATATAATTTTATTATAACTTCCCAAGGGACGCCCATAAATGAGGCATTTTGATAGAGCATTATCCCAACCGGGTGATACTTTGAGAGAGAGAAGAGCTTATTTGCAGAAGTAAATATCTTAGGGCTTGAATTGCCTGACAGGGTAACAGCGCTATCAGATGCCAGTGCAATAGCTTCTTTATTAAGAATTGCAATTTCAGCAGTCATATCTTATTCGGTGCCCCTTTATGTCGAATGAAACAAATGATACTGTCATCGAATTTATAGCTATCTCAGTCATAAAGAATCTTCTTAGATCGAGGTCTAAGCAGATGATATTTGGTTTTACCCAAATATGCAAAATCCTTTTCTGCTAGACCCATATTAATCTTGGAGGTCATTTCCTACGCCCGCCTACAAAAAGAAGCTCTATCGAGGTCGCCCTGCCGCTGGAGGCGATCAACGCCGCCTCGGCCCGTGAGAAGTCCATCCGCCGTTGTCCACCCCTCCACGCTGCACCTGTGGTGGGCGCGCCGGCCCTTGGCCACCTGCCGGGCGGTGCTCTCTGTTTTCATCGTCGTCAGCACAAATCCCACTTCGATCGGCATGACTAAAATCTCAAAAATTCTTCTCAGCAATATTTAAATCGCATGCAACACGAATTCAATAGGGTACAAGAGCATGATTGAGGTAGAAGAGTCGGCAATAGCTGCCATTCGAAGTGATTTCCAGGCCTTAAGAGAGAAGGTGGACCGAATGGAGAGCATGATGGAGTCGATGATTGAAATCTACACAGATACATTTTGCACAGCAAAAGAAGAATGTTTAAAGGAGCTGGAGAGAATTGAGTCAGAGGAGGAGTTCATAGAGTTCTCTGATTACGAGGATTTAAGAAAGTCAATTGAGGAAAGCTGAAAGGATGACACAATGCCGGCCAGCGATAAGCAAAAAGCTCAAAGCTAAAATGGAGAAAATATCGAGAAGTCCTTTGTTCTGATCTTTTCAGTTGAAGAGAATAGCAACATCGTCAAGTTTATCGATCTCGATCACCATGATGAGATCTACAGAAGAAAGTAGCACCCCGATGGGCGGGCCGTTTTGCTTCAGATTAATGCAAAATCCTTTTCTGCTAGACCCATATTACTCTTGGAGGTCCTCCCCACGCCCGCCTACAAAAAGAAGCTCTATCGAGGTCCCCTGCCGCTGGCCGCCATAAACGCCGCCTCGGCCTGTGAGAAGTCCAGCCGCCATGAGGAGTTCCCGATAGAAGAGGCCAAAGGAGTGGAGCAGCAGCGCTTTTTCGGGATGATCGAGCGTCTGGTGTAGCGGGAGAGCACTAATGATGAGGCGGGTTTAAACCAGGCCCGGGCAGAGATCCTGAAGGCCTTTGACAAGAACAGTAGGGTCGTGACAAAGAGACTCGCCAGGTTTAAATATCAACCTATGTGCATATTATCTTGAGTAGTGTTGTAAGTCCTTCCCGAAAAGGATGAGGCCGCCCTGAGGCGGATGGGACGAAGTAGGGAAGGGTTCACTACACAATTCTTATCCTTTCCTTCAAAGAAATCCATCACTATCGAGATCCTTGATTCTATCTTCTTATAATAAGAAGCATCGTTGGTAGAATACCTATGGCCGATCGCACCAGCCACAAAATCGACTGCCTGGATACATCGGTCCTGCCTGGAATCGATGTGCTCTATCTCAGGTGGATTTATGCTCAGCTCCTCCGAATGGTTGCCTATGCATGCCTTCCAGCTTAGATAGTTATCGAAGTTATCTCTTTCCAACCCATAAAGAGACCTATCCACGAATACTTTAATCGATCTCTCTAAATTGTAGGCGGTGATGATCTTGGCAATCAATGATCCGCTTATATAATTATACAAAATGGACTGTTTGTTTCTTAATTGGTCGTATACCTGGTCCTTTCGCAAAACAGCATAAGCGACGTCAGTGTCCGTCCTGGCTGTGCAATCAAGGATTCGCGTGCGGATTGTCTGGCTGGAGTTGTGGAATTTTAGCTCAGGGATAGTCTTATATTTTTTGGGCAATTTTTGCTGCCTGACCCTCTTGATGCACCCTCTGACATGTTCAGGATCTCTTGTGATAATGGCAGCCAGGATAAAATACTTGGATGCCCGCGGCCCAAAACCTAAATCTCCTGACTCGTCCAGGTATATCATCTGATCTTTATGCCCTTGATTCAGATCTCAATAAAAGCTTTGGTACCTCAGATCCTCAGCTGCGGTATTCAGGCCAGGCAGGCCTCCTTCAGCCGAGCATACCGCCAATCATTTAGATTTGGACTGGTGATTTGATGTGCCGGAGGGATCGATACGTCTTACCGCAAGAAGCTCATCGAGGTCGCCCTGCCGCTGGAAGCGATCAACGCCGCCTCAGCCCGTGAGAAGTCCATCCGCCACGGCCATCCATCCACGCTGCACCTGTGGTGGGCGCGCCGGCCCTTGGCCGCCTGCCGGGCGGTGCTCTTTGCCTCTATCGTCGATGACCCCTCCAGCCGCCCCGATGAGTTCCCGACAGAGGAGGCCCAAGGAGTGGAGCGGCAGCGCCTTTTCGGCATCATCGAGAGGCTGGTGAAGTGGGAGAACACGAATAACGAGGCAGTTTTGAACGAGGCTCGGGCCGAGATCCTGAAGGCCACAGATGGCCACCCGCCGCCGGTGCTTGATCCCTTCTGCGGCGGCGGCTCGATTCCGCTGGAGGCCCAGCGCCTGGGCCTGGAGGCTCATGCAAGCGACCTGAATCCAGTGGCAGTGCTGATCACCAAGGCCCTGATCGAGATCCCTCCGAAGTTCGCAGGAATGCCGCCTGTAAATCCTGAATCCAGGAAGAAATCACAGACGACACTAAAGGGAACGAAGGAGTGGAAGGGGGCCGAGGGGCTGGCGGAGGATGTGCGCTACTACGGGCGCTGGATGCGGGATGAGGCAGAGAAGAGGATAGGCCATCTCTACCCCAAGGCCAAGCTGCCCGATGGCACAGAGGCCACGGTGATCGCCTGGCTGTGGGCTCGGACTGTGAAGTGCCCCAACCCAGCCTGTGGGGCGATGATGCCGCTTCTTTCTTCATTTGTTCTCTCATCAAAGAATGGAAAAGAAGCTTTCCTGATTCCTAATATCGAGAGAAAAGAAGTATCTTTCTCGATCGGCTCAAGACCGGCAAAGTTCTGTAAGGATCCTAGGAAGGGAATGAAACGTGGGATGTCAGGCATATTCGAATGCATCTTCTGTGGGACTACTACTACCAGGGACTATGTATCTGCTGAAGGCAAAGCTAAGCGCCTTGGAACAATTCCTACTGCTATTGTTGCGGAAGGGCCACGCGGGAGGATCTATCTGACTTCAGATAAGTCAAACTTGCCCATCGAAATCCCCGAAATAGATAAGACTGGTCTTGATGTTGAATTATCACCAAATCCTCGAGACGTTTGGTGTAGAAATTTTGGCCTAAATTCTCCTGCAGACCTTTTCACCCCCCGCCAGCTCGTCGCCCTCACGACGTTCAGCGACCTCGTTTCCGAGGCCCGTGAGCGCGCTCTTGCCGAAGCGCTCGCAGCCGGCCTGCCGGAGGGCGAGGGCATCGCCGACGGTGGCCGGGGCGCGCGGGCGTACGCGGACGCTGTGGCGACGTATCTGGCGATGGTAGTCGATAAAAACGCTGACTACTGGTCAACAATTTGCAGTTGGCACTCGGGCCGGGATATTATTAGGAACACCTTTGCCCGCCAGGCCATCCCCATGGTCTGGGATTATGCCGAATCCAATCCCTTCAGCAATTCGAGCGGCAACTTTCTCGGTGCTGTGGATTGGGTGGCGGACGTCCTCAGGGCGCTTTCTCCACGGGCCGAGGGTTACGCCAAGCAGTACGATTCGACCACCTTCATTCCCCCTGACATCTCTCCTATCGTCTCAACCGACCCTCCCTACTACGACAACATCGGCTACGCCGACCTCTCAGACTTCTTCTACGTCTGGCTGAGAAGATCCCTGGCCCAGGTCCATCCCGACATCTTCAGCACTCTGCTTGTGCCAAAGGAAAGGGAGCTTGTAGCCACTCCCTACCGCTTCAACGGCAGCAAAAAAGAAGCAGGGCGCTTCTTTGAGGAGGGGCTTGGCAGGACATTCGATCTGATGAGACTGGTTTGTAGAGATGATTTTCCTCTGACCGTCTACTACGCCTTCAAGCAGGCAGAAGAGGACGCTGAAGATTCAGGCTTAGCATCAACGGGCTGGGAGGTGATGCTCGCAAGCTTGGTCGCCTCTGGCTACGTCATCACAGGCACCTGGCCCATGAGAACAGAGCTTGCAAACCGAAGCGTCTCCCTCGGCACCAACGCCCTAGCCTCCTCCATAGTCCTCGTCTGCCGGCTCCGCCCCGAGGACGCCCCTTTAGCCACCCGCCGGGAGTTCATCGCTGCGCTCAAGCGCGAGCTGCCCGAAGCGTTGCGCCAGCTTCAGAAGGGCAGCATCGCGCCCGTGGATTTAGCCCAGGCGGCCATCGGCCCTGGGATGGCCATCTTCTCCCGGAACGCCAAGGTCCTGGAGGCAGACGGCTCGCCGATGCGTGTGCGAACGGCCCTGCAGCTGATCAACCAGCATCTGGACGAGTACCTCTCAGAGCAGGAGAGCGAGTACGACCCAGACACCCGCTGGGCTCTGTCATGGTTCGAGCAGTACGGCATGAAAGAGGGGCCATTCGGAGACGCCGAGACGCTTTCGAAGGCGAAGAACACCTCCGTCGAGGGCATGGTCCAGGCCGGAATCCTTCGGGCCGGGGCTGGCAAGGCCAGGCTGCTTGGGCGCGAGGAGATGGACCCTGAATGGGACCCGAGCACCGACAGCCGGCTCACAGTCTGGGAGGCCACACAGCACCTGATCCGCGCTCTCGAGGGCCAGGGAGAGGAGGCTGCAGCAGAGCTTCAAAGCAGGCTTGGCAGCTATTCAGAGAGCGCACGCGACCTGGCATATCGGCTCTACTCGATCTGCGAGCGAAAAGGATGGGCAGGGGAGGCGGTCTCGTACAACGCTCTGGTCACCGTCTGGCCAAGGCTCAAAGAAATATCAGCCAAAAGGGAGAGGCCGATGGACAGGAAGCTGACCGATCATGCAACATTTGTGAACGAAAAGAGGGAAAGTTGGCATTAGGTATCAGATCTGTCCGCCCTGAAACTGTCAATTATGATAGGGTTGACTTATCTGGGCTTGTGACTTTTGAAGACTCGACCTAGGTCATTCCCAGCCGCTCTTTTATGGCCTTGATATCTGTCTGCACCTGCCTGAACTGTGCTGCGTACCCTGGTTGAACCTCTTCCAGGATCTGAGGAATTGGATCTGTGTTCCT
>MVRK01000046.1 GCA_002067365.1 Methanosaeta sp. PtaU1.Bin060 | reverse complement strand
CTCTTGGCCGTGGTGATGGTATGCGATCAACGACTTTACGGCCTCGACCGACTGCGTAGTCGGAGAGGCTACGGACAAAATCGTTTTTCCATTCATTCGGTTCCACCAAATGAACACTAAGCACTACTATTATTTAAGCGTATTGTTGAACACCTGGTAGTAAGATATTTAAACAAAGGCTTGAGAATAATAACCATATGCCAAGAACTCCAAGAAAGAAAATCAATATCAGCATAGAGCCGATGCTGTACGAGGAGGCCCTTAAGCTGGTAGAGACCGGTGAGTACCGGAGTGTAAGCCATTTTTTTGATCAAGCGGGAAAGAAATTAGCACAGGAAAAGCAGTCAGAGAGAAAAAACGAGAACCCTTGTGAGGCCCTCGCTTAACCTCTGAGTCATTCCGTTTTGGTGGAACCGAATGACCGTGATGTGATCCGATTAGCTTAAATCGCTTTCTGGTGAGCCTCTTTTACAGGTAATCGTATGCGGGGGATGGGATTCGAACCCACGAACACCTTCGTGACTGGACCCTGAATCCAGCGCCTTTGACCTGGCTTGGCAACCCCCGCAAAAGAGGCAGCTTTTCTGTGGCAGTAGTAGTATTTAACGGTATTCGTGGGACCGGCGCTCCTGCGCCTTCATGAATCGCCTTCTGCCGCCTCATTCCAGCCATCCTCAGTAGTGATCGCCCTGATGAACACAAAAGGAGCATTTCGCGGCTTTGAGCCCTCGCATGAGCCCACCCAGTTCACGCGCAAAGTAGAGACCTGAGCATTCATAAGCTCAAATTACTGGCCAACCGCTCCTGCCTCCGACGCCTGGAATGGCACCTTTCGCCTCTCCAGCTCCGCCAGAAGCTCCTCCATGAAGACGCCTTGCCCGCTGATGTGCTCGTGCCTGGCTTCGCCCACCCGTCCGCCCGCGTAGCCGCTGCTCGTAGTAGTAACTCCGCAGCTCGGGCTATGCGCCACGCCCACGATCCTGATCAGCGCCCCGCCGCTGGCCAGCATCTCCAGCAGGTCAGCGACGCTTGTGATCAGCCTTCGGCAAAATCGCCTGAACTCCGGCACTTCCAGCTGGTTCTTTGTGACAGCCCAGCGGTCCAGGCCCATGTAGAGCGCCTCCGGGCAGGGCAGCTGCACGACAGGCCCCTTTGGCCGGAAGGACTGTTGCGGCAGCCCCTTGACTCTCGTAAAAGGGTTCAGCAGGCAGTGGGCCACGACGGTGACCTCTGCATCTCTCAGTTCTGCCATTGCCTGCTCTTGATGTATCGATAGAAAGCTATCCCGTCTTTATCATCATAGAAGATTATGCTCTCCGCCCGTTCGCCCACCTTCAGCTTCAGCGTGTTGGAGTGAAACTCCTCCACATACTCCACGTCATCTATCATCTCGAGGGGTACAGTCTGCACCCTGTCCCAGGCGATGCCGGGACGCACGAAATGCACACTCTTCTTGGTGGTGACCAAATAGCCCAGCACCCTGTCCATCATGCCCATCCGGGCGATCGCGAGCATCTGGTCTGTGGCCTGGCTCTTGAGAATCGCAGGCGCGATCATGATCGGCTCCTCACCCGCTGCAGCCAGCTTCTTCACAGTTCTCTGCAGCTTCTTTGGCACCGGCACTCCAGCGCTGATGCCTTCGTCATCTTTTGCCATTCGCGTCTGGGGCTCAGGTGACTATCTTGTCGAGGCAATCATTCTCAATGGCGATCTTCACCTCGCGCGCGAGGCGGCGGCCCGTGGACATGTTGGTGCGCCACAGCGCATTCCCGTATGGATGACCCACGGCCATGTGCACATTCGTCCCCCCGCCAATGCGCGGCGCGACGTCGTAGATGTAGAAGTTCAGGTCCTTGTCCACGCAGGTCTGCAGACAGAAGGGCCCGATGATCCCAGGACCATAATGCTCCTGCGTCGCCGCCACATAGCTCTCAGCCAGCTCGAATGCCTTCTCAAGCAAGGACTCGCGCAGAGTCGCCGAGTTGTGCCCGCAGACTGTGTACTCTGGGTTGATCTGGCGTTCGTTAAGGGTCAGCTGCTGCGGCGCAGGCAGGCGGCAGTGGCCGTCCAAAGAGGTCTCGAATCGCCAGTCGATGCCGATCAGCTCTATTCGCTCAGTGATCGGAGAGTAGAAGAAATCAAGGTTGAAGACCGGCCCGATGACGTAGCGCTCGATTCGCGCGAGCTCCAGGCCGTCCTGGTCGATCACATTCTGCCTCAGCAGCAGGTCTGCCTTCTGGCAGTACTCATCATATGAGGCAGCAGTGAAGAAGCCTCGCTCGAGCGTCTTGACAGCATGCGGCAGCTTCACCATGACGAGCTGATCTATATCCTCAGCCTCCATCGGCTCGGGGTACGGCAGCCCCGCCTTCTCTAAAAGCCAGTAATAATCCTTCTTGTCGCCCCTCTCCTCGGACCTCAGCAGGTTCCTGGAGCCGACGAGGGGAACCAGGAACTGCTCCTCGACTGCATCTATGCCGCAGTAGGATGTGAAGGACCTGTTGGGCACGAAGAGGGTGCTCTTATCCTTTAGAAAATCCTGGTTATCCTGCTCCATGATCTCCGAGAATCGTTTTAGCATCAGGACCTCGTCTATCATGCCCGCAGTGATCCTTCCGCCAGACCGCTGGGCCCTGAAGTATTTGACGTAGGGCTTCTCCCTGCCCTCCTGGCAGACAGCCAGGGTCCTGAAACCCTCCTCCACTGCGCCGTCCGCCGTGTCCAGGGCAGAATGGGATGCGATCATCCCGATCCGCAGGTCGTCGAGGTCGTACCCATCCAAAATCTCCCGAACCTTGCTGCGATCTATCAAGTCAGAGCACCTCAAAATAATTGCATTGGTACTGCATATTTCCATCCTAATTTATCAAGATGACCCTTCCAGGACGAAGAGCCGTCCCCATCGGGCCACCGATGTATTTTCTGAACTTCGATCATTCCATCTGCGCAATCTCCATCTCTGGCAGCATGGCAGGAGTCTTGCCTTCCCCCTTTAGGGTTATAGTCCCTTTGGTCATCCAAGCGGCCGGCAGATATGTGCCGCCTCCAGTGAAGGCACGCCTCCACAGTTGGATGCGCCCGGAAAAATCCCCTCCATAGCCTGCGGCGCGAATGCTCCCCTTATATGCGTGCGCCCCCCCCAGCAGTCTCCTGCACATCTGCTGATCTCAATCTCTTTGCGCATTCATATCATTCATATGAGGGTGGCCTCGCGCCCAGCCCTGCGATCACAATCGCCTGCGATGAGGATTTTTCCCTGCGCTCAACCGCTGAGAAGTGAACTGTCGAAGACTGAAGGGGGTATTATGGCCGCTCCTTCGTGGATTACTTTAATATATTCCTTCTTCATTGGAGAATAGTCCACCCTTGGAGTTGAGCGTTTTGGCTGGAAGAGCATGGAAATTTGGAGATGACATTGACACGGATGCCATCATCCCCGGACGCTATCTGGTGATAAACGATCCCGGTGAGCTGGCAAGTCATCTCTTCGAGGGGATCAGAGAGGAGATGGCTGTCCAGGTGCGTCCAGGAGACTTTGTGGTAGCCGGTGAGAACTTCGGCTGCGGCTCCTCCAGGGAGCACGCGCCACTGGCGCTCAAGGGCGCTGGCGTGGCTGCCATTGTGGCCAAGTCCTTCGCCAGGATCTTCTTCAGAAACGCCATCAATATCGGTCTGCCCCTCTTCGTCTGCTCCGAGACGGACAGGATTCGGGATGGAGATCCCCTGGAGATCGACATGGACAGAGGGGTAATACACAACCTCTCCAATGATGAATATTATAAAACCACGCCCCTCCCTGATTTCCTGAAGGAGATAGTCGAAGCGGGCGGCCTTGTAGAATATACCAGACGGACTGTGGCCAAGGTGTTGGCATGAACTATAAAGTACCAGTTATCCCAGGTGACGGCATAGGCCCTGAAATAATAGCCGAGGGCAAGAAGGTTCTGGAGGCGGCCGCAGATAAACACGGCTTCTCCATCGATTGGACTGAATACCCGCTGGACGCTGAAACCCTGATCAGGGAAGAAAAGCTCGTCAAGAGCGGCGAGTTTTACATCAGCAAAGGGCCCGTCATCGAAGAGGAGACGCTGAAGGAGCTGGAAAAATATCGCGCCATATACCTTGGAGCCATCGGCGACCCCCGTGTTAAGCCGGGCGTCCTTGAGAAGGGCATCCTTCTTTCCATGCGCTTTTACCTTGACCAGTATGTGAACCTGCGCCCTGTCAAGCTCCTGGAGGGAGTCTGGACTCCTCTGAAGGATAAGGGTCCGAAGGAGATAGACTTCGTCGTCGTCCGCGAGAACACAGAGGACTTCTACATAGGCATCGGCAGCCGCGCGCGCCGTGGAATAAGCCATGCCGACTTCGAGGTTAAGCGCAGCCTCTACAAGATCAAGTTCGGCCTGGACGTCGACACAGACAGCGAGGAGATAGGCTACCAGATAGGCGAGGTGAGCAAGGAGGGCTGCCGCAGGGTGATAAAGTACGCCTTCGACCTCGCGATGAAGCGCGGCCAAAAGGTATCCAGCGTCGACAAGGCCAATGTCCTCTCCGAGATCTACGGCTTCTGGAGAGAGGTCTTTCTCGATGTGGCAGCCGGATATCCGCAGGTCAAGCACGACTTCAACTTCGTCGACGCCATCACAATGTGGTTCGTCAAGAACCCTGAGTGGTTCGACGTGATAGTCGCTCCCAACATGTTCGGGGATATCATAACGGATCTAGGAGCCATGATCCAGGGCGGCCTCGGCCTCGCTCCTGGCGCTAACCTGAATCCTGAGGGCACGAGCATGTTCGAGCCCATCCACGGTTCAGCTCCCAAGTACAGAGGCCAGAACAAGGTGAACCCCATCGCCACCATCTGGGCGGGCGCGATGCTGCTGGAGCACCTTGGCGAGGCGGCTGCCGCGAAGGATGTTGTGGCGGCCATCGAGCGGAACCTATTTGAAGGTGGGATAAAGACCTACGATATGGGAGGAAGCTCAACCACCTCAGAGGTTGGCACGGAGATATCCCGGCTAGTGCATCTTGTCTAGGGCCGTGCAAGGGAAAAAGTTTTATGTGGGAGGCTTTCATTTCTCGTTTGGTGCAGTCAGAGTGGCTCGAGGCGTTCCAGACCGTGGGGGCTTGTAGCTCAGTTAGGCAGAGCGTCTGGCTTTTAAACTTTTGTATGAAGATACCAGGTGGTCGAGGGTTCAAATCCCTTCAAGCCCGTTTGGTGCTTCCTTGAGCCTGTTTGCTGCTCTTCTGGAAAGAAGGTGGTTTGAGTGACCAAGTTTGCCGTAAAAGATCATGAACTGGTTCCGGAGCACATTCTCCTTGCCCCGGAAGAGTGCGAGGAGGTCCTCAGGAGATTCGGCATCGAGGCCCCTCAGTTGCCCAAGATCCACATCAGCGATCCAGCCGCTAAGGAGATCGGGGCAGAGGTGGGTGACATCATAAAGGTAATAAGAAAGAGCCCGACGGCGAAGCAGTCGATCTTTTACAGGCTGGTAATTGGCTAAGGTGATCTTTTGCTCGACAGGAATGTTCTTTATAGCGCCTATTTTACCAGGGACAAGCTGGTACATCATCACATCAACTCCTTCAACGATTTCATTGACAGGGGCCTTCAGAAGGTCATTGATGAGGTCGGCATCATCGAGACGAACATAGAGAACACATATGTTCGGCTCGGCAAGATCCGTGTGGAAAAACCAGTGGCACGCGAGGCGGATGGCTCTATCGAGAAGCTCTATCCCAATGACGCCCGCCTGAGAAACCTCACATATTCCTCACCCATCAACCTGGAGATGACGATCGTCGAGGGTGAGACTGAGAAGGACCCGATAGAGGCTAAGATCGGAGAGCTGCCCATAATGCTCAACTCCAAAGTGTGCAACCTCTACGGCCTCACGCCTGACGAGATGATCTCCTTTGGTGAGGACCCGACTGACCCGGGAGGATATTTCGTCGTCAACGGCTCAGAGCGCGTGATCATGACCTTGGAGGACCTCGCCCCGAACAAGATCCTCGTGGAGTACAACCAGCGCTACGACGAGAACATCGAGGTGGCAAAGGTCTTCTCCCAGAGGCAGGGCTACCGCTCCTTGGTCATCGTCGAACGCGGCCGGCGCTCCATCCTCGAGGTCTCCTTCCCATCGGTCTCAGGCCGTTTGAACTTCATCACTCTCCTGCGCTCCTTGGGGCTGGAGACTGACATGGATATAGTGAAATCCGTATCAGACAACCCAGAGATCATCAAGTTCATGCTTGAGAACCTCGAGGAGGCAGAGGTCTCGACGACTGAGGAGGCGCTGGAGAAGATAGGCACCCGTGTGGCCGCTGGTCAGGCCAAGGAGTATCAGAAGAAGAGGGCTGCCTATGTCCTGGACAGATACCTCTTGCCTCACATAGGCGTTGACGAGAAGGATCGGTACGCTAAAGCCCTCTTCCTCTCCCGCATGGCAGAGGCGTGCTTTGAGCTGGCGCTCGCGCGCCGAGGCGAGGATGACAAGGACCACTACTCCAACAAGAGGCTGAAGCTCTCGGGCGATCTCATGGAGGATCTCTTCCGCGTCGCCTTCAACCGCTTGACGAGGGACATCAAATACCAATTAGAGCGGGCGAGCATGAGGAACAGGGAGCTGAATGTTGTGACCACTGTTCGCGCTGACGTCCTGACTGAGAGGATGATACATCCCCTGGCCACAGGAAACTGGGTCGGTGGAAGAACCGGCGTCTCCCAGCTTCTTGACAGGACCGACTACATGGCAACCCTCTCGCACCTGCGCAGGGTTATATCGCCATTATCCCGATCTCAGCCCCATTTCGAGGCGAGGGATCTGCATGCCACCCAGTGGGGACGAATATGCCCCAGCGAGACGCCCGAGGGTCCCAACTGCGGTCTTGTGAAGAACTTCGCCCAGGCTGTGGAGCTCAGCAAGGGCGTGGATGATTATGAGGATATCAAGAAGATCTTAATCGATTTGGGCGTGGTTTCGGTAGGTGGTAACGTTGGCTGAGTCGGTGAGTGGTGCTGCCAGGGTTTATGTTAACGGCGAGATTGTGGGACATAGCGAGGACCCGAAGGCGTTGGTCGAAAATCTGCGCCGCCTCAGGCGCGCTGGCAGCATAAGCAATCAGATGAATGTGGCCTACTTCGAGGATACCAACGATATCTTTATGAACACGGACTCGGGGCGTGCTCGCAGGCCGCTGATAGTGGTAGAGAACGGCAGAGCCCTCGTCACAGAGGAGCATGTGGCGCGCGTGGCCCGCGGCGAGATGACCTTCGAGGACCTCGTGCACTCTGGCCTGATCGAGTACCTGGATGCCGAGGAGGAGGAGAACAGCCTGATAGCCATCTGGGAGGAGGATATAACCCCCGAGCACACCCACCTGGAGCTGGACCCCTCTCTCATCCTCGGGATTGCCGCTGGCCTCGTGCCCTATCCAGAGCACAACGCCAGCCCCAGGAACACCATGGGCGCGGGCATGATCAAGCAGTGCCTTGGGATGTCCATGGCCAATATGAGGCTTCGGCCCGACACGCGCGGTCATTATCTCAACAGCCCCCAGAGGGGCATAGTCAGGACAAAGACATCGAAGTCTGTCGGCTTCGATGAGAGGCCCGCGGGCCAGAACTTCGTCGTGGCTGTCCTGGCCTACGAGGGGTACAACATAGAGGATGCCCTGGTGATGAACAGGGGCTCTATTCAGCGAGGTCTGGCGCGCAGCCACTTCTTCAGGGTCTCAGAGGCAGAGGAGAGAAAATATCCTGGCGGCCAGGAGGACAAGTTCGAGATACCCGACGTGGATGTGCGCGGCGCAACGGGCGCTGAGTCCTACTCTCAGCTCGACTCAGACGGCCTCGTCAACCCTGGCTGCGATGTGGGCCCGACGGACGTGCTCATCGGCAAGACAAGCCCCCCGAGGTTCCTGGAGGAGCCCAGCGAGTTCGGGATCACTCCCCAGCAGAGGAGAGAGACATCTGTGCGGATGCGATCCAACGAGAAGGGCATCGTCGATTTGGTGATCATCTCCGAGTCCAAGGACGGAAACAGACTGGCCAAGGTCAAGACCCGTGACCAGCGCGTTCCAGAATTGGGCGACAAGTTCGCATCCAGGCACGGGCAGAAAGGTGTGGTGGGCCTGATAGTGCCGCAGGAGGACATGCCCTTCACCGAGTCGGGCATAGTGCCTGACCTGCTGCTCAACCCCCACGCCATCCCCTCCCGCATGACTGTCGGACACGTCCTGGAGATGATCGGCGGAAAGGTCGGCTCCCTGGAGGGGAGGTTCGTGGACGCTACTGCGTTCTTGGGCGAGAACGAGCCCGATCTGCGATCGGCCCTGACGAAGTTCGGCTTCTCCCATACAGGCCGCGAGATCCTCTACAACGGGGCGACGGGCGAGCAGGTCATGGCAGACGTTTTCGTAGGAGTCATCCTCTACCAGAAGCTCTACCACATGGTCACTGGCAAGATGCACGCGCGCTCCCGCGGGCCGGTGCAGGTCCTGACGCGCCAGCCGACAGAGGGCCGCGCCAGAGAAGGCGGCCTGCGATTCGGAGAGATGGAGCGCGATGTCTTAATCGCCCACGGCGCAGCCCTGGCGCTGAAAGAGAGATTGGTGGATGAGTCTGACAGGGTGGAGGAGCTTGTCTGCAGCCACTGCGGGATGATCGCCATTCACGATAGGAGACGGAATGCCGACTTCTGCCCGACATGTGGCGCGGATACTGAGATCTACAAGGTCGAGATGAGCTATGCCTTCAAGCTCCTGCTGGATGAGATCAAATCCCTAGGCGTCGCCCCAAGGCTGATCCTGGAGGACTCGGTTTAGGTGGAAACATGACGATTCCCAAAAAGATCGGCAAGATAAAGTTCGGCCTCATCTCGCCCCAGGAGTTCAGGAAGATGAGCGTGGTCAAGATCATCACAGCCGACACCTACGATGATGACGGTTTTCCAATCGAGATGGGATTGATGGACCCTCGTTTGGGCGTCATCGATCCGGGCCTGCGGTGCAGATCCTGCGGAGGAAGGCCGGGCGAGTGCCCCGGCCACTTCGGCCACATCGACCTGATCGCCCCTGTCATCCATGTGGGCTTTGCAAAGCTGATAAGGAAGGTCCTGAGAGCCATCTGCAGGGATTGCTCCCGGCTGATGCTGAAGGAGAACGAGAAGAAGCTGTTTTTAGAACAGATCAAGACTCTGGAGAAGCTGGGACAGCCCACTGACGACGTTGTCAACAAGGTCTTCTCCGAGGCGCGCAAGAACAAAAACTGCCCTTACTGCGGTGCTCCTCAGCAGGAGATCAAGTTTGAGAGGCCGCTCTCCTACATCGAGGAGGGCCACAAGCTCACTGCGTCCGACATCCGCGACAGGTTCGAGAAGATCCCCGATGACGACATCGAGGTCATGGGCATGAACCCAGCGACAGCGCGTCCGGAATGGATGATCCTGACGGTTCTGCCCGTGCCGCCGGTGACTATGCGCCCCTCCATCACCCTGGAATCGGGCCAGCGCAGCGAGGATGATCTCACCCACAAGCTGGTGGACATCATCCGCATCAATCAGAGGTTCCAGGAGAACAGGGAGGCGGGCGCACCCCAGCTCATCATCGAGGACCTCTGGGAGCTTCTGCAGTATCACGTCACCACCTTCCTCGACAATACAGTATCAGGCGTGCCGCCCGCCCGCCATCGCAGCGGCCGGCCCCTGAAGACGCTCTCGCAGAGGCTCAAGGGCAAGGAGGGCCGCTTCAGAGGCTCGCTATCGGGCAAGCGCGTAAACTTCAGCGCCAGGACTGTCATCTCGCCTGACCCTAACCTGGGCATCGGAGAGGTGGGCGTCCCGATGGACATCGCGATAGAGCTCTCGACGCCCATGATGGTCAACTCCAGGAACAAGGAGCAGGTCAAGACCTTTGTAAGGCGGGGCCCGGACAGGCATCCGGGAGTGAACTACGTCACGAGGCCCGACAAAAGAAGGATCAAGGTCACCGAGAAGAACTGCGAGGAGGTTGCTGAGCAGATCGATACCGGCTGGCAGATAGACAGGCAGCTCATGGATGGGGACATAGTCCTCTTCAATCGGCAGCCTTCGCTTCACAGGATGTCCATCATGGCCCATCGCGTCAAGGTGATGCCCTACAAGACCTTCAGGCTCAATCCGGCTGTGTGCCCTCCGTACAACGCTGATTTCGACGGCGACGAGATGAACCTGCATGTTCCCCAGACAGAGGAGGCACGCGCCGAGGCCGAGATCCTCATGCGCGTGCAGGAGAACATCCTCTCTCCGCGCTTCGGCGGCCCTATCATCGGAGGAATTCACGATTACGTGACTGGCTCCTTCCTGCTCACACACGGTTACAAGCCCATCGACCGCCGGGGGGTCATGGAGCTATTGAAGAAGTTCGACATATCGGAGCTGCCAGAGCCTGCGGGCGAGGCGAATGGAAAACCTTACTGGACTGGAAAGCAGGTCTTCTCCCTCATCCTTCCGCGCGGCCTCGAGCTGAGATTCAAGGCCGACTTCTGCTATAACTGCGATGTGTGCAAGGGAGAGGATTGCGAGAACGATGCCTATGTGGTCATCAAGAATGGCCGATTGCTGAAGGGCACCATCGATGCTGAGGCAGTGGGAGCCTTCAAGGGCAAGATCACTGACAGGATAATAAAGGAGTTCAGCCCAACTGTCGCGAGCGAGTTCCTTGACAGGATGACCCGCCTCGCCCTGCGAGGGATCATGCATGCCGGTTTCAGCTTCGGCATAGACGATGAGGACATCCCGCGCGAGGCAGCCGAGCAGATCGACGAGACCACAGGGACGGCTCGCGAGAAGGTGCAGCAACTGATCGAGGCATATAATGCAGGAGAGCTTGAGCCGCTGCCCGGACGAACGCTGGATGAGACCCTTGAGATGAGGATCATGCAGACGCTGGGCAAGGCGAGGGACACAGCAGGCAAGATCGCTGGCCGCTACCTGGGCCTGGACAACTCTGGGGTGGTCATGGCCGTCTCCGGAGCCCGAGGCTCCATGCTCAACCTGACTCAGATGGCGGCATGCGTCGGCCAGCAGTCTGTCAGAGGCGAGCGCATCAAGCGCGGGTATGCAGGCAGGACGCTGCCGCACTTTCGGCGGGGCGACCTCGGAGCCGAAGCGCACGGCTTCGTCGAGTCGAGCTACAAGGACGGCCTGAACCCCACGGAATTCTTCTTCCATGCCATCGGTGGACGCGAGGGCCTCGTCGATACTGCCATCAGGACATCGCAGAGCGGCTATCTCCAGCGCAGGCTGGTGAATGCTTTGCAGGACCTGGAGGTCAAGTACGACGGAACCGTCAAGGAGACCCGAGGCATGATTGTGCAGTTCCAGTACGGAGAGGATGGCGTCGACGCATCACGAAGGGACTACGCGAGCGCCGATAACGTCCGGCGTATCATCAGGAATGTTCTGAAGAAGGAGGAAGCATGAGCCTCTCTGAGAAGGAGCTACTGGAGAGGCTTGAGGACTTCGATCTTCCTAGCAGCATCAAGGAGGCACTTGCGGCTGGGCTGGATGGGACTGAGCCGACTGAGGAGCAGCTCAATGAGATCATCACCCAGGTGAAAGCTGACTACGAGCACTCCAGGGTTGAGCCCTGCGAGGCAGTTGGCGTCGTCGCGGCGCAGTCCATAGGCGAGCCTGGAACGCAGATGACGATGCGTACCTTCCACTATGCAGGAGTGGCGGAGATCAATGTAACCTTAGGTTTACCGCGGCTGATAGAGATCGTGGACGCGAGGAAGATCCCATCCACTCCGACGATGACCATAAGGCTTAACCAGGATTATGCTCACGACCGAGACCTTGCGAGAGAGGTGGCCTGGGCCATCGAGTCGACTTCCATCCTTCATCTGGGCTCAATAGCCACGGATCTCGCCGAGATGAATGTGATCATCGAGCTGAATCCAGGAGCAATGGAGCAACGCAAGATCACTGCAGAGGAGGTCGCAGAGCGGCTCAAGGAGGAGATGGGCCTGGCGGTGGACCTGAGGGGTACCACGCTCGTGATGGCTCCCGAGGAGCCCTCCTACCGCGAGCTTCTGCAGCTGGTGGAGAAGATCAAGAAGCTCTCCCTCAAGGGAGTGGAGGGCATAAAGCGCGTTGTGATTCGCAAGGAGGGAGACGAGTACATCCTCTACACAGAGGGCTCGTCCCTCAAGAAGGTAATGCAATTCGATGGGGTAGACCCCACAAGGACGAAGACCAACAACATAAATGAGATTGGAGAGGTGCTGGGCATCGAGGCGGCGCGAAATGCCATCATCAACGAGGCGACTGACACCCTGCGAGAACAGGGCCTCTCCGTGGACGTCAGGCACATCATGCTCGTGGCCGACATCATGACTGTGGACGGCGAAGTCAAGCAGATCGGAAGGCATGGTGTCTCGGGCGAGAAGGCCAGTGTGCTGGCGCGGGCTGCCTTCGAGGTGACTGTCAACCACATCCTGGACGCGGCAATACGAGGGAATGTGGACGATCTCAAGGGCGTGACGGAAAACGTCATCGTGGGCCAGCCGATACAGCTCGGTACCGGCGATGTCACTCTGGTAGCGGGCAAGAGATGAGGTAATAGGATGATAAACGTAGACAGAGCTCTCAGAAGCTCCTTAAGAACAGGAAAAGTGGTGCTTGGATCGAACAGGACAGTTGAGACAGGCTTGAGCGGGCAGGCGAAGCTTGTGATTTATGCTGCTGACTGCCCAGAGGATGTGCGGATGCAGCTTGAGACCATGGACGTGCCGGTTTACGGCTATCAGGGTATGGGCAAAGACCTCGGATCTGCCTGTGGGAAACCCTTCTCCGTAGCCACCTTGGCAGTTATCGAGCCAGGGGACTCGGAGATCATGGCACTGCAGCGGGAGATCCGGGGTGTTGAGACATGAGTGAGTTCAAGCTCACCACTGAGGGAATAAGATACATCGCGCTGTTCGAGTCCCTGACCGGCGGAGTGGTCAGGGACTGTGTAGTGGATGATGGAAACGACCGCATCATCTTCGTCATCAAAAAAGGAGACATGGGCGCTGCCATAGGCAGAAAGGGCTCGAATATCAACCGCGTGAAGAAGTCCACGGGAAAGCAGATCGAGATCGTCGAGCACAGCGATGACGCGAAGGAGTTCCTGGAGAACCTCTTCCAGCCGGCTGCCATAAAGAATGTGATGGTGGTCAACAAGAACAATAAGCGATTGGCTTATGTAGAGGTAGCGAACAAGGACAAAGGCATTGCCATCGGCAAGGATGGCCGCAACATATTGAAGGCCAAGATGCTCGCGCAGAGGCATCACGGCATAGATGACATCATAATCCAATGAAGGATCAAATTAGATGGAGAATTAAATCGCGATTACTCGGGTGAAATGAATGGGAAAGGGAATCTATGCAGCCAGGAAGCTGGAGAGTGATAGGAAGACCCTGAGGTGGAGCTATCCTAAGTATATCAGAAGGATGTCCGGAAGCAAGATCAAGGCTGACCCGCTGGGCGGAGCGCCGATGGGGCGGGGGATTGTTCTTGAGAAGGTCGGAATAGAAGCCAAGCAGCCCAACTCGGCCATCAGGAAGGCTGTGAGAATTCAGCTCATAAAGAACGGAAGGCAAGTGACTGCCTTTACCCCGGGCGATGGAGCCATCGGCTTCATAGACGAGCACGATGAGGTGATCATAGATCGCATCGGCGGCAGGATGGGAAGGTCCATGGGCGACATTCCGGGGGTCAGATTCAAGGTCATTGCCGTGAACAACGTCTCCCTGATCGAGCTGGTGAAGGGAAGAAGGGAGAAGCCGGTGAGGTGATCCTGATGAAGGTTTTCGGCAAATGGGATCCGGCTGAGGTAGAGGTCGCAGACCTGAGCGTCAAGGGCTACATGAACCTTGCGCCGAAGGCTGTCATGCACTCAGGCGGCAGGCATGCCAAGCAGCAGTTCAAGAAGTCAGAGCAGCACATCGTCGAGCGCCTCGTGAACAAGATGATGCGAAAGGAGAAGAATACAGGCAAGAAGTTGAAGGCCTATGGCATCGTCGAGTCGGCTCTAGACATAGTTCAGAAGAGGACGAAGGAGAACCCGCTCACTGTTCTGGCCAAGGCTGTGGCCAACGCTGGCCCGCGCGAGGAGGTTGTGCGGCTCAAGTACGGCGGCATAACAGTCCCAAAAGCTGTGGATACAGCACCCCAGAGAAGGGTTGACACAGCCCTCATGTTCATCACCAAGGGCGCACGCCAGGCGTCCTTCAAGACAAAGAAGTCGGCAGGGGCCGCGCTAGCGGATGAGATCATCGCCGCGGCGAACTACGACGTAAAGAGCTACGCGATAAACCACAAGGACAGTGTGGAGCGCGTGGCAAAGGCTGCTAGATAAAATCGGAGAATTAGTTGGGCGTTGGTAAACGCCTATTTTCTCCCACTTTTTGCGGGGCACTTCCTCGCTTTTACTCACATCTCTTCATGAACGACCTGTCTGTACAGCTCTTCGGTAAGTAGATCAACCTCGTCGGAGCCGATGCACATCGTCCCGGCAGCACCCATTGCGCAGCCGCCGCCCAAGGGAGATCAGCGCAGCATGGCCAGGGCGAGTATGAACAGATTCGGCCTTCTCATTTTACATCCCGCCTCGGAGCGCCACTATCAGGTGCACCTGGTTGCGGGCGGTGTGCTTTCGGCTGACGCTCTGTCGCAATGCCCGTTTTGGTTGCAAGATGCCCATTGATCACGACAGAGCTTCTTTATGCCTCGGGTGAATCATATCTGCTTGATTATTCGTGTTGCAGTGGTTCACCGCAAACTGCCGTTCCGGAAAGCTTAAAATAAGGTCACTTGAAGACACTCTTTCAGGAGTGATGAATTCTTGAAGTCCAATGCCGGGTTTGTAGGGTTTGACGGTACAGAGAACAAGCGAACCATTCTTGCGCTGCAGAAGGTCAAAGAGGCCGCAGGAATCGGAGGAGACCTGAATGTGCTCCTGCGCCGACCTCACGGACGTGCCAGGTCTATTGTGGCCAAGTTCAACCGCCTTTTTGGAGTCAGGGCCTTCGTCAGCGAGAGCGCTGACAAGGAGAAGTGGGAGAAGGCAGGCGTCAAGATCGAAGGCGGCTACGAGGACTTCTTCGAGGCCTCGGATTTCATCATGGTGGGGACTCCCGGCGACGAGGAGCTGCCATATGTCGAGGCAGGCCTCGCCCACGGCTGTTTCATCTCCCTGATGGGCGGCGCAGACAGAAAGGATATCCAGAAGGCTCTGGAGGAGTCAAAGAAGGTGAAGGTCACTGACGACCTCAAGGCTGACCTGTCCAGGGAGTTCTTCTTCGGCCTGGAGAACTATGCGATGTTCCTCAAGGCCAAGCCAAAGCTGGTGCAGTGCACAAGCTGCAACACCACGGGCCTCTCAAGGCTGGCTCTGGCCGCAAGACCCTTGGGCCTCACTGCGATACTCGGCAATATCGACCGCAGGCATGGCGACCCCCACACAGTGGTTCGCGCCTCGCCTAGCGCCATTCAGTTCGGCAAGGGAGCAGGCCACCAGGGCACTGATGCGCAGACGGTCTTCAAGGATGTGAATTTCTCCATCCGCGCGAGCAAGGTTCCAACAACTGTTCCCCATACAAACTTCCTGAATTTGATCTTCAGGGGAGATGTCGCGCCAAGCCAGCTGGTCGAACAGTTTGCGAACACCCGCGAGGTCGTTGTGGTCCCCTACCAGGACGAGGGCAAGAAGCACGAGTGGACGAGCGAGATCCTCGAAGCATTCCTCTCAGGCCTGGAGAGGCCGATCTCCCCAGAGATCTTCGAGCTGATAGTCTCCGATGCGATCATCCCCTTCCGGCTCCAAGACTACACCATCCTCCAGACGGTCTCCATGGTAGAGCAGATGTCCATCGCAGTGCCCAACCACGTCGAGTCCTACCTGCTCTCAGCGGGCTATCCAGCCGAGGGCGTTCACAGCCTCGTGGATAAGACTCTCGGAGCCCTGCACGGCATCTGGCCCGACAAGCTGAGCGTTTGAGCCCGAACCCATGCAAGAGGAGATCCAAGGCCAGCTGAGGGATGGAAAGGTCAGGCTCGGGCCCGGGGCGGTGGCCGACCTCTACCAGCAGGGCTACTTCGGACGGCCTAGAGGCAAGGGCCTGGAACTCTCCCTCGTCGAGGCGGCCTATCTCCTCGACAGATCGAGAATAAGGCTCTTCTCGGGAGAAGAGGAGCTGGACTTCAAGGCGCTCTTCGAGCTTGGCTCCTCGATCGAGAAGGGCTTCGAGTTCAGGTATGTGGTCTACAAAGACCTGCGGGAGCGCGGCTACTATGTTCAGCCGGGCCGCCCAGACTTTCGCGTCTACCCTCGCGGAGGCAGCCCCGGGAAGTCTCCCGCTGAGTTCTATGTCCTCGTCATCTCCGAGCGCATGCCTCTGCCGCTCAGAGAGATCATAGAGCCTGCGCGAGTGGCGGCGCAGATGCGAAAGAAGCTGATGCTGGCGATAGTCGACGAGGAGAGCGACATCACATTCTATGAGGCCAGGGAGAGAGCAATCTCTGGCCTGATGAATGAGCTGCAGCCAAGCGGCATAGCAACTCTCCTGGAGGATCGCGTGGTGCTATGGGACCCCGCGGCCTCGCAGCGGTTGCACGAGCACGGCTTTTTTGGCAAGCCCGTGGGCGAGAGGCTTCAGCTCTCTTTAGTCGAGTCGGCATATCTGCTGGAGAAGGGACTGATCCAGATCGTCGACAGGTCAGGAGCCTCTCTGGACCTGCAGGGCTTCGAGGCCAGGGCACGCCAGATCGAGGACGACTTCGACCTGAAGTACAGCGTTTATAAAGACCTGCGCGAGAGAAAGCTTGTGGTTAAGACGGGATTCAAGTTCGGGACTCACTTCAGAGTCTACAAGCAGGTTGGGAATCTTGGAAAGGTCCCTCATTCAGAGTATCTGGTGCACACAGTTCCTGAGGATCACATCTTTCTGCCGCCTGTCCTATCCAGGGCCGTGAGGCTGGCGCATTCTGTGAGAAAGCAGATGATCTTCGCCTACCCGAACGAGAGCGTGAGATACCTCGAGGTGAGAAGGCTGAAGCCGTGAGGAGTTGTCCGAAGGCTGTGAGACTCATCAGATCCGGCTTCCTCTTGTAGCTTCCTTCTTGCCCTTCAGGTTCTTCGATATCCTCTTCAAGATCTCTGATTTCGGATGGCTCTTGGGAACGAGAATTCTTCCCGAGGCATCTGCCCAGGTCTTGGGGTGTTTCTTCTCGCGCTCTATCTCGGGCTTCAGGCCGGAGCGCATAGCCGCGGTCATCACGTCATCGATGGTGGGCTCCTTTATTGCGTCGTGGATCTCAACCATCCTGCCCTCGCTCCTGGAGCGACCGGCATCGAAGTAGAGGGGCCATATCACCAGCTTATCCTTCTCGGGCATGATTTGAATTGAGCGGCAGTCGAATAAGTAGCTTTGTCTTGAAGCCGTCAAGTATATATAAAATAATAATATATAATAATATGTAAAATAGTATATAGAATAATATTATATAGTTAATGCATATGAGCAATGCGATTTGTTTTGCCCGAATTTCCCTCAAAATCGTCCACAAGCTCCTCGCTCTTGGCTGTAGGATTCCGGGGCATCCTCATAGATCGCATAAAAGAAACATCGTGGAGGATCGCGGGTCGAATTCAATCTAAAGCATTCAAGACATCGGAATTGATGCTAAAGCCTTCTTGAGTCAGCCAATTCGTGGTGCTTCGGGCTGTTTTCCCGGATGTATATGCGGAGCAGAAACTTGGGAAAGCAGAATTGATGATTGCCCTTATGGAGATCGCACTGCGCCGGGGCAAAGTTTATTTATTTCGGGCGCATTAGCATCGCATTTAAGAATGTTTGGGGCAATTCATGGAGCTTGAAAATCTTCGATTTGGTACGGAACTGCTCAAACGCGGTTTCGCAAAGATGCAGAAGGGCGGCGTCATCATGGACGTCACCACCCCCGAGCAGGCTATGATCGCAGAAGAGGCAGGGGCCGTAGCTGTAATGGCTCTTCACGCAGTGCCTGCAGACATCAGGAAGATGGGCGGGGTAGCCAGGATGGCAGATCCTGCTGTCATCGAGGCCATCATAGAGACGGTGACCATTCCTGTCATGGCCAAGGCGAGGATCGGCCACTTCGTGGAGGCTCAGATCCTGGAGGCCGTTGGAGTTGACATGGTGGACGAGTCAGAGGTTCTCACTCCTGCGGACGAGTTTCACATAGAGAAGACGAAATTCACGATACCCTTCGTCTGCGGTGCCAGAAACCTCGGCGAGGCTCTGCGGCGCATCAAGGAGGGCGCTGCCATGATCAGGACGAAGGGCGAGGCGGGCACTGGAGACGTGAGCCAGGCAGTGCTGCACATGCGCCAGATCATGGGCCAGATCAGGAGCCTGAAGGGCATGGACGAGCTGCAGCTCATGAAGACAGCGCGGGAGATCGAGGTGGACCTGGATCTGCTGGCCGAGTCCGCCAGGATTCAGCGCCTGCCCGTCGTCAACTTCGCGGCGGGTGGCGTGGCCACGCCCGCTGATGCCGCCCTCATGATGCAGCTTGGGGCAGATGGAGTCTTCGTCGGTTCCGGGATCTTCAAGTCAGAGAACCCGGCTGCCATGGCCCAGGCCATTGTTCAGGCGGTTCATCACTATGATGATCCGCAGCTTTTGGCCAGGGTCTCGAAGGGCCTTGGAGCCGCCATGAAGGGCCTCGACGCCGCCAGCATTCCGGAGGCTGAGGCGCTGCAGACGAGGGGCTGGTAAGTGCTTCGGATAGGCGTCATAGCTCTTCAGGGGGACGTCTCCGAGCACGTCCTGGCGATGGAGAGGGCCCTGCAGGGCAAAGGAGAGGTGCAGGCCGTCAGGACTCCCGGAATCATCCCGGGCTGCGACGGCCTTGTTCTGCCAGGAGGCGAGAGCACCACCATCTCAAAGCAGCTCGCCAGCTCGGAGATGGCCGAAGAGCTGAAGAAGGCGGTCTATGCTGGGGTGCCTCTTCTCGCGACCTGTGCGGGACTGGTGCTCGTCTCAAGGGAGATCGAGGGCGAGATGAGGGTAAAGCCCCTCGGTCTCATGGACACGAGGATCGGAAGAAACGCCTTCGGCCCCCAGAGGGAGTCCTTTGAGGCGGACCTCGATGTGAAGGGCTTCGATCGACCCTACAGGGCTGTGTTCATCAGGGCACCCGCGATAGTTCGCGTCGGAGAGGGCGTAGATGTGCTGGCTCGCGTCGGTGAAAACATCGTGGCAGCCCGGCAAAATAGCATCATGGCTCTGGCATTTCATCCCGAGCTGACAGATGATCTGAGGTTCCACGATATCTTCCTGAAGATGCTGGAGGAGAGAGCTATTTCCGGAGGATGATGAGATGTTCTCTGAGAAGGACCTGGTCACGAGAAGCGTGGAAGAGATGAGCCGCGAGGTGGAGGAGCTTCTCGCAGAATCAAAGCGCCTGCGGGATGAGCATGATGCGGCTCTTGAGAGAGAGGCAGTGCTTCGAAGGGAGTCTGTCGAAAAGAGGCCAAGCAATGCAGGACTCGCGGAAACCCTGTGGCAGGAGGCGGAACGGCTGCGCGAGGAGGGCCAGGAGATGCTGCGCCTGTCCATGGAGAAGAGGCTTCGCGCTGCCAATGTTCAGCACCGCATCGAGATCCATGATCAGATCGAGTCGCTGGACGGCTATGATGAGGTCTGGAAGAGGGCTATGAAGGCCGGCAGGAGCTAAAAGGCCCACATAAACCAAGACCTTGCCGCTTGGATTGATTATGCGCGGCATATGTTCATCGATGGTTGTGTATTTTCATGAGCGCCGAGATTGCAGTGATCGGAGGAGTGGGCTTCGGCCTGGACGGGCTGGACGACGAGATAGATACCCCCTACGGCAGGGTCCCCGTGACATTCACCCTGCTCAAAGGACATAGGTGCGTCTTCATCTCCCGCCACGGAGATGCTCATCTTCCCCCCCACAGGATCAACTACAGGGCGATAATCTCCGCCGCAAAGGCTTGCGAGGCCAAGCGGATCATCTCCACCAACACAGTGGGCAGCATGGCAGGTCATGCCCCCGGGAGCTTCTTTTTGCCTTCGGATTTCGTCGAATTCACCAAGTCCCGGACAAACACGTTCTATGAGGAGAGGGCGGTGCATGTCGATATGAGCAGGCCCTACTGTCCACAGCTGCGAGGCGCTCTGGCTGATGCGGTGCGCACTCTGGGCCAAAGCGTCCAGGAGGGCGTCTACGTCTGCTCTGAGGGGCCGCACCTCGAGTCCCCTGCCCAGATCAGGATGATGAGGCAGTTCGGGGATGTGGTGGGCATGACGGGCTACCCTGAGGTGGTCCTGGCAAGGGAGGCTGCAGTATGCTATGCATCGCTCTGCATAGTCACCAATCCTGCCTGCGGTCTGGAGGGCGAGAGGCCCCTGGTAGTCTCTGAGATCGCAGAGCTGATGGATAAGTGCGGTGAAGTAGTGAAAGAGGTGATCACCCGAGCAGCACAGAGCCTTCCGGCTGAGAGGTCCTGCGGATGCGGGGATGCCCTCTCCCAGGCAGAGTTTTAGATCGGCGAAGCCTGGCTGCCTTTGATGCGATGGATTTTGCGGCTGCATGGCAAGAAGCCTTCCTGGTGCCCTTTGATTCTGGTCTGATGCAGGCTCAGATGGGGAATGCTGAATGGTGGCCGAGATCGAGCAGCATCAGCCGTTAAGATCCTCAGCTTTTGAATTTTAGGAGAAAGGTTTATTTCCCTCTCACGATGAGTCACCCTCATGGATTCAGGCCGACGATTTGACATTGCAGCCGTAGCAATCGTCTTTCTCGTCTTTTTGGTCACAGTTTACCTGACAAAGGAATTTCTATCCACCATCCTCCTGAGCATAGTGCTGGTCTTCCTCTTGAAGCCCGTCTATGCCCTCTTATTCAGGGTAACCAAACACGGCCAGATCTCATCCCTGCTCTCCATGATGGTGATGCTGATATTAATCCTGGCTGTGATCCTCGGACTGACAGGTGTTCTGCTGGTGGAGATCTCAAACCTCGTCGAATCGGGGGCGCTCTCGGAGATCCGCTTCTCCACGGTCTCAAACGACCTCAACATATGGCTTCAGAACATCCTCCCCGGTCTGATCTATCAGTACGTAAAGGAGATCGGGGATATCCCTGCCACCATCGCCTTCTACCTCTCCCCGATCGCAGAGGGCGAGCTGGCCTCTTTCGCCTCCAATGTGCCCGCCCTGTTCGCCCAGGCGATAGTGGCCATCTTCTTCACCTACTACATCCTGATCGATGGCAGTGCCTTCGTGAAGAAGGCTGTAGAACTCCTGCCTGAGACGAAAAGGAGTGCTGTCCATTATTTCCTTCAAGAGCTGAACAGCATCTACACGACACTATTCACAGTCTACTTCACGACGTCGATGCTCAGCGGAGTTCTTGCGGCTGTGGGCTTTTACCTTCTTGGCATACCGTATCCCCTAGTGCTCGGGGCCTTGGTCGCCGTCTTCACTCTGATACCTCTCGTGGGTCCACCTTTCGTCTTCGTCCCCATGGCCATCTATTATCTGCTGCTCGGGCAACTGACCATGAGCCTGGTGATCCTCGTATTCGGAACGATCGTCCTGATGGTGATACCGGAAAACGTGATCCGCCCACATCTGGCCCTCAAAAGCGCAAGGATTCACCCAATAGTCACAGTCCTTGCCTACACAGCGCCCATATTCGTGGTGGGGATCATGGGAGTTTTCATCGGGCCGACGCTTTACGGCTTTCTCCTGGCAGCCTACAGGGCAGCGGCCCATTACAGGGAGATCTGAATGGCTCATAAAGCCCTGAGAGGATTCTCCCTTCGGTGCTCCACAAAGATGGCTACAAGGGGAGATAGAAACCAGACCTGAGCACCGAAAAACATTCCAGGTGAGGCGCGAGGATAAGGTCGCCCAGGTCATCCCTTTTGATGGGACACCCGCTTAGACGGGTGATGGCTATTCCCTTCCCAGCACCTCAATGATATTATTGAGTCTTATTCTATTTATTTCTGATGCACGCTTGAGGGCTCTAGACAGAAACCAGCCGCTAAAGCCTGCTCGGCTCCCACAATAGGACGATCATGTCCTGACTTGTGTCGCCTTGGCCGATCTCTTTATCTTCTTGATCCTTGAGCCTGCTGCCGTATATTTCTGCAGAGGGCCGGGCTTCTTGTAAACGGTCTCGGCCTTCGTCACTTGCCTGACCTGGCCTTTTCTTCCCCTTATCTTGACCCATTCAACGCTTCCTGTCTTTCCCATGAGCTTCCCTACAAATGATGTATTTAAAAAGCTTGTGATACGGTGCGAACTCTGATCTTGTCTGCCCGGATCTGAAGCCGGATGGAACCCGACCAAACGGAATATTTTTAACCATCTGTGGCCTTCGTCAATTTGTGACCAACGAGATAGAGCTACCCACGGTTCGCCCTGGAAAATCGATAGCCTTAATAGTCCTGGGCATGGGTGCCTATTTCCTTTACCTCTATTATGTGGGCTTTCAGGATGTGGTCGGCAGCCTCAAGAGCGTCAATCTGCTCATCTTCTCCCTTGGGGTGGGATTGGCGCTGACAGGGGTGCTCTGCGACGCCCTGGCGTGGCAGGCCATCGCCCGCAAGTTCGACTACAAGGTGCCTATCCAGGACATCTTCCTGATCTACATGTCCTGCGTCTTCATGAACAACCTCATACCCTCGGGCAGCTTCTCGGGCGAGACTGCTCGCATCTATTTCCTGGAAAAGCTGGATGGTGGCTCGCGAATCGACAGATCGTCTGCCACTGTGGCGGCCACGAGGATCATCACCGCCATCCCCTTCTTCCTCGGCACCGCAATAGGATTGATATATCTAGATCTCGCCACGGACGCCCCGGCATGGGCTCTCGCGACCTGCTCAGCGATCACCCTCATCCTGCTCTTCCTCAACGCAGCATTCTTCGGGATCTGCTTTGCAGATGATTGGCTGGAGAGGATCACCTTCACCCTCATCGACTACATCGAGAGTATCTTTCACGTTCATGTGGACAGAATACAGTGCGGCAGCATCATGGGCAACTTCCGCCAGTCCATGAAGATGCTGGCAGAGCACAAGAGAACCCTTTTCATCAGCACCTTCTGGGCGGTGGCTGGCTGGCTCTCGATGACCCTCGTCGCGGTCATAGTCTTCAGATCTATGGGACTCTCGGTCCCTCTGAGAGCGATCTTCGCAGTCTACGCCGTCATGATATTCCTCCAGATGCTGCCGCTGTTTTTGCCTGGCGGAGTCGGCCTGGTGGACATAGTCATGAGCACTCTGTTTGCGGCCATCGGCGTGCCAGTATCAAATGCGGTAGCTGCCACGATTCTCATCAGGCTCATACAGCTCTGGCTCCTGACGGCTGCGGGCGGGCTTGCCACCGCCTATCTGGTCAAGAAGATAAACCATGATTCACTTGCAGCCGTGGCGAACAATCGCCTAGCAAAAGGCTTTTAAGGACCTTGGTCCTGTAGAGAGCGTTCTTTTGGGACAGTGGGGTAGCCTGGTCTATCCTCGAGGGTTTGGGACTCTTGGACCGCGGTTCGAATCCGCGCTGTCCCATCGGCTTCTTTTAAGCATTGTTTTATCGGTGTTTATATATTAAATGTTATTATATAATTTAATTTATATTACTTTTGCTTATAGTTTCTTTTCTTATATTCTTTTGCTTATACTGCTTTTGTTTATATTACTTTTGCTTATATTACTTTATGTTTTACCTATATTACTACCACATTGCCGCAGCAGCGACAGGCGTCCACCAGCTCCTTCGTCCTTGATCCGGGAAAATGGTCGATCAGGCAGAGGCTGGCGGGCTTTGCCCTCGTGAAGAGCCTCGTCAGATCGCCATGATAGACCTCAATCTCGCAGGCACCACTGGCACGGGCGACGAGCACAGGATCTTGGCCCACGGCATCTGTCGGTGCCTCCGGATGCTCGATCTCATCGATCCCCAGGATCTTCCGATTGGCCTCCAGGTTGAGGAGGATATTTCGCACGGCGGGGAGCCAGGCGTCGTTCAGCACAACGCGCCGCGCGCCGCTCAGGACGCACATCAGCCCGAGGGTTCCAGGGCCCGCGAGCCCGTCCACGACCTCGTCGATCCTGCCCTTGAAGGAGAGCTCTTCCAGGATCATCATCTTCGGGGCGTTCTGCCTTGGAAACTCGATGTGAATCTTCGCCTGGCTCTTGTATACTATCAGCTCACCGAAGATGCTCTGGACCACGTCCGCCCGCAGGTCGCATCCTGAGAGAAGAGAGTTCTCCCTCGGACCGGCAGAATAATCCTTCAGGCCGGGCACGTCCCCGCGGCTCAGGATGACGCCCTTGATCTCGGGGATGCGGCTCGTCATCGCCTCCGCAGCCTCCTTTGTGAGCTGCTCGCCAACGATTATCAGGCTGCGTGGCCCGAGGCGCGGCGGAAAGGCGAGTGGATAGCCAAAGACTATGAGGGGAGTTCCGACGCTCCGAAGGGCATCCCCCTCGTTGCGCAGCCCGAATTCCTGCAGGACAAGCATGACCTCGAACATCACCGCATCCAGCGGTGCCTTGCCGCAGGAGCCGCACCTGGCTGCTCCCGGTGCCTCAGCCTTTGCCCTCATGCCCCTGCGCTCTGCATCGCGCAGAAGCTCCCGCAGGGGCCTGCCCTTGTCGAGATTCGGCTCAGGTGAACAGTCCTGGCAGGCCATGTAAACTTCGCTCATCCCTGCCAGGACTTCTTCTGCCGGAAGAACGGGACATTTTCCGCACTCTGGACACTGCATGAATCCCAGGCACCCTTTCGTCTATTTTATATTTGCCTTGAATGAAAGGCTTGGCCATTGGAAAGGTTTGTAAATAAGAAAAGCATTAGGGCGGCGAAGGTGGTTTTGGACATGGCACAGAGAGGCATTAGGGAATACGATGCGAAGAGGATGCTGGCCAGATACCTTCCCGAGTACCTCAATGATTTCTCCTATAAGGGCGAAGTGGCCCTGGTGGGTCCCGAGACGGATTTGGAAGCGCTTGCGGCAGCGAACCCCTGGCTTAAGACGGGGAGGCTTGTCGTCAAGCCCGACCAGCTCTTCGGAAAGAGGGGCAAGCACGGGCTTGTGCTTCTGGATGCTTCCTGGGAAGGGGTGAAGAAGTACCTCAAGGAAAATATGGGAGCAGAGGTTGTGGTGGGAGGCACGAGCGGCAGGCTGACCCATTTCCTGATAGAGCGCTTCATACCCCACAAGGAGGAGTTCTACGTGGCCATAAGCTCTGACAGGGACGGCGACAACATCTTCTTCTCCACAGAGGGCGGAGTCGGCGTCGAGGAGAGCTGGGACAGAGTCGTGCAGATTCACGTGGACATCCTGGAGGGGATAAAGAGCCCAGACATCAGATCCCAGCTTCCCGCGGCACTCGGCGAGAAGAAGCTGGACCAGATAGAGAGGTTCCTCAGGGCCCTTTACAGGTTCTATGCTGAGACGGGCTTCACATACATAGAGATCAACCCCTTCACATTTCAGGATGGGGCCATAGTTCCCCTCGACATGGTCGCAAAGCTCGACGATGCCGAGGAGTACTGGCAGAGAAAGCGCTGGCAGGGCATCGAGTTTCCCGAGCCCTTCGGCAGAAGGCTCTCCAGGGAGGAGCTGTTCATCAAGGATCTCGACTCGAAGACGGGAGCCTCCCTGAAGCTCACCATCCTCAACCCCAATGGCCGGGTCTGGACTATGGTGGCAGGGGGCGGCGCGAGCGTCATCTTCGCAGATACCATCTGCGATCTGGGCAACGCCTCTGAGATGGCCAACTACGGCGAGTACAGCGGGGACCCCAACACAGAGGAGACCTACCACTACACAAGGACAATTCTCGATCTGATGACGCGCGAGAGGCACCCGAGGGGAAAGGTGCTCCTCATCGGAGGTGCCATCGCCAACTTCACAGACGTGGCCAACACCTTCAAGGGCGTTGTCATGGCGCTCAAGGAATACCAGGAGAAGCTGAAGGCATCGGGAGTCAAGATCTATGTTCGGCGTGGTGGCCCCAACTACGAGGTCGGCCTGAAGCTGATGCGGGATCTGGGAGAGATGCTGGGAGTTCCTATAGAGGTGTACGGGCCTGAGACGCACATGACTCGCATAGTTCCCCTGGCCTTGGGAGGTGCGTCCTCATGAGCAGGAAGGGCTATGTTTTATTCGACAGGAACACCCGCGCCCTGATCTACGGCTACCAGACCAATGCCATCCAGCGAATGCTCGACTTCGATTATATCTGCAAGCGGGAGGTCCCCAGCATCTCCGCCGTCATCAACCCCAATCGAGCAGGAATCCACAAGGCATTCTGGGGAACGAAGGAGATCCTGCTGCCCATGTACAAGACCACTGCGGCGGCCGCGAAGGCGCATCCCGAGGCGGACGTGATGGTAAACTTCGCATCCCATCGCTCAGCATTCGAGACTACCATGGAGGCCCTGGAGGTGCCTACGATCGGCACAGTCGCAGTCATCGCTGAGGGCGTTCCTGAGCGTCAGTCAAGGGTGATGGCAGCCACTGCCAGGAAGCTTGAGAAGATGATCCTAGGTCCAGCCACAGTGGGCGGCATGGCTGCAGGAGCCTTCAGGATAGGGAATACCGCAGGCACCATCGATAACATCATAGCCTCCAGGCTCTACCGCCCAGGCTGCGTGGGCTTTGTCTCGAAGTCAGGCGGCATGCTCAACGAGGCATTCAACATCATCTCCCGCAACTCCAGTGGAATCTACGAGGGTGTGGCCATCGGTGGGGACAGATATCCAGGCTCGACGATGCTGGACCACATCCTCAGGTACGAGAGGAACCCCGAGATCAAGATGATAGCGTGCCTCGGGGAGCTGGGCGGGGAGGATGAGTACAGGATCATCGCGGCTCTGAAAGAGGGCAAGATCAAGAAGCCGCTCGTCGCTTGGGTGACGGGCACCTGCTCGCCTGTGCTGCCTGCAAGCGTGCAGTTCGGGCATGCCGGGGCGAAGGCGGACACTAAGAAGGAGACCGCCCAGGCCAAAAACGATGCATTTCGCGAGGCAGGAGCCTATGTGCCATGCACCTTCGACGACTACGGCAAAGTGATTGCGCAGGTCTATGGGATTCTGAAGGCGAAAGGTGAGGTTCAGGACGTCGTCGAGCCCGAGGTTCCGCGCCTGCCCCTGGATTACAGCAAGGCTCTCGCCACAGGAGCCATCCGCAGGCCCACCACATTCATCTGCACCATCACGGACGACCGCGGCGAGGAGCTGCTGTACGCTGGCAAGAGGCTATCCGACGTGCTGGATCAGAGGATGGGCATCGGTGGCGTCATCGGCCTTCTGTGGTTCAAGAAGGAGCTGCCAGACTACGCAGCCCAGTTCATAGAGCTGGTGCTGCAGATTGTGGCGGATCACGGCCCTGCAGTATCAGGAGCCCATAATGCCATCGTCGCCTCCTGTGCAGGGAAGGATCTCATCTCGTCGCTATGCAGCGGCCTCCTGACCATCGGTCCTCGCTTCGGAGGGGCCATCGATGACGCAGCGCGAGAGTTCAAGAGCGCCCGTGAGAGCGGCCTTTCGCCCGAGCAGTTCGTAAATGAGATGAAGAAGAAGGGCATAAACATCCCGGGCATCGGGCACAAGATCAAGAGCGTCAAGAACCCTGACAAGAGAGTACAGCTTCTGATAGGGTATGCCAAGAGGAACTTCCCGAGCACTGAGCTTCTGAACTACGCCATTCAGGTAGAGCAGCTGACGACTGCGAAGAAGGGGAATCTGATCCTGAATGTGGACGGCTGCATTGGAATTCTCTTCCTGGACCTGATGTCGTCCTGCGGGGCCTTCACCAAGGAGGAGATAGACGAGGTCGTGCGGCTCGGCTACCTGAATGGGCTCTTCGCCCTCGGAAGGAGCATCGGCCTGATAGGGCATATCCTGGACCAGAAGCGCCTGGGAGCGAGGCTGTACAGGCATCCCGCGGAGGATATCGCCTACATGATGCCATCTTCCGACGAGATCCAGTGCAAGCGAAGCTAACTGGAACAGCCTGCCTTGATCTCGCGGCTTCGCGCGAGGATCTCGTTCACGCGAAGGGAAGAGAGGAAAGGGGCAGGATTATCAGCCACGGAGAAATAGAGAAGAAGAGAAGAAATGGCGACCATAAGCCAGAAGGTCTTCACCAGGGCGTCGGGCTCAGAGGTGATCTTGGAGCCGGGGGAGATTGTCGAGGCGAGCATTGACTATGCGATGTCCCACGACGGGACATCCGTCCTGGCCATCAAGTCCTTCAAGGAGATGGGCTCCGAGAGGGTCTGGGACCCTGAGAGGATCATTGTTCCCTTCGACCACCAGATTCCTGCGAACACCGACGTCGCTGCAACGCTACAGAAGGAGGTTCGGGAGTGGGTCAGTGTGCAAGGGATCTCCAACTTCTTCGAGTGCGGAACTGGCGTCTGCCACCAGGTCTTGCCCGAGCAGGGTTTCGCCCTGCCTGGAAAGCTGATCGTCGGTGCGGACTCGCACTCCTGCACATACGGAGCCTTCGGGGCCTTCGCCACGGGCCTTGGGGCCACTGATATGGCGGAGGTTTACTCCTGCGGGCGTCTCTGGTTCAAGGTTCCCCAGACGATAGGGATAACTGTCAAGGGAGATCTCAAGCCCTGTGTCTCTGCCAAGGACATCGCACTGAAGATCATAGGCGATCTTGGGGCAGATGGTGCCACCTACAAGGCGGTCGAGTACACGGGACAGGCCATCGAGAACCTGAGCATCTCGGGCAGGATGACGCTGTGCAACCTGGGCGTCGAGATGGGGGCAAAGGCGGCCATAGTCCCGCCCGATGAAAAGACGGACGCCTACCTGCGGGGGAGGGCGAAGGAAGCGTACTCTCCAGCCTTCTCAGATCCCGATTCCTACGACTCAGATATAGAGTACGACGTAAGTGACCTTGAGCCTCAGATCGCGTTTCCCACAAGGGTGGACAATGTGCGGCCCGTCTCGGATTTCGAGGGGACGAGGATCGACCAGGTCCTCATCGGCACATGCACCAATGGCCGTCTGGAGGACCTGGAGATGGCAGCGCGGATCATCAAGGGCTGCAAGGTCGCAGTGCGAACGCTGGTCATCCCAGCCTCAAGAGAGGTCCTGATGGAGGCCCTGAAGAGGGGCATCATCGCGATCCTAGTCGAGGCGGGTGCTATGATCGGCCCGCCAGGCTGCGGGCCGTGCCTTGGGGCGCACATGGGCGTCCTGGGGGATGGAGAGGTCTGTCTGTCCACATCGAACCGCAACTTCCCCGGAAGAATGGGCAAAGGCGGGTCGGTTTATCTGGCATCGCCCGCCACGGCAGCAGCCGGGGCCGTCAAAGGTTTTATAACCGCTCCGGAGAAAAATTAGGAGGAGACGGACATGAAGTTCGACCTCCACATTCATTCTAACTTCTCGGACGGCCACGCGGACGTGAAGGAGATCATCGAGGCGGCCAGGAGGAGAGGCCTCGACGGCATCGCCATCACGGATCACGACACCATGAAGGGGATCCCTGCGGCGAGAAGATACATCAGAGACAAGAAGCTCGACCTGATACTCATTCCGGGGGTCGAGGTAAGCACCTCTGAGGGGCATCTGCTGGTCTTGGGCGTCGAGGAGCCGCCGCAGAGAAGGATGAGCCCTGAGGAGACGATAGAGAGAGCGCACGAGCTAGGGGGAATAGCCGACGTCCCGCATCCATACCATCCCTTCAGGCACGCCCTCGGCAGGATTCCTGATGCCGATGCAGTGGAGGTTTATAACTCCAAGCACATCTTCGGCCTCGCCAACGGTAGGGCTAGGTTCGAGGCAAAGAGGCGAAAGATGCCGATGGTGGCCGGGAGCGACTCGCACTTCGCAGAGACTGTGGGCCTCGGTGTGACTGAGATCGAGGCAGAGGACGCAGAGGAGGTGCTGGAGGCGATCAGGAAGGGGCGGACACAGATCCTGGGGAAGAGAACGCCGCCCAGGTTCTTCGTGGGAAACATGTTCACCTATTTTTACAGGAAGATGGTCAAGAGGGCGAGACGGGTCTAGAGAACATATGAGGTGATTGTGCCTGACCATCAGGCATGCCGCCAGGAAGTCGATATAGAGGAGCTTTATCGAGTCGCGCCCGGCTAAGCGTATCCTCCGGGCTCATCCGAGGCTCGACCTCGCCTCGTTAGTAGAAAAGAGGCAGCTATTCATGGTATTGAGGGGCCGCCAGGCATGGAAGTAATAAGGGAAGAGCGATTTGCCTGAAGAGCTGAAAGCCAATCCGAAGAATATCAGGTTCGCCAGGTGACTGTGCTAGCTATATTTTATCTGCACTGCCACCCACACTTAGAAATAGATCCATCTGAATAACAGCACTCATGCTCCTCCTTGGCGCCGATGAGGCAGGCAAAGGCCCTGTCGTGGGCTCGATGTTTGTCGCTGGCCTCGTGATAGATGAGGAGAGGCTCTTCGACCTCGCAGCCTTCGGTGTCAGGGACTCAAAGCAGCTCTCTCCCGCCAAGAGGGAGGTCCTGGCGAGAAAGATCAATGCGATCGCAGCAGATCAGTACATCCTTGAGGTTTCGCCGAGGGTTATAGACGAGCTGCGCCAGGTGATGACCATGAACGATATCATGGTCCAAAGCTATGCCCAGGTGGTGGCGAAGCTGCAGGCCGACAGGGCAGTCCTTGATGCAGCCGACGTGGACGCCTCAAGGTTCGCTGAACGTGTCAGGAGCGCCAGCAAGACCAAGATGCTCCTGATAGCCGAGCATAAGGCTGATGAGCGCCATAAGGTCGTATCCGCCGCCTCCATCCTGGCGAAGGTGAAAAGAGACGCATCCGTGCGGGAGCTGGAACACTCTCTCGGCTGCAAGATCGGTAGCGGTTATCCCCATGATTCAGACACCATCGAGTTTCTCAGCTCCTGGGTCAAGGAGAAGGGGGAGCTTCCTGAGTGCTCCAGGCATTCATGGGCCACGGCGCAGCGTATAAAAGCTAGTTTTATATAGGCCGCCCAGAAGTTAGAAATGATTAAGAGAAGGGATCAGATGGACATAGAGGACACACTATTGATGATTCCAGGGCCTGTCAAGGTCGCGCCGCGAGTGCTGCGAACCATGTCCAGGCCCATGATCAGCCACAGGAGCGGCGAGTTCGGTGCCATCTACAGCGATTGCCGGGCGCTTCTCAAGGATTTCTTCGAGACGAAGAACGAGATAGTCGTGATGACGGGCAGCGGCACTGTGGGCATGGACGCCGCTGTGGCGGGCATCATCGGCCGGGATGATACCATCGTCACCATCTCCAATGGCAAGTTCGGCGAGAGGTTCACCGAGATAGGCGAGAGGTACGGCCGGGTGGTTCCTGTGAAGTTCGATTGGGGCACTCCCTTCGACCTGGACAAGGTGGCGGCAGCCCTCGAAGAGGGGGCCAAGGCAGTGGCCATGGTCCACAACGAGACCTCCGTCGGCCTGACCAACCCTGCGAAGGAGGTGGGCAATCTGGCCCGAAAGCACGACGCCATATTCATCGTGGACGGCATCTCATCGATTGGCGGCAACGAGTTCCAGACTGATGAGTGGTCCATCGACATCGCCATCACAGGCTCCCAGAAGGCGCTTGCTGTGCCTCCGGGGCTGGCGGTCGTCTCAACATCGCCTCGGGCGGAGGAGAGGATGCTGCCCAAGAGCGCCAGCTACTATGCAGACCTCAAGGCACACCTGAAGAGCGCCAGGAAGAGCCCTGCGCAGACTCCCTACACACCGGCGGTTCCCCTCTTCTATGCCCTGCAGGAGGCGCTTCACATGGCTGCAGATGAGGGCTTCGCGGCACGGCGGGCGCGAACTGCCAGGCAGGCTGAGGCTGTCAGGGCGGCTGCCAAGGCGCTTGAGATCGAGCTTTTCCCGAAGGTGAATGAGCACACTCACTACTCCAACACAGTCACCGCCATGAAGATGCCCACAGGCATCAGCGATGACAAGCTGCGCGGCGGCATGAAGAAGCAGGGCGTCGTCGTCTCAGGGGGCCAGGAGCAGCTGAAGGGCAAGATCTTCAGGATCGGCACCATGGGCGTCTGCTCCACGAGCGATATCCTTCAGACCATCCAGACCCTCGAGCTGGTGCTGGCCAAGGAGGACCGGCTGCCGCAGAGAGGCGCCGGGGTCGAGGCTGCGAGCAAGGCGCTTGGGATCTGATTTGAGCTACTAAAACAAACTAATTTTATATTTTATATTTAAATAATCATTTCGTCCATAAACGTTAGAATTAAATATGTTCACCGATTGAGGACGAATAGTGGATGTGAGTGGAATGGCCTTACCAAAGGTGGTTTTTTGCCTCTCGATAGCACTTATGTTGAGCGTCTTCACAGCGCAGTCTCAGGATGTCGCCTCTGTCTTCTTCGAGCAGAGAGGAGCGGCGGCTGAACCCCTGGAGGCGAGCAGGACCATCTCGTATGTCATTCATATCCAGCCGACCAATGCCATGGCTATAAAGAAGATAGAACTGGAGGTCGGTCCAGATGTTGAAGACGCGTCAATATCCAAGGATTTCACAGTCGAGGATCAGAGCCTCTATCTGAAGCCAGGAGAAGCGAAGGACTTCCGCTTTGATCTCAACCTCCAGTCCCCGGAGATGAAGCAGGGGGATTTCGGCAGATGGGTATCGGACAAAAATGAGACTGGCATCTGGGACAAGGCATGGTACCGCCTGAGGATAACCCAGTTCATAGGATCACCCATCGTGGTGGAGGACTACGAGGGCCATCCCAGGATACTCAAGCCCTTCGAGGCTTTCAGGAATGAAGGCGTCACTCCTCTGAAGGGGACCAATGAGACAGCTTACTCCTACGAGGTAGAGGCACAGTCCAACTCCAATGACAGCATATTGATAGAGGTAGCGCCTTCAAAGAGCGGCCCCTGGACGAAAAAGGGAAGCATGAACTACACCAAAGTCGGCTCCTGGCAGAAGCTCGTCTGGGACAATATCTCTCTGGGCTTCGACTTCAACACGGCATACTACAAATTCGCAGGCAGGAAGGAGTCGGATGTCTATGGAGGACCCTCCTGGCCAGCGAACTACACCTACAGGAATGCCAGCGTGAGCCCTGAGAGGGGCCTGCCCGAGAGCCGCTTTGCCTACGCTCTGGATTTCAGGGCTGAGAAGAAGCTCAATGTGGAGCTGAGCGTATGGGATCTGGACAGCAGGACGTACAGGTCTGCGGGCATCGTGCCCTACGAGAACATCTCCAGCTGGCAGCGCCTTGCCTGGCCAAATATTCGCCTGACAGAGAACCCCGACACAAGAGGATCATCTAACTACTACTTCAGCATCTATTACCCGGGCTCCGACAAGCCCATCAGCACCACGAAGGATGAGTCGGATAGCTATCCAGGTCCCGAGATCGTACCCATAGAGATCGAAAACGCGACCGTCCAGCCCTTCAATGCATCTTTATATTTCACCAATCCACTGAGCGGCTCAATTTCAAGCCTTTACACCTACACATACACTGTGCAGATAAATGGGTCACAGGTAAATGGACCTGTGGCGATAAGGCTTGAGGTGTATGATCCAGTGGCCAAGAGATGGCTCTATGGGGGCCTGCAAACCTATGAGCATGGGATGGCAAATCTGAGCTACACAGTCAACACGGCGAACCTCTTCAGTGGGCCCTTCCTGGGAGAGACGAAGTACAGATTCATATCCAATGACATAGTGCTGGGTGAGTTTCCAGGCCCCAACATCGATGTCAACCTGAGAAACGAGAGCGCCACTGAGATAGGCACGAAGATAACCTACCAGGTAGAGGTGCGATCATCGCTTCAAAATATAACAATAGCTCTTGCTTATACCAAAGACAACAACAATTGGCAGCTTCATCAGGATAGGAGAATCTATGAGTCTGCGTCTCAAAACTGGACAAATCTGACATGGAAGGCATATCCGAGGTATTACGCCTATGAGTTCGAGGCCTTGAGGGAGGAGACATGAAGAGGATTCTAGCCCTTCTATTGATTCTTCTGCTGATCCTTCCCATGGCGGCCCAGTGCGGCGGAGTCCTGGGCGGAGGCGGAGCGAGTTCGGGTGGCGGTGGAGGTGGCGGCTCGAGGCAAACGAGCATAGACAACCTTCTCAAGGCTGTGAAGGATGCGAAGAGCCAGAGCAACCCGAAGCTCGAAGAGCTGAAGAAGCTTCTCTACATAGAGCCCTTCGTCACAAAGAATTACGATACGAAGAATTTCACCATGGGCCTGGCGATAGAGCCGGATAACAAGACCCTGACAAGGAATGACAATTTCAGGATAATAGCTACAGTTGGAAACCCGAACCCAATTGAGATACGAAGGGTCCTGTACATAGATCTTGAGGTCATGGAGCCTGGGGAGAAGGCATTTCGCAAGGTGAACTCAGTTCCTCAAATGATCATGAACGGCGAGTATGAGGTGGTTAACGGCAAGAACCTCTCTTCCACCACATTTCCAGAGCTCACATCCTTCAGCGACCTGAAGAGGGTGGGGCCCGTGGCTTTGAGGCTGCACGTCAGCGACGGAAAGAATGAATGGCAATCTGAAGCCCTCACGCTGGATATAATCAACAGGCAGCCAGAGCTCACGAATATGACTCTTCAGGCACCCGAGCGCCCGAGGTTCAATGATCCCATAAACTACTTCGTCAATGTGACAGATCCTGACGGAGACCTGGTCAATGTCACCCTTCATCTTCTAGACGACAAGAAGAGTGAGCTGAGGAATGAGACCCAGATAACCATGCCCGGCAAAGGGGTGAGCTTCGCGGCAAACCAGTACGGCTTCTTTGACAAGGCTGACTCGGGCAAGAACTTCACCTACTACTACACATTCAGCGATGGGATTGCAGTCAACAACACATCAATCGAGGATGGTCCGAGGCTGAGAAAGAGCGTGACAATCTGGGTGGACAAGCCGACGGTTACCCCCGAGGATGCAAACCAGTACTGGTGGGAGAGCTATAACTTCAGCTTGAATATGAAGAATCAGGATCCGACGGAGCCTTCGGTCCCCGTGACTGTATCTCTATTCACATCCACGCCTGCCAATCCCCACAAGTCGACAGGGTCAAAAGTCGTGACGTTGACCAACAACGAATCCACAGTATCCTTCGATGTCAAGCCCTTCGGCGTCGAGGACGCAAATCAGACCTACAGCTACATATTCGAGTACTCGGAGTACGACCAGAACCAAGGCTCTCAGTCTCTCGGGGAGGGGAGCAAGCCGCTCAACGCCAAGCTCGTGAGATACGAATTGATCTCGGGCCTCGGCCTCGGGAATATCCTCGCCCTGCTTCTATTAGCATTCCTGGCCAGCATCCTCGTCGAGAGGAGGTTCTACAGATGAGCCAGGATGTGCCCGGGATGCCCCTGCTCGCCATCATGGTGGGGCTGCTGATCTTGGGCCTGATCATTCACATGCATTATTTCGAGCGAGTCACAGGCCGTATCAGGAAGACATCGAACAGCGCATTCAAGAGGAAAGATCTTATGGCAGCTCTGCGCATGCCCCAGGGATCGAACTTCAACACGATGATGCTCTTCTCGTGGCTGCTGTTCCTGGTAGCCTTCGCCTTCCTCTACTTCCTGACCCCTGACGTCCTGGGGACATGGAACTATTTCAAGGTCCCTCAGGTGGCCTCGGACAGCTTCGGGCTCTTCTATTTCGGCGGGGCTGTGATAATCCCCGGAATACTCGTAGTGCTTTTCGTGCCACAATGCTACAGCTATTATCAGATATCTGTGCAGCTCAAGCAGTTGACGCTTCTTGCGCCCTTATTTCTGCTGGCATCGATAGCTTGTTCTGTTTACCTTGGGACCATCTATCCACAGACAAATCCATTCTACTGGTACGTAGGATACGGAAGCCTTCTGATATCACTGGTTCTCCTGCTGCTGCCTATTATAAAGGGCTACATAGAGGAGATGAGGACATGAGTGCGAATCCCTTTTCGATCCATTCGCTGACATCTGCGGATGTCCTGCCTATACGAATCGCCTTGCGGGAGAGGATAAAATGAAGCCCTGCGTGGTGGGAATAGGCGGTGCCGGTGGCAACATCCTCAGGCAGTTCCTGAGAAGCCAGGATGCGAACCTCATAGTACATCAGTTCGGAGAGCTTCTGGCCTTCGGTGACGTCAAGGGCGTGTGGCTGGAGTCGGCCACTCAGGACGCACAGGGACAGGATTACTACGGCAATCTCATTCATGGGTGCTATCCACCGTACCTCATCTGCCACGGAGGAGTAAGCGAGAGCTCTGCCACCCGCGGCTATGTGATGGGCACCTACGGCTTCGACCTCAAGGCTCCGGGCTTCGACAGGAGGGCAGAGTACCTCAAAGCCCTCTTCGAGATATTTGAGCTGGACCCTCAGCTCAAGGCCAAATGCTCCGAGGAGTTCACAGCCTATGAGAATCCCCTCTCGGGATATATGTGGAAGATCGGCATCAGGCCGTTCACCATAATCTCGATGGGCAAATCAGCCGAAAGAGAGGGCAGGGCCCAAAGGAGAATGGAAGTGCGTCCCGGACGTTTGCCCTCGATCCCTGAAAACCTGACGGGGATCATCAGGCGGGAAAACGGCAGGGGCATGAGATCCTCCAGGCTCTGCGACAGCATCCTCTTCCTCGCATCCCTTGGTGGTGGCACAGGAACCGGCTTTATCAATCCCATCACCAGCTTCGTTCGATCGGAAGAGGCCATCTTTCCCATCTTCGCTCTGGGGATCATGACTGAGATGGGGGCGGATAAGAGGCATACAGTCGAGGGACAGAGGTATCTTGGAGCAGTCATCGCCATGTACGATCTCCTCACGAAGGAGTCGGGCCAGGGCATCGACTGCCTGATGCTGATGGATAACCAGGTCCTGAAGGAGAGATTCGAGGGCAACTACTCGGCCATGGACAGCGCCATCTTCGGAGCACTGAAGCCGCTCCTGGACCTGAGAAACTATCCGGGAGACCAGCTCCAGGACGATGCTCCTGCCATAAGGAGAGTCATCTGGGAAGTGGACGCGGAGAACGGCCAGGATAGGATGGATAGGGGTCGCGAAATGCGGCTTCTTCCGCCGATGCTCGTCCCCTGCTACCATGCGCAGTCAGAGACTGCCGGGGACATCAATAGCCTGGTGGAGGGAGCCCTTGACAAGGCCGGAAGCCTCTTCCCGTGCGATCCGACCAAGGCAGACAGGGCTCTGGTCTTCACCCGCGGCTTCTTCGGCGCAGAGGAGATCTCCGAAGCCGTTGCGATCAGAACGCACCTGCCGGAGAGCAAGATAAAGATCTACAGGAAACTGGGAGAGAGCAAGAATGAGGACATCCTCATCCTCCTTCGGAACCCCTACGGTGGCGCTCCTGGAGAGCACAAGCGCAAGGGCACACTGGAGTGGAGGCTTCACGAGATCATCACCCTCTCCCTGAAATACATCGACGAGAACCAGACGAACATCCTTGGGTTCCAGAGCTACAAGGAGATCACCAAGGAGAAGCTGAGAGACTACTTCTACGGGAAGGGGGGCCTCAGCGATGAGCTATACAACTGCCTCGATCGGCTCGAAAACGGAGAGCGCCCGATCTTCAGGAAGCCCCTCAAGATCTTCGGGAACGCTTCTATCGCGCCCGTCGCTGCAGACAGCTGCTTGGTCAGGCCTGAGATGCTGGCAGGCGACAAGTACGACCTGAGGGAGATGGTGAAATCTGAGCTGAGGGAGATTCTGAAGTCGGAGGAGTGCAGGAGAAGGATAAGAAAGATTCTCGAATCCTGAATCCTCCTATATCCCCCAGAGCACGCCGGATACCCTTAAATACTCAATCTCCATCCGTCCTCACTGTGGATCGCCTCACAGTCATCCCTAACCTGGCCAATCCTCAGAACCTGGCCGATGACATTCAGTCCTGCGTGGATCTTGTGGCAGGCAGACACATCAACCTGACATCCCTGCAGTTCCTGGCAAATGCCATTGATGGCATAGATATTGCTTTTATTATAATAAATTTAATAGTAATACTCGTCATATTGATCCTCACCAGTGCTGCTGTCAGGATCGTTGACCGCATGCTGATGAGCTACATCCCCCGTGTTGCCGGAAAGGTCGAGGTGAAGTTGGATGAGACGATGCAGCTCATGATCCGAAGGCTCGTCTCCGCCTCGATCTACATCGTCGGACTGATGCTGGTCATCCTCCAGATACCTCAGCTTCATAGCCTCGCCACTGCCATGCTGGCGGGCGCCGGCATCGCCGGTCTCGCCATAGGCTTCGCCGCCAAGGACTCTCTTGCCAACTTCACATCAGGCATCTTCATCGCCATCTTCCAGCCATTCCGCGTGGGCGATTCGGTGGACTTCAAAGGGGATTACGGCCAGATCGAGGACCTCACATTGAGGCACACTGTGATACGCACATGGGACAACCGCAGAATCATTGTGCCAAATGGAATCATGAGCACTGAGCCCATCATCAACTGGTCGATTAGGGAGCCTGAGATCACCTGGACTGTGAACTTCGACCTGCAAAAGGCCTCGGATATCGATCGAGCGAGGGAGGTTATCCTTGAGAGGGCGATGAGTCACCCGATGGTGCTCAAGGATAGGAAGATATATGTGCTCCTCGTCGACGCTAAACAGTCGGATCTGAGATTGAGGCTCGATATGGTGGTTCCTGGAAGGAATGTGGCCGAGGCGATAGGCTGCGAGATACGCGAAGCAGTCATGAAGGAGTTCGAGGTCGAGGGGATACATCCTGCGTCCTGAAGCAGAAGGCTACAGCGACAGCTTATGGCCCTTCTCAAGCTGCTGAATCTGTTCTTCACCTCTGGCGGCCAGTTCCTTGAACTGATCTATGGTATCCCGCATTTTGGGAAGGGCTTCCTGCTTATATGTGTTGATCGAATCCAGCGCCTCCATTGCATCGGCAAAGGCGGTTCTCAGCGTCTCGACGGAGATATTGGCATCCATGGATTGTTTCTGGATCTCAGCCCCTTCCTCCCTCAGCATCTGAGTAGGTGATGCTGATGAGGTTGTTCGTCGTCTCATTGAGCATCTCGATCTTCTTCAGGACTATCTTCTGGTGATACAGAGCGCTGGCAACATTGACAGAGGTTTTCAGAGCGGAGACTGTCACATTTTTGGCCCTTTCCACACCGCGCATCAGTTCCTTGTTGTTTCTTATCACAATCTCTGTAGCCATCACTCCCTGCGGATTGACGACGACCATCTGCTGCATATCCATGATCCTCTGGCGCAGAGGAAAGAGGACTTCTTCTGTGACAAATCTGACTTTTTCCGGGGCCTCATCCCTGGCTTTGGCAGCATCGATCTGCATCTCAATCGATGCGTCCATCAGGGTGCCAAGCTGAATCTCTTTCATCAGCTTTTTAGTCAAATCGCGCAATGCCTGCTGCTCGATCTCCAGTGTAATATTATCGTTTTTCAGGATTGTTTTCCCTTTGTCAAGAGATGCGATGATCTCCGCGATTGAAGAATCTGCGTTCTGGTATTTGGCAAAATAGGCCCTGATCGGATCAAACAGCTTGCCGAAGATGCCGGTCCTCGTGAAATCGATCAGGCTTGGGTCCAGTTCTTTTAACTCCCTGTTCAAATCCATTAAACCCTTTGCCACAACGCCGCCTTCGTCCCCGTCTTTGGAGAGCTTCCCGACTGTCACCTGGAGCATCGAATTTTTAGAGGCAGATCTCTTCATCGAGGCTGCCCCAAATGACTCGATCGACTGGAGGATATACTTCTTTTTGGCGAGTTCATCGATATCTAGGGTCAGAATTTCAGCAACATTGCTCTCTGCTACAGCCTGAAGCCGGGCTACATCATTTGGCGCAGGTTTGACCTGCTCCTGGACCTCGTTCTTGATCGCCGCTTCATTGGGCACTTCCATCGTGAAAGCCATCTTAAACCATCCAATATTCACATCTCTGCATTAAAGAGTTGGCCCAGTTTATAGGTAACATTCTCGGTATCGGCATTGATGCATACGGCCTCATTGATGCGGGAGATCTTTTGCAGCTCAGGAATATTCGCATTGTAGCCGATTGTGTCTATGGGCATCCCAAGTTCCCTCACGATGCCCTCAATCTCGTCCAGCGAATGGCCTCTATTGCTATTGCCGTCGCTGAGAACGAAGATCATAGGTCTCAGATTGGGGTCTGCATCGTCGCCTACTGCCTTATGATCTGCGAGCATCTGCATGGCAACGGCGATCGCATCGAAGGTTGCAGTGCTGCCGCCTGCCTTCAGATCACGAACAGCTCCGGCAAACTTGGCCCTCTGCTTCGCATCGAATTTGGCGATCGGCAGATCGATGTTGACATCGTTGGAATGTGATACCAGTCCAACCAGATTGTCCTCACCGATATGGTATTGACCATCTATCAATGAGCGTCTCAATTTATTCAGTGGTTCGCCGTCCATGCTGCCGGATACATCGGCCACAAAGACTGCGCAAATGGTGTTTTTTGCCTCTTTCCAGATCTTTTGGGCCTGGATGATCTCATCGCCGCTGACGGCTTTCGCATCGGACTGGTAGTCATCAAGGACGTTAAAACCATACTTGATAGCCAATGCTCGGTACTTTTCCCGCTGGCTGAACTCAACGAATTTATCCGGGGAGGATTCCTATAAACCCACCTGTATCCCTGGCAAAATGACTGTATATAATAATATTATTATAGTATTATATTATTATATTATTATTTTATCTTCACGAATACTACGAGGGCTTAATGTTGAGAAAGAGAGATCCCGACTATCGCAGAGATCGGATTTGATGATTTGGTTCTAATTCGTCCCCGGCTAATCTGCGTGTTAAATATCTGGAGCTTCGCGCGCCTTTTCGCCCAGCCTTTTCAGAATGGCGGCCCTCAGGGGCTCGATCTGGCAGCGCTTTGCGCTTATGGGCGCGACCCTATCGATCCACTGGCTCCAAGGCGGGAGCATGCCGAGGCGCTCGCAGATCAGGTCCAGAGCCTTGTCGCGGTCGAGGCGGGCGAGGCGGTCCATCTTGTTCGCTGCGAGGAGCACATCGAGGCCCTGATCTGCCATGAACTCCCAGAGCTCTATCTCAAAGGGCACTTCGCCCCGCGCCTCCCAGCGATCGGCGATGTCGAGGAAGGAAGCTGCATCGATGACCTGAATCGCGAGGATTATCTCGCCTGAATGCTCTTCGATGTATCTGACTATGGAGTCCTTCGTCTTCTCCTGCTCAGCCCGGGAGACATTGAGCATGAAGCCGTATCCGGGCATGTCCACATAGAATATCTCGCCGACCTTGGCCCTGAAAGGATGCTGGGTGATGCCAGGCCGCTTGCCTATCCTGACTTTTTTTCCCGTCAGCTCTCGAAAGAGGGTCGATTTGCCGACATTGGACCTGCCGATGAGGATGATCTCCTTCGTCATGTTATGAAGAAAAAGGGATAACTGAAACGGCTGTCTATCGATCGCGATCTTGATATGTCACTGCCTTCTTCAACCCCAAAAGCGATGCAGCCTCTTTTCCTGGCTACTCCTTGCTAAGATCTCTCAGCTTCTCCTCGACGCCTTCCAGCTCGCACTTCAGAGCCTCTTTATACTCCTCGAGCATCTCGATTTTTTCTTTTTTGCTCAGGAATCTTCGTTCTCCACACCCGCAGCCGCACGTGCCGTGGGCCGCAGCATCCATCCCTTGATGCCCCTTATGACCCATCTGTCCGCTGTGACGGCCATGCATTTCATCTCCACAACACATCCTATTTCACCTCTTCTTCCTTCAATAGATCGATTACTATCTTTGTAGTCTTCAGTCTCCATACCTTTTCGGGTATCGCGCCCTTCGTCTCCCGAAAGGATGCCACCTCGATGATTCCGGCTCCTTTCAAGGCTGAAAGGTGGTAGTATAGCCCTGCAATGGTCATCCCCGCCTCGCCCAGCCCAAGCTCCTCGAATATCTCCTTGGAGCTTTTCTGGCCTGTGCCAATGCAATCGATGATCTTCCATCGCGTGGGGCAGTGCAGCGCACGGATGTAGCCGTGAATGCGCCTCATCCGCTCCGGCAGGTTACGACCTTTGCACATGATTTTCCTTGAATACTTAAGTGACAGACTTAACTACTACAGCACAGAATATAAATGTTTTGGCGAAAAAGTAAAATCAGATGCATTTGGCCAGAAAAAGGGAACTTCAGTATATTCTTTCACATCTCTTCATTTCCTCATCTTCATTCCCTTCGATCGCTCTATAAATCCGGAGAACTTACGCCCGGAGCATGACAGGAATATCCAATGCTGTTGAGATCGTGGCAGAGCTTATGGCACTCTCAGCCCGCACTGCTCCGAAGGCACGCGGATCTGATTCGATAGTGATAAGAGCGATATACTGTGAGGATCTCGCCAGGCTTGCAGGGGAGATGCGCAGACTTGGTGATGCTCTGGGCATGAAATTTCTGCTGAGGGATGCCGGGAACCTGGAGAAGAGCGACGCGTGCGTCCTGATAGGTTGCGAGAAGGCGGCCTTCGCGGGATTGAACTGCGACGGCTGCGGCTACGAGACGTGCAAGGAGATGGCCGCAGCTCAGAAAGAGACCAAGGAAACAAAAAAACCTTTTTTGGGCCCGAACTGCGCCATCAAGATGACGGACATCGGCATAGCGCTTGGATCAGCGGCGAAGACCGCGAGCCTGCACAACGTCGATAACCGCATCATGTTCTCAGCTGGAGTGGGCGCGCTCTCCCTGGGATTGCTGGAAGGATGCAGCGTTGCCTACGGCATTCCCCTCAAAGCATCAGGAAAAAGCATCTACTTCGATCGCCAGAGCTAAAAAAGGTGCCTATGGAGATGCATCACTGCCTGCTGTCGCCTCGTCGGTGAAGAGAGCCGGGTTTGAGATAGTCTTAACCACGATCTTCATTATATGGTCCATCAGGCTGATGTCAATGCACTCCTTGTGGTGTCTTGTATTCAGCAGGCGGCCCTCTTGCCTTCGCATGCACTATGGAGTAACATGTCATTTTATTGAGAGGGTCAAGAGGAAGCTGATGGCCCCGATGAGCAGCAGGGACGCATTGATCAGCCCCTCATTGCCCACCTTCCATCGTCGCAGGGTGAACTTCGCACTGATCAATGCATGCACCAGGAAGAAAAATACCAGGCACGTATCCAGCTGCGTATGAATCCACCTGGCCTGCTGCAGAGGCATGATTATCCTCTCCTCCCAGGCGTAGCCCGAGATTATGAAGAGGACCATCAGGACCAGGAGAATCCAGGCGCTGATCCGGCCAAGTTTGAGCAGATATCTATTCGAATTCATGGCCTTGATTCTTAAGCGATTTTCACCTCAAGGGAATCGAATATCGCCTTCGTGGTTTCCCATGGGAAATCCGAACCTACAATGCATACCACCATCCCAGAGCCATCTTTCTGGTCGGGGCTGTAGGCTATGATGTACATAGGGTCCTTACCAGACTTATCGATCTGGGCCAGCACCCCATCATGGCCGTCAATCTGATACGGCTCTGTCTGCAGGTCCATTCTGCCAGCCACAATTCCAGATTGCTCTATGCAATGCTCAAGGCCGATGGATGTATCCTTTCTCGATATGGATGTATCGAGGGGCATGGATGTGCTCATCTCATGTACCTCTATATTCACCTGGCTAGAGGTGCCTTCGGCGGTTACTTTGGCCGGATAGAGGCTATATTCGAATTCGGCTTCTTTCTCCTGGTGGTCCAGGGAAGAGGATGAGCCCTTCTCTACAGAGTAAGAGCCAAGGCCCGTCAGGTCCACTGAAATCTGAGCAGGACCAAGATCGAGGGTCTCACCGGATGCCAAGGATATGGCTGCTATGGAGCATATCAGGCAAAGAGCTGCTAATTGGCATAATACCTTCATCTGATTCACCTTATTTGATGCATTCGACTCCAACACTTCATTGATGCTATGGGTCTCTTTATGCTATACTTTTTGTGCTATACTTTTTAGCTTGTAACTCTTCTTTCTGGGCACCGCAAGCCTTTGAGCAACTTCGAATGAGCGATGTGATCGGTGCCTTTCCAGCAGAGATCAGTCAGGTTTGAACGATTGATAAAAGTATAACCGAACGAACATTCCCTGTAACTGATCTCCAAATACAGGCAGATACTTGGTCTAACCGTTCATAATTGAATATTTCTGCCCTTTTTCGTTCCTTATTGCATTTTAGTGGCTTATCTCTGCTTTTTTGACTAAAAAAGATACCTACGTCGGCGGATTGCATGGGGATCTCGCGAATTTGATTGATCGAGGAGAATTGCGGCAAAGCCTCATGCGATGAGTCGATGGACACAAAGACGAGGCAAGATTCTCAGCCCAATTACCGTAGGCGACCTAAAAACCAATAGAACAGATATAATCGAGTCTCAGGCGGACCAGCGCCGAGCCACAGCGCCCTCCTCGGAGGAGCCAGTCACAGTATGACGGCCTGATCCCGCCCCGAGCCCGACTCAAAGCCGGGCAGGACTGCGAGCACAGCACTGGACTTTACACAGCGTCCGTCTCACGGGAACCCGTTGGTGGGGGCCTGCTCTCGCTTCTGTCACAGCTTTGTGCCGCGCCTGCTGCCCGGGCGAGCTTCCAGACAGGCTGTTTTAAGGCATGCTACGCCTGTTAGGGCGTGCATATCTCTGACCCTTTGGTCTTCAGCCGTCTCTGGTGCTTCCCGAATGCTGTTTTTTAGACAGCACCTCTTTTAGGTATTTAGGGATGATCGACGGCGCTGCTGGCGCAAACATCGAAATATCCCAGCCTAAAGAGCTCAGCCGGTGAAGCTCACCTCGCTCTTATGGCGCATAACGCGGCAAACTATCTATATACACTTCATATGTATTTGTAGTTTTCGGTCGATGTCTGCCATCATGCACATCAATCCTCCGCCCTAAGCGCAGCCCTCGCAGCCAGGCGGGCCACGCGCACTGGCTCGGGAACCCGGCCGTCGAGGGTGAACCTGTTAAGCAGTATCCTGGCCTCATCGACGCTGGCTCCGAGGGTGCGGATATAAACCTCATAGCCGGTCTTCAGCCGTATAATCTCGCGCTGGCCCAGGCGCTGATACAGGCGAAGCTTCTCCACCGAGTCGGGAAAGTATTCGCGAAGGTACCTCTCAAGGCCAGGGGATTCCTCATAGGTAAGACAGACCAGAGGCCTTTGGATCTCTTCATAGACCCGAGGCAGGTCGATGATGTTGAACCAGCTGATCACTGCGCCGCTCAGGAGAAGGGCATTGATATCCGCGCGGTCGAGGCGCTTGTAGATCTGAAGGACCGCCTCTGTAGCATCATCCCCGCCCACTGTGGCGCTCGCATAGGCCAGGCCGTCCAGGCGCAGATCCATACGCATGACGGCGCCCGCGATCTTGGATCTCTGACGCACTCGCACGAAGCTCTCGGCAAAACCTAGAACGCGAAGCGCGGGCTTGCTGAGGCGTAGATGAGTCATCAAGATATATTACTACTATCAGAGGAAAAATAATTTTTGATGCGGTGCAAAAGTATCAATGCAAATGAGCAATATAGAGATGCATCATAGAGATGCATCAAACGAAGAGGGTTCACCATGAATATGCCCGACCATAAGCCCAACCGCCTGATCTCTGAGAAGAGCCCCTACCTGCTTCAGCATGCCCACAATCCCGTGGACTGGTATCCATGGTGCGAAGAGGCTTTTTCGCAGGCCAGGCAGCTGGACAGGCCGGTATTTCTCTCTGTGGGATACTCCACCTGCCACTGGTGCCACGTCATGGCCCACGAGTCCTTCGAGGATCAGGCAGTGGCAGATCTCATGAATGATGCATTCGTCTCGATAAAAGTGGATCGAGAAGAGCGGCCGGAGATCGACCAGGTTTACATGGCTGCAGCACAGATGATGACTGGAAGGGGCGGCTGGCCCCTCACAGTCATCATGACCCCCGACAAGAAGCCCTTCTTCGCTGCAACATACATCCCCAAAACGGGTCGCTTTGGCCAGATGGGGATGCTGGAGCTGATCCCGAAGATCAAGGATCTGTGGAGGAACCATCAAAGGGAGCTCCAGAGCTCTGCAGACAAAATCACCGGCTACCTGTTGGATGCTCAGGCGGCCGAGGCTGACGCTCAAGGAAAGGAACCGGATGCGTCAATCCTGGCCAGGGGCTACGAGGGCCTGAGCAGCGTCTTTGATCCCGAGAACGGAGGATTCGGATCAGCCCCCAAGTTCCCCACCCCCCACAACATCCTCTTCCTCCTGCACTACTGGCAAAGAAGCGAGGACCGAGGAGCCCTCGAGATGGCTGAGGCGACTCTTGGGGCCATGCGCCTTGGAGGGCTCTACGATCACGTGGGCTATGGATTTCACAGGTACTCGACGGACGCCTCATGGTCCACGCCCCACTTCGAGAAGATGCTCTATGATCAGGCGCTTTTGGCGATGGCCTACACTGAGGCGCATCAAGCCACCCGGAAGCCTGAGTACTCTCAGACTGCCAGAGAGATCCTGGAGTATGTCCTGAGAGATATGACCTCTCCCGAGGGGGGCTTCTTCTCAGCCGAGGATGCAGACAGCGAGGGCGAGGAGGGCAGGTTCTATCTCTGGACCTCCCGGGAGCTGAAGGAGCTTCTCGATAAGGAGGAGTTCCAGCTGATGATCAGGCTCTTCGATCTGCATGAGGAAGGAAACTTCGAGAAGGGCCGAAATGTACTGCGCCTCAGGTCTTCCATCGAGGATGCAGCCTATGTTCTCAAAGTAACTGAAAAAGAGCTGCGAGACAGGCTTGAGGTTATCAGGCTGAAGCTCTTTCATGCGAGACAGAAGAGAGCCAGGCCCCTCAGGGACGACAAGATCCTCGCCGACTGGAACGGCCTCATGATAGCCGCTCTCTCCAAGGCAGCGCAGGCTCTGGATGAGCCGCAGTATGCCGCTGCCGCCAGGAAGGCAGCTGACTTCATCCTGACGCAGATGCGACCCCCTGGCGGCGGCCTCTTTCACATATACAAGAACGGCGCTGGCGTCCAGGCCAACCTGGACGATTACGCCTTCATGACATGGGGCCTCATCGAGCTGTACGAGACGGTCTTCGATCCCGTGTATCTCAGGGAGGCCCTGAAGCTCTCAGATTTCATGCTGCAGCACTTTTGGGATGGCACTTCAGGCGGCCTCTTCTTCAGCCCGGATGATGGAGAGGCCCTGCTCGTGCACAGAAAGGAGATCTACGACGGGGCAGTTCCCTCAGGAAACTCAGTGGCGATGCTCAATCTTCTGAGGCTTTCGCACCTCACCGGCGATCCTCTGTGGTCACAGAGGGCCATGGCTCTCTTGCGATCCTTTGCGAATGCGGCCGATGGCCCAGGCCACGCCATGCTCCTTTCTGCCCTGGACTATGCCCTGGGGCCTGTTCACGATGTGGCGATAGTGGGAGATCTCCATGACGGCGCGACAGATGTGCTTCTGAGGGCCCTGAGGGAACGCTTTCTGCCAAGCAAGGCAGTTCTTCTGGTCAACGGCGATGAGGTCCGCAGCATCGCTTTATTCACGATGGAGATGGCTCAGGTGGAGGGAAGGGCGACTGCCTACGTCTGCTCTGGGAGCAATTGTCACCTGCCGACCACCGATCCGGAGAGGATGATCGAATTGCTGGAGGATCGCCTGCAAGAGGATGTGCAGACCAGAAATGACGGGCCTCAGAAATCATGCGATTACAGTGCTGTTGAGCGCTCAAAGCCGCAGGAGAAGCAGAAACAGCAAGGAGGCCGCAACTGTGATGGCGATGACAATTTCCATGAATCCGACTGCTCTCGGGACATCTGAGGTCTCGGGCTGCTTTCCATCGTCCATTAGGACATAGTACCCAACCTTCTCCAGCCTGACTCCAAGAGCCCCCGCACAGGCCGCCATGGGCCATCCGGAGTTGGGGCTGGGCGTCTTGCTGTGATCGCGGAAGGCAGCCCTCAGCGTCTCCCCAGCCCTCGTTGGCCTGGCGAGGGCCATTAAAAGGATGCTCAGGCGAGCCGGAATGAAGTTGGCCAAGTCGTCGGACCTGGCAGCAGCGAACCCCAGATCCTTCAGACCCTTGGTCTTGTAGCCGAGCATGGAGTCCATGGTGCTCATAGCCTTGAAGGCCAAGGCTGCCTCCAGTCCGAGGCCGAAGGGGGCGAAGAGCAGGAAGTAGAAGATGGGCGAGAGGATGGAGTCGACATAGTTCTCTGAGAGCGACTCGATGACTGCAGAGGCTGCCTGGGAGCGCGTGAGCCCCGATGTCTCGCGGCCCACGAGGGCAGGAAGCATCTTCTTCGCCTCTTCGATGTCCTTGTCGATCAGCCTGCCGATATCTGCGGATACCTGCAGGAGGCATCTCACAGCAAAGGTGGACTTGAGGAGGTAGGCAGATACCAGGACGGATAGAAGGGGAACATTGCTCGACGGCGTCAAAATGGGGATCGAGGGAAGAAGATCCGATGGAAGGGGAATGGACGGGATCGGAATCAATCCCGCAGCCCATACGAGCAGCCTTCCCGCCAGGACTGTGGTTAATACTACTGCAGCGACTAGTACGAAGCCATATGCGCGAATCGGTCGCGCACGGGCGCGAAGGATCGAGATGAGCTTGCCGATCCAAACCACGGGGTGAATCATCGAGGGCGGCTCTCCGAGGATCAGGTCGAAGGCCACTGCCAGGAGAAAGACCTGCAATGCATCGGGGCTCATAGCAGAGCCTCAAGCCTCTTCCAGGCGGCTGCCACTGCCTCATCCTTCATAAGAGCATCCATGACCATCTCCGCCACATCCCGGCGGTGGATCAGGTGGCAGGCATCGCAGACCCAGACCCCGCAGTCGTCGCGCCCGCCTGTTCTTGAGTCGCGGCATGGATAAAAGGGACAGAAGCAGAAGGTGCAATCCTGCTCCGGGAAGTGGCAGGGATACCTCTCGCAGTTCACTCTCCCCATGTCAGGACGCTCCCGAGGGCTGCGATGAGACGCTTGTTCTCCTCCCTATTTCGCACTGCAACTCGTATGTAGCCCTTTCCCAGGCCGAAAGACTGGCAATCCCTCACGAGGACTCCTTCTGCCATGATGCGCTCTGCCAGCTGATCCGATTCGAGACCTGTGGGCTCGATATTCACCAGGATGAAGTTGACGCTGCTCTCTTGAGGCACCAGGCCCAGACCCCGCAGGGCCGATGTCAGCCAGGCGCGCTCCTCATCTATCAGCGCCCTGGACCTCTTCAGATGATCCTCGCATCCCAGAAGGTACTCCGCCGCTGCGGCTGCAATGGACCCAACAGACCAGGGTATCCTCGCCCTGTTCATGATCCTCGCCAGCTTCAGATTTGTGACCCCGAAGCCGAGGCGCAGCCCTGGAACTCCGAAGGACTTAGTCAGAGATCTCATCACGAACAGGAACTCGCGCTCGGGGGCCAGGCAGGCGACGCTTTGCTCCGGATCTGAGAGCTCTATGAATGCCTCATCCACCAGGAGAAATACTCCGCACTTCTCACACCTATCTGCAAGATCGATCACCAGCCCCCTTGAGAGAAGCTTGCCCGTGGGGTTGTTCGGGTTGCATAAGAAGAGCGCCTTGGCCTCCGCTAGATCTGAATCGCTGAGCAAAGGAAGGCCGCTCTGGCCGATTTTGATCCTCCTTGTCCTGGCTCCTGCGAGGAGGGATTGATTCTCATACTCGCTGAAGGTGGGCGAGGGTATCAGAGCCAGGTCGCCCTCATCCAGCGCTGCCTCTGCGAAGAGCCGGATAAGCTCCGATGAGCCATTGCCCGGAACTATGCTCTCGGCATCCACGCCGACAAAGGATGCCGCAGCCTGCCGGAAACCAGCATAGCTGTTATCCGGGTAGTGGCCAATTTTCTGCAGCTCCCGCAGGACCACATCCTCCAGGGGAGGCGATCCCAGAGGGTTGATGTTGGCGGAGAAGTCCAGCGGCTCCTTTCCCAGGATCGCTGCCGCCTCACGTACTTTGCCGCCGTGCTTGCACTCTCTCGCAGAGGCAAAGCTCCTCCGAACCCGGTCCATCATAGATTCACTGCCCTCTGCGTGAAGGCATTTCAAGCTTGTGGACAGTCGAGAGCCCAAAATCTGCATTAACTATCGTGATCAGATCTCTGCATAACGTCTGATGACTGTTGTATAAATCTTTAACAAAGGAAATGATAAAAATTGGTCAGATTTTATATTATGAGGTATCCGAAAGTGTTTTATGTATTTTCAGCCAACCGAAGCCGCATATATCAAAGGAAGAGGAGGCTTAAGAACCCGATGGCAACAAGCAAGGGCAGCTTCACTGTTGAGGACATGAAGAACGTCCAGATCAACATAGGAGCTGTCATCAAAGAGGAAGAAGAGTGGGACCAACCGATGGGGCCCTATCCTAAGCCCAATGTTGCAACGCTGCGCGATTGGGACTTCAAGATTTGCAACCGATATAAGATCATGTACTCCCCCGCGGATGATACATGCACGCTCTGTACATACGGGCCGTGCGATCTGACCGGCGACAAGAAGGGTGCCTGCGGCATTAACATGGCCGCCGCCTGCGGTAAGATCGTTCTGGTTGCAGTCCTCATGGGAACCTGCGCCCACACCGCCCACGGCAGACATCTGTACCACTGGTGCCTGGACAAGTTCGGAGACATGAAGTTCGATATGGGTAGCGAGATCCTGGTGAATGCGCCCCTCACACGTACCATCCTGGGAACGAAGCCCAAGACCCTGAAGGACTTCGGCGAGGCATTGGAGTACTGCGAGGAGCAGATAGTGCAGCTTCTGGCTGCTACTCATACAGGCCAGGAAGGCTACTACATGGACTTCGAGTCCAAGTCCCTGCACGGCGGCATGATAGACTCCCTGGGCAAAGAGATCTGCGATATGTTGCAGATTGTGGCCTACGACATGCCCCGCGGCGCAGCCGATGCTCCACTGGTTGAGATCGGCATGGGTACCCTGGATCAGAACAAGGCTGTTCTCATCGCCTACGGCCACAACCTGGCTGCTGGTGCCGAGGCCATGATATACACAGAGAACAATAACCTCTGGGAAAAGGTCGATATCGGCGGCGTATGCTGCACTGCCATTGATCTCACAAGGATCACTGAGGCTGGCGGACAATCAAAGGTCCCGGCTAACCTGGGGCCCAAGGCAAAGGTGGCAGGTGCCATGGGCTGGTGGAGAAAGATGGTTCGCGCCGGAATCATGGACGCAGTTATTGTGGACGAGCAGTGCGTCTTCTGCGATGTGCTTGAGGACTGTCAGCAGAGACATATCCCAGTCATCGCCAGCAATGACAAGATCATGCTCGGGCTTCCTGACAGGACCAATGATTCAGCCGATGCCATTGTGGAGGATCTGGTAAGTTTCAAGATGCCTGGCGTCGCTATCCTCGATCCAGTCAAAGCAGGCGAGGTCGCCATCAGGACCGCTGTCGCCGTCAAGCCAAAGCGCGCTCAGTTCAAGAAGGAGAGCGTCTTCGACGAGCAGCAATTCAAGGATACCCTGGCGAAATGCACACAGTGCAATCAGTGCGCCTTCGTCTGTCCGCCCCACATCAGGATCAGCGAGATGATTGCAGAGGCGATCAAGGGCAATCTGGAGCCGTTCTCCACTACATATGAGATCTGCGTGGGCTGCCAGAGATGCGAGCAGACGTGCCCGCAGGACATACCGATCCTGAAGCTCTATGAGTATGCCAACCGCGAATATGTAAAGAACCAGAAGTTCAAGATGAGGGCTGGAAGGGGCCCAGTGCTCGATACCGAGATCCGCAGGGTTGGTGCACCCCTTGTGCTCGGCCAGATCCCAGGAGTCATAGCGCTGGTAGGATGCTCCAACTATCCCAATGGCACCAAGGAGTGCTACGACATAGCCAAGGAGTTCGTGGACAGAGGATACATAGTGGTGGCCACAGGCTGTATGGCCATGGATATGTCCCTCTACAAGGACGCCGATGGCAAGACCATCTGGGAGCAGTACGGAGGAGCCTTTGACGGCAGGAATATCTGCAACATAGGCTCATGCGTTGCCAATGCACACATCCACGGAGCAGCCATAAAGGTAGCAACCATCTTCGCTCACAGAAACGAGCGCGCCAACTACGACGATATTGCAGACTACATTATGTCAAAGGTAGGAGCATGTGGTGTGGCCTGGGGAGCATATTCCCAGAAGGCAGCATCCATTGCCACCGGCGTAAACAGGCTCGGCATACCCGTGGTCGTTCAGCCCAGCTCAATCATCTACCGCAGGACATTTATGGGCAGGACGGACAAGCCAGAGGACTGGATGGTCATCGATGCCAGGGATGGCAAGATGCAACAGATTGAGCCTGCGCCCGAGGCCATGCTCTATATAGCTGAGACCAAGGAAGAGGCCATGTTGGAGATGGCAAAACTCTGCTTCCGACCATCCGATAACACCCAGGGCAGGTCGATCAAGCTGACTCACTACTGTGACATCTCCATGAAGTACTTCGGCAAGCTACCCGATGACTGGCATCTCTTCGTGAGAGACGTCAAGGATCTGCCTCTGACCTTCCAGCAGCAGATGATGAAGGAGCTTGAGGAGAAGCACGGCTGGAAGATCGACTGGAAGGCCAAGAAGTTCATCTCCGGTCCATTGAGGCCCGCAGATGTGAGCTTCGATCCGACCAATCTGCCGAGGAAGATAAGGGCTAAGAAATGAGGACAAGGAGGAAATAGAAAATGGCTGCTGAAGCAAAACCCAAGGGTGTTGATACCACTAAGAACCCCATTCCCTTCGAGATGGCCCAGATCCCCGGGCCGGAGATGGCCAAGACTTATATGCCGAAGGTGATTGGAGCCATCATTAAGAAGTCCAAGAGGCCCCTGCTCGTTGTCGGAGCAGAGCTCTTCGACGACCCAGTGATGTTCGACAAGATGATTGAGATCGGCAAGATGGGAGTGCCCATCGCCGCCACGGCGCACAGCGTGAAGGGCTTCGTGGAGAGAGGCTATCTGAATAACGTCTACCAGATCGGCCTGCATCCCCTGACCAATAACCTCCGCTTCTCCGACTGGATGGGGCTGGACGGCCAGGGTCAGTACGATACCGTTATCTTCATGGGCATCTTCTACAAATTCGCCAACGGCATGTTGTCGACCCTCAAGAACTTCAACAGGGACATCAGGCGCATCTCCATTGACAGGTACTACCATGTCAATGCGAATATGACCTTCGGGAACATGGCTTTCACCCCGGACGACTACCACGCAGCGATAGACGAATTGATAGCAGCAATGAAGAAGTAAGTTCATCCCATAACAGAAGAGGTGTATATATAAATGGCAGAAGAGGTTAAGTTGGACATATCGCCCATGTATGAGGGCGAGCGCATCAGGAAGGGCGATCTATGGGTAGAGATGGGCGGCCCCAAGGCAGATGGCTTTGAGCTGTCCCTTGCCACCCCCATGGACCAGATAGAGGATGGAAAGGTCACAGTCGTAGGACCTGACCTGAAGGATGCCACGGAAGGATCCACGATTCCCTTCGGCATGGTCTTCAAGGTCGGCGGCGAGAAGATCGAGAAGGATCTCGAGTCCATCATCGAGAGGCGCAACCACGCCCTGCTCTCCTATATCAGCGGCCTCATGCATCTCAACCAGAGGTACGACATCTGGATGAGGGCAGGCAAGAGCCTCCAGAAGAAGGGCGTAACCTCCTGGGCCCAGGTATTCAGGCCCGTCATCGATCTGTACAAGGCGGAGATGCCATTCATCGAGAAGATGGAGATCACCATCTACACAGATCCCGCAGCCGTTAAGGAGCAGCTGGCCAAGGCCATGGCGGTCTACAAGGCCCGCGATGATCGCGCCAAGGGACTGCATGACGAGGATGTAGATGTCTTCTACGGCTGCACCCTCTGTCAGGCCTTCGCTCCCACAAGCGCCTGCGTCGTCACACCCGACAGGCCGTCCTTGTGCGGAGCCATCACCTGGTTCGATGGCCGCGCT
>MVRK01000045.1 GCA_002067365.1 Methanosaeta sp. PtaU1.Bin060 | reverse complement strand
AGGCCGTCGGAGCAGATCCTGGACGAGACAAACACAGGGATGTTCATCCGCAACAAACCAAAGCGGCTGAAGGATGCCCCCTGAGGCGGCTCAGGGCTTGAGAGATAACGAGACTTAGTGACATAGGTTAAGCGATAAGATCTAATATCACCAGGAGATAGTGGAGAGGGCAGGGCCCGTGGTCCAGGGGTTACGACATCGCCCTTACACGGCGGGGATCACGCGTTCGAATCGCGTCGGGCCCATCGCCCCTCAGATTTTTTTGAATCGCTTTGGTTTTTGAAAAAAGCCCCATGCCTCATAATTCCTGAATCTCTCATATTATTGTTGTCAGGAGCCCTGCGATGACCATGGGCAGGAAGATGGCCGCTATCTTATTGCCGAACTCCACTGTCCCGAGGACATAGGCTATCGCCAGCTTCACGAGGGTGTTTGTGATGGCCGCCAGGGTGATGGAGGTTACAGCTACACCCGGGTCAAGTGTCGATTGGGCCAGGGTGGCCATGGAGAGGGTTATGGCATCAACATCTGCCAGGCCGGAGATCATGCTGGCGGCATAGATGCCCGCGTTTCCGAAGTAGATGCTGGCGATCTTGGATATCAGGAGGACAGAGGCGAAGAAGGCCCCGAACTTAATGGCGGGGACGATCCTGAAGGGGTCCTTGACCTTCACATCCTTTCCCACCAGGACGCTCTTCCTCGAAAATAGGTAGGCCAGGAACAAACCCACCAAGGTCATTATCAGCATGCGAGGCAGAAGCGAGAGGAACAGACTTCTGTTCGCCACCAGCACCACGAAGAGGACCCTGGGGAACATAGTGCAGCTCGCGATGGCTGTGGCGAAGACTGCGGTGGATATGATCTGGCTGTTCTCCTTCACCTCCTGGGACATCGCTGTAGTCACAGCGGTGCTGGACGCAAGCCCTCCGAGAAAGCCAGTCAAGCTGAGGCCGCGTTCTGCCCCCAGGATTCTGATCAGGACGTAGCCCACATAGCCGATGAGGCTGACAAGGACGACGAAGAGCCAGATCTGCCTGGGATTCAGGACGCCCCAGGGGTCCAGAGGCTCATCTGGCAGCAATGGATATATCACGAGGGCCATCAGGCCCATCTTGAGGGTGTCGAGGAGATCTGTCTCGCTCAGGGCCTCTACATAGCGGTGAGTCATCGATCGAGTGGCAAGGATCCAGGTGGTGAAGATTGCGAGGGCCACTGCGAGAAGGGTGCTCTGCTGGAAGCTGACGAGCATCCCCAGGGCAAAGGTCACGACAGAGGCTACGGCCGCGGTGAAGTCCAATCTCCCAAGAGCGCTGACAGATGATGCAAAGCCTATCCCCACAAGGATTATGAACCCTCCAAGGGCGACGATCGCGAACATCGGACCATAATCGCCAGCAAGAGTGGCGCAGAGGGTTCCAAGGAGCGCGATCAGCATGAAGGTGCGCAGGCCAGCCACTCCACGGCTCTTCTCCTCTGCAAGCCTGCGCTGGCGTTCGACGCCTATGAGGGCACCGATGAGCAGGGCCACCAGGAAGGGATAGAGATCTGCAAAGTTCATCATTTTCGTCAAGCATCCTCTGAGTTAATAATTTTTACCAGCCAAGCCTTTTCAAAAGGGAGAGCCATTTGGTGAAGGGGGCGAGGAGATGAGAGAAACTGACGCAAAGGGTCGGGGAACCTATGAGCAGGGCAAAGAAGAGTCTGGAAGAGCATAGGGAAAAGGTCGGTGCTTGCATCCGTATTCTGGAAGACCTTTACGGAGTGCCAAAGGCGGAAGAGTTCGATCCTGTGGATCTGCTGGTCATGACCATCTTATCCCAGAACACCAGCGACACTAACAGCCACAGGGCCTTTGCGAAGCTCAAATCGAGCTACTCTGACTATCAGGAACTTCTCTGTGCGCCTGAGAGGGAGATAGCCGAGAAGATCCGTGCGGGAGGGCTGGCTGAGATCAAGGCACAGAGGATAAAGGCGGCCCTCCACAAGATCAACGAGGATACGGGCTCGATCTCCTTGAGCTTTCTGGCGGATCTCGGAAAAGGGAAGGCAGCAGAGTATTTGATCTCTCTGCCGGGCGTCGGCCTCAAGACTGCATCGGTGGTTCTCCTCTTCGCCTTCGGGATGCCCTTCATGCCTGTGGACACTCATGTCTATCGGGTCTCCCGCCGTCTCGGCCTGGTGCCCGAGGACGCGAGCGTGAAGAGGGCTCAGGAGATCCTCGAGGAGATCACGCCACCTGACAAATATCTATCGCTGCACCTGAACCTGATCAATCATGGCAGGAGGATCTGCCGCGCCCGAAATCCCAGGCACGAGGAGTGCGCGCTGCGCTTTATCTGCTGTTTCTATCTGCGAGGCACAAGCCTTAAATGATAGAAGAAACTACCCCCATTCCGCGCTCCGGTAGTGTAGCTCGGCCAATCATGAAGGACTCTCACTCCTTCGACTTGGGTTCAAATCCCAACCGGAGCATATAAGTACCTAGTAATACGCTAATGTTTTAGCAGAGAAAATTATATTATGGTCATTTGTTCGCACCACGAAGAAATGACTCAGGGAGAAGCGAGAGCCTCAAGAGGGTTTTCGCTTTTCTCTATATGTCTTTCACGCAATATCCTTTTGGCTCCATCTTCAAAGAGTTGGGAGAAGCTTCTGAATTCTCCAGCATCTACCGCTTCCTTGGCCTCTGCATAAGTTCTTTCATCAACGCTTATGCTTATCTTTTTGTAAGCCATAGCTCTTTAAAACGCTTTTCTAGGCTATAAAACTTCCTACCAAATCCTACTAGATAGCCTTAAATACGAAGAGCATAGGGTAGTATTTGGTGCGAACAAATGTTGAACAAAACCATTCTATCCGTAAGTTCCCCGGTCACACAGACCAGGGAAGCCGTAGTTGAGCTTTTGAAAGCCCTAGGCCGAGCCGATGAGCCACTGCCTGAGATTGTAGAGTTGGCAAATGACGTGCGTTTGGTCCTGTCCAAGAAGAAGGACGTATACTATACGACCACGCCCACGGCCTGCAGTTGCCCTGCTTCTGTGTACCATCCAGATCAGGTATGCAAGCATAGAAAAGGGCTCCTGGAAGGCAGCAGCCGCGAAGCGTCCAGGGCACAGGCACGAGCCTACCAAGCCCGCCAGAGGGAGCTAAGAGCGAAGGCACAGGCCATGCCTTCCATGCCAGAGCCCGCAGAGGGCCCGCGGCGGCTCGTTGTGCCGCCCGATCATGTGTCGTTCAAACCCTTCCTTGAGGATGGCAAGCGAATTGATGGCTATGTGGCGGAGGTGGCGTAGATGGCTAACGAAGTTGTCCATAAGCATCTGCATATCCACCAACCCGTTAAGATCATGCTGAAAAAATCCGCAGCGGGTGGCTACCTCTGGGACATTACCGCGACTGCGGACACTCTGGACGAGGCTATGCTGCTGTTGCAGCAAGCCAACGGGCGGCTGAAGGCTGCATATGGGAGGGCCTGAGATGGCCTCCACAGCTCAGGATATGGCCGCAGCCCTACAGGATCGCCTCACGAGGATGGACGACGCCATAGAGCTGCTCCAGGGCCTACGCAGGGAGACAGCCAGTCTTGTGATCGAGTTGTTCCCGGAGGTGGCGTAGATGGCGGATCCCCTGGGTGAGCTTATCACAAAGCTCGACGAGATCCACCCCCTGG
>MVRK01000044.1 GCA_002067365.1 Methanosaeta sp. PtaU1.Bin060 | reverse complement strand
ATAGAAGGATCAGAACCACTAACGGTTTAGAGAGAATCAATAAGGAGCTGAAAAGAAGAGCAAGAGTCGTAGGCGCATTTCCAAGCGACCAGTCGTTCATGCGATTGGGAGTGTCGATTCTAATTGATATCAACGAAGAATGGATGACGGCTAAAAGGTATTTATCTATAGATGAGGAGTAGCTTGCAGGATGGGATAACGGGGCCTGGCAAATTACAGAAAACTCGGCACACTACCAATATTTATTTACTAAAGAGTTGTTTATCAATTAAAGGTGTTTAAATGTCAATTACCAATGAATCGAAAGCCTTGTTGGTGCTATGTATTGTGTTATTGCCTGGTTGTATGGCGACGCTTGAGACCAACGTGATTCTAACAAAAAGCTGCAATTTATCTATGGAAATTGGTTCTGGCTTTAATATATCATGTTGTAGCACCGAGACAAGTTCAAAAAGCGTGAAGCAAACAATCGTGGTCGCTGATTCCAAAGACCAAAATAGAAATGCATCGCTAGTAATATCCTCCGATATCATCAAATTGACTCCTGAAAAATTCAGCAAATTTCTTAATCTAGTTGAAAATTCAACGGTTAATTTTTATGAGTTAATGGAATGTGCAGAGGTAGGAAAACAGACGATCACTACAGGTAATGGGCAGAACGTGACAATCCATGAGTTCAAATCAGCAAACGGATTTTGCTTTGATTTTGCTATTTGGGGCATCGATGATTTGAATCTCATAATGATGATATCAAACTTAGATCAAGAAAATACAACCAAAATCGTCAAAACCTTAAAATTCAAATCATGATTTATTTTTAAATTAATGCCCTGCAGCTTGCAGCGGTGTGCGCCTTTTGACTCTAGTCGATATTTCAGCTGTATTAGTTTGCTCACCATTCGTTTTCCTCCAACCGCGAGATCCGAGCTTCTTTATGAGGATAATGATGCTTTTGTGAGAATAATATATGCTTCTACTAAAAAGAGGTTTAATCCATGGTTAATAAATCTATTTTTTTTTAAAATGGTGGTGGGGTGCTCGTTCACGGCCACCTTCCTGCCGCTCCTTCCGAGCATGCTGTGCACGGGTAGCAGTTCTAGCATGCGCGCTCTGGCAACCAACGGGTTGGCAGGGGGTACAAGAGATCCTGTAAACCATGCCATATCAGTAAAATGCTGAGATCGCAAGCTGCCTGGACCCCTGAAAACGCCGGGATAGAGCAGATCACAGTGACAATCACTAAAGACTAGAACGTGCCCCACCCCATCTACTCTGAGCCACGAAGCCCACGCCAGGGATCAACCGATTAAGGATTGCGCCATTCCAGTGGCCGGACATTTCAAGTCCTATGGTGGATCGCATGGTCAATCCCTCAGATTCGGAGTAGAGGTTCTGATGAAAAACTTTTCGGGTGCCTCACGATCGATCTCGCGCTCAAGCGGTGGCGTTAGCCTTCTCGATGTGGATGGTCTGGAGGAGGGCGAGGGTGCCTTCGTCCCAAGGGTAGGAGGAGCTAATAATGCAATTGAGACTTCCTTTATCGATTTTTGGAAAATATTCGGCCATGAAGACCTTGACAGTCTTTCTAGTCCCTTTGGCCAAAAATTCATAGGAAACCACTGCGCATGGAAGGCCGTCAATTGTGCGCTGGGAGGTTTCTATATTGCTAATTCGGCTCTCATTCAAAAGGGCTGACCTAAGGCTATCTTCCAATTTTTCAGGGGTGGGGGTTGGTTGCTTCTTATCCCTCAAAGATAGATCAATATATGCAAATCTCAATATGTCCGTATTATTCAGGATTCCCGCCTTATATTTCGTTGAGATATCTCCACTAAGCGATTCGGTTGTTTTTGGCTCTTTAACCGTTATTGAATATGCATCCTTCGGAAGACCAAGATCAAACGAAACCTTATATGGACCCATCACAATGCTATCCGGAACCGCAGTCGCAACCGCTGAACAGAGCAATGCCGATAAGATAAGAGCAAATATCCTCATCAAAATCCTCATATCCGAATTGAAGGTTCGGTTGAAAAACTTTTCGAATGATTCGCGATCACCCTCGCACAGTTCTTGGCACCTTCCTTGGGAGCTGGAGAGGAATGCCAGATCGAGTGTAGTACTTCGACGAGGGACCCAAGGCTTCGCTGAGGCTCGTTCTACAAGGAATATCCGAAGAATGGGATGAGCCAGACCACGTCGGAGGCATTCTCATGAGATGACCTGAGATGCGCAATGGTGTGACGATCGAGCCCGAGCACACAATCTGCCTCAATCACATTGGAATTGGAGACCGCCAAGAGATTCTCGTGAAGGCCATCTCCGGCGAGGTCATCTCCTGGCGAAGAGCCGCTCAAGCTGGCCCTGATCTATCACTATCATCACGGGCCTCCCATGGGGGCATGTGAGAGGGTCCTGGCACAGGTAGAGGTCCTCCAGGAGCCTTCGCATCTCATCCATCTCGAGCACCTTTCCCGATTTTATGGAGCCTTTGCAGGCCAAAAGCTTCAGGATATCATCTCTGTTCATGGATTCGGGGGCCACTTTGCCTCTGGAGAAGAGATCTCTCAGGATGTCATGCACCGCCTCGGCGCTCTCGAGCCTCTTTCCGAGAGCCGGGACGGCGCGCACTGTGTATGTATTGCCTCCGAAGGGCGCTATCTCAAAGCCGATCTCCCTCAGCGTCTCCTCCCAGGACCCCATCAGGATCTGCTCGCTGGGGGAGAGATCGATGGCCAGGGGCTCTGCCAGCTCCTGCCTGATGTTCCTCTGGCAAAAAAGCTCGCGCAGCCGCTCAAACCTGATCCTCTCTGCGGCTGCGTGCTGGTCGATGAGCATCAGCCCCGCCTCGCCCTCGGCGACTATGTAGAGGTCCAGAACCTGGCCGAGGATCTTCAGCTGCGGCTTATCGTCGACGGTCACTGGAGCCTCAACCTCCTCTTCGCCACATATCTGCAGGGGAAGAGTTCTCTGATTGCTGCCGCTTGGGGCGATAGCAGCCTTTGCCGGAGGCTCTCTTGGCAGCGGGACCTCACAGGGATGCGCACTCCCATGGGCCTGCAGAGCCTCCGAGACCGCCCGCTGGAGAGCGCCCGAGATCTCCTCCTCCCTCAGGAGCCGGATCTCCCTCTTGGAGGGATGGACGTTCACATCGACAAGATCAGGGCTGATCTCCATGGAGACGACTGCCATTGGGCTTCGGCCCACGGGGATCATATTCCTGTACGCCTCCCTCAGCGCTGCAGCGAGCGACTTCGAGGAGACGGCGCGCCCGTTGACGTAGATGAAGATCCTATCGGGGCTCGACCTGGTGGTGAGAGGGTCCCCCGCAACTCCGCAGAGTCGCCAGCCTCGACCCTCGGCCTGCAGAGGCACCATAGACTTCACGGCCTTCAGGCCGAAGACGCGAAGCAGCACTCCATCCCAGCTCTGAGAGGCAGCGGACTTGAAGAGGGTACGCCGACCTGTGAAGAGCTCGAAGGATATGTCGTGGTGGACGATCGCCATCTCTGTGATGAGGTCTGTGATGTGCACCAGCTCGGCCTCTGAGCCCCTGAGGTGCTTACGCCTTGCCGGGATGTTGTAGAAGAGGTCGCGAACAGCGATGCTGGTTCCGCGGGGGCAGCCAGCCTCCTTTATCTCAGCCGTCCTGCCGCCCGCCATATCGAGGCGATTTCCAGTCTGCGAGGCTTCTGTCTTCGTATAAACCTCGACGCTGCGGCTGACGGCGGCGATGCTCGCCAGGGCCTCGCCGCGGAAGCCCAATGTGGAGATCCTCTCAAGGTCTACGGCCTCGCTGATCTTGGAGGTGGTGTGCTTCTGGAAGGCCAGGGTCAGGTCGTCGGGCTCTATTCCGCAGCCGTCGTCTGTCACCTTCACAAGGCTCTTGCCGCCGTCAGTCACCTCGATGAGGACCCTTTTGGCCCCCGCATCGATGGAATTCTCGACAAGCTCCTTGACGACGGAAGCGGGCCGCTCTATCACCTCGCCTGCTGCGATCTTGTTTATGGTGTCCTCATCCAGGAGTCTGATTTTGGGCATGGATATCTCGCGATTTCAGAGGGTTCTTTCCTGCCTGAATGACATTGTTGGATATAATCTGATCCCTGAAGGACTCTCATGCGAATCCGTTCTCTGCAATTGAAAAAAATGGCTGTCAGTGATCACGAAATAGCTGGAGAGCTTTGAGCGATATAGTCTCATCCCCAAGCCAGCTGATCTTGGCTGTCCAGGCGTGTGCCCTTGATAACAGGCCTTCCGGCCAGAACCTTTGGGTTCAAAAAAGACTTGTGCCCCATCGATCTCATCCAAATAGGGATGTTGCGGCCACCTAAAAGGCAATAAAAACTCCGCGCATCTCATGTAGATGCCGGAGTCTCGGGCGTCTTGAGCGACTCCAGTATGTCGCTCGCCTTGTTTGTGAGATTGAAAGCGAGGAGCACGCTCTTCTTGGCCGCCAAAGCGTCCTTGTTCTGGGGATCGAGCTTCAGTACGGCGTCGTAGGCATTTATCGAATCCTGATACCTGCCGAGCGCATAGAGTGCATTTCCCATCCGAAGCCAGCCGACGGGAAGAAAGGGATTCAGCTTCATGGCCTTTGCATAGGCCTCTGCTGCCTGATCATATGAGCCTGCCAAAAAGTACCTGTCCCCCTCGCTCAGCCATTTATAAGCGCTTTCTCCTGAGCTCTGGTTGATGGCAGGGTAGGCGTAGGCATATGTGTCCGGGCTCCAGAGAGATCCCTCTCCGTAATCATGAATAAAGAAGTCCACCTCGCCATACCAGCGATACTGCTGAAGATCAGCTAGGCTCGGGAAATACCAGCCATCGCAATCAGCACAGCCGTAACATCCCGGGCATGTGGCCATGATCGGCTCTGCGAAGATCAAGACTAGCGCAAGAACCAATAACAGCGATCCATGCGACATCCTTAGTCGCCCCTCCTCATATTAATCATCCTTCCTGCACTCTAACATTGCCCAGGTATCGTATATTGATTGTGGTGCCCTTCTGTCAATCAATTGCATAAAACAGAATATTAGCGTTGCCAAATCTCATCTGCCCTGTCCCGGATCCAGAGGAAATTTTGATGAAATCCTGAGAAGCCACCCAGGATTTCCGGATCTTAGAAATTCAGACGATATTGCAGACGAACGGCATGCCGCTCACGGATACTGTGGGCTTTGCGGGCATGTCTATCGTGAACATCTGCTTGGGCTTGGCGTTGCCGTTGATATAGAAGGTCTTTGTGGATGCAAGACCACTGCCGATCATGAAAACATTGCTGCTAGTAGATGCGACCACTGCAGGCTTCGAGATGGCGGAGGTGACATTTTCAGGCGCTGTGACGTTCTCGCGAATCGTGGTGTTCTCGGGTACAGTTGCATTCTGAGGGGCTATGACGCTCTCATTGGTCGCATTTTCAGCGGCTGTAGCGTTCTGCGGGACTGCGATGATCTCGGGGGCAGTTTCGTTCTCGGGTACAGTCGCATTCTGGGATGCTATGACGCTCTCATTGGTCGCATTTTCAGCGGCTGTGGCGTTCTGCGGGACTGCGACGATCTCGGGGGCAGTTTCGTTCTCGGGTACAGTTGCATTCTGAGGAGCTATGACGCTCTCATTGGTCGCGTTTTCAGCGGCCGTAGCGTTCTGCGGGACTGCGATGATCTCGGGGGCAGTTTCGTTCTCGGGGATTGTAACATTCTCTGGAACAGTGACGTTCTCCGATATCTCTGTCTTGTCGAGAGCAGTCTCATTGTCTTGGCCGATCGCCAGGGATGTGTTGTTCAGTGCAGTGCTGTTCAGTGTAGTGTTGTTCATCGTGGTGTTATTCATCGTAGTGTTGTTCTGTGCTGCCACAGTCTCCTGGGCTTGGACTGCGACTATCGCCGCCATGAGGACCAGGATGCCTGTGAAATAAATAAGCTTCTTATTCATATTAACCCTCTATCCTGACAGAAGGATTTGAAGCATATCAACTTAACCGATCGGGGCAGGATTCATTCGATCTCACGGGGTTCAATCGCGCCTGATCTCGCCGCCATCCTCTCCCAGGTCGCATTTCTCGCTGGCCACGAACTCATCGCCTTGCCGCCTCATCTCACAGACAATCCTCCCGTCCACGATCCTGATGATCCTGTCCGTCTTCTCGGCCAGAACCATGTCGTGAGTGACCAGTATGAACGTCTGGTTGATCCTCTTGTTCAGATCCCTCAGAAGATCATATATGAGCTGGGAGCTCTTTGTGTCCAGGTTTCCCGTCAGCTCATCCCCGATGACTATCGACGGGCCGTTCACGAGCGCCCTGGCCACAGCCACGCGCTGGCTCTGGCCGCCGCTGAGCTGATTGGGCCTGTTGTCCATCCGCTCCCCCAGGCCGACTGAGACGAGCAGCTCCCTCGCCCGCACCCTCGCCTCGCTCTCCTTCTTTCCCGCGATCAGCATGGGCATCATCACATTCTCCAGAGCGGTGAACTCCGGGATGAGGTGATGGTACTGGAAGACGAATCCCAGCTCCTTGTTGCGCAGCCTTGCCCTCTCGTTCGGGCTGGCCCGGCTGACGTCGATGCCCTTGAGAAGGATCTGGCCGCTCGTGGGCGTATCCAGGAGCCCGACCATATTCAGGAGGGTGCTCTTTCCGCTGCCGCTGGGCCCTACGATGGCCACAAACTCACCGGCAGCAATATCGAGATTGATCCTGTCGAGCGCCAGCACCTCTACGCCATCCTTGTAGACCTTGCTCAAATCCCTCAGCACTATTATGTCCTCTGTGGTCCCATTCATGCCTAAAGTAACCTCATGCACTTCCGATCGCCTCGACGGGGTCCATTCTCGATGCCCTCCAGGCAGGATACAGACCTGCCACGAAGTTCACAGCCAGGGCGAAGAGCACGGCGTAAACGAAGAACTCGGGCTTCATTGAGACTGTCATCCTGGAAACGATATACACCTCCGAGGGCAGCTGAATGTCATAGGACATTATGGCCCACGCAGTCAGATAGGCCAAGATGCTCCCGATGAGCGCCGCAGGCGGGGCCAGGATCAGGCTCTCGATAACGAAGACCTTCAGGATTGATCCTCGCGTCGCTCCCATGGCCATGAGGATGCCGATCTCCCTTGTCCTGCGGGTTATTATCATTATCATGGTATTGGCTATTCCGAAGCCCGCAATGGCGAAGATCAGGACATAGAATATCATGGTATAGAAGGATTGAGTCTGGATAAGTTCCAGGACGTCTGCGTTCGTCTCCTCCCATGACTTTGTCTCATACCCGAACAGCCTCCTCAGATCGGCTGTGATATCCCGTGCCTTGTAGATATCCGCAACCTTGACGGCGACCTCGGAGACTACATCCCCCTTGCCCAGAAGATCCTGCGCAGTTCTGCGGGGCAGATAGACCCGTGTCTTGTCCACGGCCGAGCCGGCCTCTAATACGCCTGCTACCTTCAGCTTGATGCTCTTGTTCCCTAGCACCAGCAGGAAATCGTCCTCCGGATGCAGCTTGAGGTCTGAAGCAAGTCTGGTCCCGAGGAAGGCAGCATACCTTCTTGTTCGCAGGTCGAAGAAGCTTCCATAGACGGCGTCCTCCTGGACATTCATCAGTCTCTCCTCGTCCGCAGGCTCGATGCCCACAAATTCAACCCCGGCCACCTCATCCTTGTGCTTGGCAGCGGCCTTCCCGGTGAGCCTTGCGGAGACGGCTATGACTCCTGGATAGCTCCAGAGGATCCCGGAGACAGTCCTGTAGAGGCTGATGTACTTCTCGTCCTCCTTGGGGTGAACGACGATGTGAGGGTTGTTCTCCACTGTAGTTGCGATGACATCCTCCTCGAACCCGCTCGTGAGACCCATGAGAACCACTATGACGGCTACAGCCAGGGTCACTGCCGCCACAGTGAAGAGGCTCATCTTTGGATTTCTCAGGATATGTCTATAGGCCACAGTCAGCTCGTACATCTCTCACCCATCACAGTCTCCAGATCTTCGCGTCTCACCCATTGATCGCCTCCACTGGATCAAGCCTAGAAGCCTTCCACGCTGGATAGGCCCCGGCGATCACACTCAGAAGGGCGGCGGTCAGAACTATCACTGCGAAGTTCCAGGGGCTGATTATCACAGGCAGAGTGACCTGCTGACCGCCAGCAGAGCTCATATTTATCACCTGGCTCTTGAGATAGAGGCAGAAGATGAGCCCGAGGACCGCCCCAGCTACACCGCCCATCAGCCCCAGGATCCCGCTCTCAAGCAAGAAGATGTCTCTTATCATCCTGCCTGTGGCCCCCAGTGCCATGAGCATGCCGATCTCGGAGGTCTTCTCGTTCACCAGCATGTACATCACGCTCCCGATGCCAAACGCCGCGATGATCATGATGAGGAGAATTATCAGGATGTTCTGGAAGCCCTCGATGGCGAGCGTCCTCAGGATCTCGGGGTAAAGCTGCTGCCAGCTCTCTGCCTTGTAGCCCAGATCATTCAGCCTTCTTGCCGCTGCATCGGCTAAATAGACGTCTTTCAGCTTTATGTCAACGGACGAGACGACGTCTCCCTCGTTCAGGAAGTCTCTGGCTGTGGAAAGGGAGACCAAGGCTATATCCTCGGGCCAGCCAGTGGGCGCATCGAAGATGCCGCTGACCACGAGGCCGGCTGGCCTGGCATCTGGAAAGCTGGCGACCACTGTCTCCCCCGGATTGATCTTCAGCCGTTCTGCAAGCTTCCGGCAGATGACAACCCTCTTTCCGCCATGGATGGAGTTGAGATCGCCATCTGTCACATATTTGGCGATGTTGTAGATCTTGTCCATCTCCACGGGATCAACACCTAGCATCTCCACATTTTCCACGTTGTCCTTGTGCGTGAAAGTCGCAGTGGTTCCAAGACCAGGTGAGACAGCGACCACACCTGGGATGGACCACGCCCACTCGATCAGGCTTTTGTAGAGGTGAATGTAATCGTCTCCATCCTTGGGGGTCACAGTGACATGGGGAAGATCATCGACGATTATGTTGAAGAGAAACTCTTGAAGTCCATCCTGAAGAGCCACAAATGTCAGTGAGACGGCCACAGCGAGGGCGATGGCTGCCAGGGAGAGGGCAGTCCCTCGCTTTCGGTATGTGATGTGCCTGGAGACAACCGAAAGTTCAAAGGCTGGAATTCTTTTCGTCGCTGATGGCACCTCCGGCCAGCATATACATCTAATCTTTTATCAAGCTGCTGGAGCTAAATCGGTGAGATCTTGATAATATATAAAAATTATATTTGATTAAAGGATATTATGTTCCCTGCTCCGAATCAGGCTGATCCGCCAGCAATCTTGCCACGGCGTAGGCTGGGAAGATCTCTGATATTTTAGTCCCATATATTCTTGAGAGAGAGATGCACTCCAGTCCCAGGAGGCTGCAAGCTTCATAGATGATCTTCTCCCCGATGCCCGCGGCGACGACCCGGACGAGGCTGTGCTCTTTCGCCTGCTTCTCCATCGCCCCCGCAAGAAGCCACTTCTGCCGTTCGCGGACCTGCTCTGCTATGGCCAGGGCTCCCGCCTCGCCGATCTCCTCAATGTCAGCGCAGACTGCACGTGCCAGGCGGCGCAGGGCTGCATCGCGGTCTTTTCCGGCCCCGTCAGGCGTATCGCAGGCATATCGATCCTGGGAGATCAGGCCCAGGGCCAGGTAAGCGTCTGCGACGATGGAGAATAGCTCTGAGGCCAGGGGGACTGCGTCGCCGCGGATGCGAGCCTCGGGAAGGAGGGCGACGAGGGCTGTTCGGAGAAGCCCCATGTAAACCAGCTCGCCCCTGGCGAGTCGCATGTAATCCGTCTTGGCAGCCAGCGGCTTTCCTCTTATAGGTATCAGGTCTGTGGTGGTGCTGCCCATGTCCACGAAGAGGCAGTCGCCGAACTCCTTTGAGAGGAGGGCTGCAGATGAGGACCAGTTCGCGCCCGCAAGATCCTTTGGGTCGCCCCAGGAGAAGCCCGAGACGCCCCAGAAATGCACAGGAGATCTGAAGGCGCTCAAGGCTGCTGACCGGATGCTCTCTATCCCCTCTGACTTGCTCTGGAAGCAGTCCGCCAGCTCACCAGTGATGACGACGCCGACAGCTTCGGGCTTGAGACCCGCAAAGCCCTGCAGGACCTCCTCCAGGGGCGCGCCCTTCCAGAGAGGCAGGTAGACGCTCTCGGCGAGCATGCCGTCCGCTGTCGCAGCTTTTGTATTGGCTCCGCCGATATCCAGGCCCAGGATCATGCTGAGGCCAATGGCCCAGGGAACCATAAAAGCTTTAGGTCGGAAGATAAGTTTATGCCACCAACTTTTCGGAGATCATGATCATGGCTGCCAAGGAGAAGTATGCTGAGCCCACGTTTCTTGAATGTGGATTCGGAGAGCTGGAGCACAAGGTCATAAACCCAGAGATTTGCTGCCACTGCGGCACATGCGAGGCCTTCTGCCCCCGGATCGAGCAAAAGGAGAACAGGCCGAGACTAACGGATTACGATCCTCTCTGCGGTCTCTGCTTTGCCTACTGCCCCAGAACTTTCCTCGACATGGGTGAGATCGAGGGCAAGCTCTTCGGCAGGGCGAGAGCAGAGGACGAGGCTCTGGGGATCTCCCGAAAGACGGCTGCTGCCCAGGCCAAGGCTGCCGCAGCCTGCGCCCAGGACGGCGGAGTGGCCACTGCCCTGCTCGTCCACGCCCTTGAATCGGGTATGATAGACTGCGCTGTGGTGACGGGCAGGGACGAGGAGTGGAGGCCGACCGCCAGGGTCGCCACCACACCCGAGGAGATCGTCAGCGCTGCAGGCACCAAGTACACCATCTCCAACAGCGTCTTCGCAGTCAAGGAGGCCATGGAGAGGGGATTTGAGAAGATCGGCTTCGTGGGCACGCCCTGCCAGATCCAGGCTTTGCGCAAGGTGCAGCTCCTGGAGGAGCCCTATGAGTTCGGCCAGAAGAAGATCGCACTTCTGGTGGGGCTCTTCTGCATGGAGAACTTCGATTACGATCTGCTCATGGAGGGGCTGGTCAAGGGCAGGTTCGGGCTAACGCCTAAGGATGTAGCCCGCTTCGAGATCAAGAAGGGAATGTTCCGGGTCATAGATAAGGGTGGCAAGGCACACGAGATGAAGATAGAGGAGACAGAGATGTACACCTTCAAGGGCTGCGGCCCGTGCTTCGACTTCACATCGGAGCTGGCGGACGTCTCCGTGGGCAGCGTCGGCTCCCCTGATGGCTGGTCCACAGTCCTGACAAGGACAGATATCGGAGAGAGGCTCTACAGCTCTGCCCTCGCTGCAGGTGCTCTTCAGGAGAAGGCGATCTCCGAGAAGGGCCTGGCCCTCGCGAAGAGGCTCGCCACAAACAAGGCCAAGCGCTTCCTGGACAAATCCAAAGAGATGAACGTCAGCGGCATCTCGCGGTAGCTGAGTCACATGCTCTCCATAGGCCTCGCGGGAAAACCAAACTCAGGCAAATCGACCTTCTTCAAGGGAGCGACCCTGGTAGATGTCGACATCGCCAACTACCCCTTCACGACCATCGATGCCAACCACGGCGTCTCATATGTGCGCGCCCCCTGTCCCTGCAGGGAGCTTGGCATCGAGGAAGGCTGCGGCAAATGCAGTGGAGGGTACCGCTTCATCCCCATTGAGCTGATAGACGTGGCAGGCCTCGTTCCAGACGCCCACATGGGGAAGGGCCTTGGAAATGAGTTCCTGGACAACCTGCGGGTCGCAGAGGCGGTCATCCACGTCCTGGATGCTTCGGGCGGAACTGATGAGGAGGGAAACCCAGTGGGCCTCGCCAACCACGATCCTGCCTCAGATGTCAAGTTCCTGGAATACGAGATAGGCATGTGGCTTAATGGGATCCTCAAGCGCAACTGGGAGAAGCTGATGCGCAACTACAAGGCCCTAGGAGGCAAGCCCGACCAGATCCTCATAGAACAGATGGCAGGCGCTGGCGTCTCTGACAGCCACATCAGGCGGGCCCTGGCGGAGATGAAGAAGGACCCTGGAAGCTGGAGCGAGGAGGACCTGAAGAATTTTGCAGCTCTCCTGAGGGCCTACAGCAAGCCCATGATCCTGGCAGCCAATAAGATGGACATTGCGCCGCCCGATTTCGTGAAGAGGCTTCTGGCCCTGAAGGACGAGATAGTGATACCCGTGAGCGGCGCTGCTGAGATCGCTCTGCGCATGGCTGAGAAGACGGGCCTCATCAGGTACAGGCCTGGAGACTCGGACTTCGAGATAGTGGGCCAGCCGAACCAGGCTCAGAGAGCAGGGCTTGAGAAGATAAGGTTGCTGATGAAGCAGTATGGAGGGACCGGCGTGCAGCAGTGCATCAACCGCGCCGTCTTCGACCTGCTCGACTACATAGTTCTCTATCCAGTCGAGGATGAGAACAAGTTCACAGACAGGAAAGGGGTGGTGCTGCCTGATGCCTACCTAATGAAGCGCGGAAGCACTGCCCGCGATCTCGCATTTCGCGTGCACTCCGACATAGGCGAGAGCTTCCTCTTCGCCATCGATGCCAAGAGCAAGATGCGCCTGGGCGAGAAGTACGAGCTGAAGGATGGCGACGTGATAAAGATAGTATCCACGAAGTAGGGCTCTGCATCAAGAGCCCGTCCGCACGAATCAGGTTCTTGCGGATCTGCCGCACTTTTTGAGATGGCTGCGGGCTGCACGGCCAAAAAATAGAGGGCGTTAAAATATCACTGTGTCAGTCCGGCCTGCCATTTCAGCATCTTCTCCTCCACCACATAGCGGAAAGACCTGTCTATGATGAGGCCCAGCATTCCGAGCACAATCATGTAGAGCAGGACATAGTCCATCTGATGCAGGTAGTAGTAGGACCAGATCCTGTAGCCGAGGCCGCTTGTGCTCACGCCGAACATCTCTGCCGCTGCAAGGCACATCCAGGCTATTCCCATGGCGATCCTCACGCCTCCGGCGATCGACGGAAGGGCAAAGGGGATGGCCACATACCTCACGAGATCTATGTCCTTCGTGGCACCGAGCACCTTTGCGGACTCGACATAGACCCTTGGAAGATTGCGAAATCCCACATAGGTGCTTATGAGGATGGGGAAGACAGCGCCCATGAAGATTATGAAGCCTGCAGCCTCGTGGCTCAGCCCGAACCAGACGATGGCAAAGGGAATCCAGACCAGTGGAGGTATGGGTCTCAGTATCTCCACGATGGGGTCTAATGCCTTGTCGACCATCCTGAACCAGCCCATGGACATTCCCACAGGCAGTGCCACCAGCAGTCCCGCAGCCATCCCTATGAAGAAGTGAAGGAGGCTGGTCGGAAGATCCTCCCACAGGATGGACTGCCATGAGTTGGAGAACGCCGCCAGGACCTGGAAAAAGCTGGGCAGCAGAAGCGTCTCGTTCACAGCCCCTGCCGCCAGCTGCCAGACAACTATCAGGCCCACTATCGAGAGAGCTTCGATTCCACGCTCGGAGAAGGAATCCCTGAGGCTCCTGGTCTTGGCCATGTTAGCTCAAACCTCAGGCCTTTGCCTTCTCGTAGAAGCTGGTGTCGAAGAGATCATCCTCAGTCAGGCTCTTATTGATGTAGCCCAGCTGTTTATCGACCCTGGCATACTCCACAGTCGATGGAATCTCTATAGATGGATCGCTGACCCATTTGCCGTCCCAGTTCTTTACGGACTCCTCAGCTACAGAGAGGTCCTGCTTTGTCCTTTCTGCATAGATCTTCGCAGCCTCCTCTGGGTGGGCGTTGATGTAGTCCGTCGCGTTTATGTGGGTCTTGATTATCTGGTCCACCAGCTCTGGCTGCTCCCTCAGCAGCTTTCCGCTGACAAGAAGGCTGCAGCAGGCATGGTTGGGCCACATCTCACCGGATGGGACGACGGATTCGCCTTTGCCATCGATCGCTACCTTCGCAGGAGACGGATGCGGCAGGAATACGCCATCGACCTTTCCTGCTTCGATGGCCGTCACTGCTTCGCCCGGTCCCATGGGATGTATATCGATCTTGGAGGCATCAACATTGTTATCCTTCAGCCACTTCTTCATGACGATGTCCTGGATTGACCCAGGCGGGAAGGTGCCAATGCTCTTGCCCACCAGGGATTGCGGTCCGCTGTAGTTCTCATCGGTCCTGAGCACGAGATCAGAGCCGTTGATGTTGACTGCCGCGACTATCTTCGCGTCGAGCCCCTGGGATATAGCGGTTATCGGCGGGGCGGTCCCGACGTAAGCTATGTCCAGGGCTCCAGCCAGCATCGCCTGCATCTCAGGAGGTCCGGACTGGAACTCCTTCTCCTCTATCTTTTCGACTCCAAAGGGCTTCAGGTCTTCTGCCCACCAGCCCTTTGCGGATGCCACCATCTCAGCGATCTGGTGGGTGCTGGGCTGATATCCGATGCGCAATGTGGTGATCTTGGCCGGAGCATTCTCCACACCTGAGACGTTCTCATTCTCAGGAGCAAAGATGCAGCCAAGCGAGACCACAACGACTGCTGCCAGCATCGCCACGATTATGATTTTCCTCAAATCGATCACCTTACTGGACTCTGTCGTCGTCCATGAAGGGAATCCGTATAAAGAACTTTCCCGTCGATGAGCTATTTATTCCCGAAAAGGCTGATTTGTGATATTTATTATACAATAATGTCAAAGGCAGCTATCTCGGGCGCTCTTGAGCACGGGTTGATATATCCACGTCCAATTACGCCCGACTCGTTCATCACGACCAGATTGAGATAATCGTGATCGAATCTATATGGCCTCAAGCGGAGAATTGAGACGTGGCACGAAGGATCGCCGGAATTGAGAAGTAGATGTAAAAATCAATAAAGATCGTAATAGAAAGGCGGCGCATGCTCATGATAATCAGGGAGGCGGGCATCAACGATGCCCAGGCCATCGCCAGGGTGGCGGTCGAGACCTGGAAAGCGTCTTATCGCGGCATTGTGGCTGATAGGTATTTGGACAAATTGAATTATGAGGAGCGTGAAAATGGTTGGAGAAAATTCCCCTGGGACCAATCCTTCGTTTTCGTCGCCGAGGATGATCGCCGCATTATGGGTTTTGCCGCGGCCGGCCCGGAAAGAGAGTCAGACCCCGAATATCAGGGCGAACTATATGCCATATATGTACACCCGAGTGTACAGAAGAAAGGTATTGGCAGCCGGCTTTTTCGTTCGGTGGCAACCAGATTTAGGCGGGCAGGAGTTGAGTCGCTCAAGGCATGGACTTTTTCTGACAGCCCCTTTCGGAAGTTTTATGAAGATCACGGCGGCAAGGCAATCGGATCTAAAATATTTGAGATGGAAGGATTCCACGGCAGAATAACCGCCTACGGATGGCTGGAAATAGCGAAAATCCAGTAATTTGTTCATGCCAGTTGGTTCAGGCATATGGATGTGCAGTCCCGCTGAAATAGTCTTCATCGATCTCGCCCGTGGTTGAGAGCTGCAACAAAGCTCTTTGGGTAGCCGCACACTCATGGTACTAATGACCAAAAGATTAATATTTGATATTACCAATTCCATGTATATTCACACAAGAAGATATCCAGACTCACTGCCCATCGAATCCACCGGACGAAGGCTCAACCTCAGGCCCCAGGCGATCAAGATGAAGAAGAATATAAGTATAATTATAGCAGAAGATGACCCCGTCAACCAAAAGGTCATCCGCTTAATGCTGAAAAAATTAGGCATTAAAGCAGAAGCCGTAGATAACGGCCTAGAGGTTATCCACGTCCTTGAGAATCGATTTTTTGACATAGTGCTTATGGATATCCAGATGCCAAAACTGGATGGGATAGAGGCGACTAAGATTATCCGTATGCGCTGGCCTCAGAAGCCCAAGATCATAGTCATAACCGACTGCGATCCGGCCATCTATAGCAAGCTCTGCTTTGAAGCCGGTGCCGATCATTTCTTGGCCAAGCCCTTGAAGCTGGGGGAGCTGACGAGGGCTATCGAGAACAATACTCCCCAGACTTTAGGCGAATTTCAATCATCACAATCCCCTGCATCCCGGCTTTCAGCATAGATTTATCGCATCCTGAGCAACTGATGATCGCCCCCAACCAATCTCAGGATGGTGCGAGTCATCGCCCACTTTTTTAAATGGACTGCCAAAGCAAATCCAAAAAAAATTGCGAAAATCAGAGCCGTATCCTTACGCCAAAGAGCTTCTCGAACTTCTCAAACTTGGCCTTTGCCCGGTAGAGGTTCTGACGGGTGTAGCCCTCGCCTCTCTCATACGCGAGCATGTCTCTGATCTCGGCTGGCGTGAAAACCGCCTCCAATTGCTCCCTCGGAATGGCCTGGACTGCGCCCGTCTCCTCGTAGATCTGCAGCTCCTGATCGCCCAGCCAGGCCCATTCATCGTCATAGGCCATCAGCGTAGGATGCTCCTTCTCGCACTCTGCCGAGACGAGCCAGCCCTCATCAGTTCGATGATATGCGAGGCTTAAGAGAGCCGATCCGCATCTGGAACAGAAGCCGACCATGTTCCTCTCCACGGATACGGGCTCAAGCCTTCTCTCGTTCACCAGGAGAGCACGGCTCTTCTGCTCCAGCCTGTTCATCTCGATCCCAGAACATCCGCCATGCTGTAGATTCCAGGCTCCTTTCCCACCACCCATCGCGCTGCCCTGACGGCGCCAGCTGCAAAGGCTGTGCGGCTATGAGCCTGGTGCTTTATCTCAATCCTTTCGCCGGGACCCGCAAAGAGAACTGTGTGATCTCCCACGATGTCTCCCGCCCGCACTGCATGAACTCCGATCTCCTTTCCCCGAAGCATGATGCCCTCCCGGCCATAGACCACTGGAACATCTCCCACGGCCTTCTTCAGGACGTCCACCGCAGCGAGCGCTGTACCGCTGGGCGCATCCTTCTTCTGGTTGTGATGGGCCTCTATGACCTCGATGTCATAATCCTTGAGCGCCTCAGCCGCCGCCGCCAGGAGCTTCCAGAATACATTCACCCCGACGCTGAAGTTGGGAGAGATGACAGCAGCCACATTTCCTTCAATGGCAGCCCTCATCCTTGCGAGCTGATCCTGGGAGAAGCCTGTGGTCCCAACCACCAGGGAGACTCCCTCCTCTGCTGCTGTGCAGACAGTCTCCACAGACGCAGACGCTATGGTGAAATCGATGAGCACATCGGGCCTGGTCGAGGCCAGCACCTCCTTCAGCCTCAGGGAGTCGGAGACCACAATATCCCCAGGGAGATTCTTGCCAGCTCCGACTGCATCAAAGCCTGCCACGAGAGACATATCCTCGGCCTTCAAGATCTCCTGGATCACCAGGGTGCCCATCCGCCCGAGAGCGCCCGTAACAGCAACCTTCGTCATCTTCGCTCGCCCAGCCTGTCTAAAACCGCCTTCATGGCCGACTCCTTCTCGGGAGACATGGGGGCGAGTGGAAGCCTCAGAGGCCCTGCCGCCAGTCCCATATGGCCGCAGGCTGCCTTCACTGGAATGGGGTTGGTCTCGAGGAACATGGCCCTGACCAGGGGAGCCAGCTCGTAGTGCAGCTTTCTTGCGCCCTCGATATCGCCCCGGGCGAAGGCATCGACCATGGCCACAGTCTTTCGCGGAGCAACATTCGCCACCACAGAGACCACGCCTGATGCTCCCAGCGTCATCATGGGCAGAGTGATGTCATCGTCCCCAGAGAGGATCACAAAGCCGCTTCCTGCAGTCCGCTCTACGATCTGAGAGACCTGAGCGAGGCTTCCACTGGCCTCCTTCACCCCAACGATGTTCTTCACCCTGGAGAGCCTCGCGACAAGCTCAGGCTTCATGTCGATGCCCGTTCTCTTGGGAATATTGTAGAGCACTATGGGGATGTTGCACTTCTCCGCGATGGTCTTGAAGTGCTCGAACATGCCGCGCTCGTTGGGCTTGTTGTAGTAAGGAGCGATCAGGAGAGCGGCATCGGCCCCGGCATCCGCAGCGTGCTTCGTCAGCTCAATGGCCTCTTTTGTGTTGTTTGAGCCTGTGCCTGCGATCACAGGAACATGGGCGCAGTCCACAGCGATCTCCACCACCCTCTTATGCTCCTCGAAGGTCAATGTGGCAGACTCGCCCGTCGTCCCGCAGGGAACTATGCCAGCGACACCTCCCTTCTCCAGGTACTCGATGTTTCTCTGCAGTCCCTCCTCGTCGAGGCTCAGATCTTCTTTGAATGGCGTGATTATGGCTGGAAACACGCCTTCAAACATCTACCTCGACCTCTCCCCTGCGGGTGCTCCTCTGTCTCAGGACACGAGTTATATAGCCTGCCACGCGGTTGCGGATGGTCTTGTTCTTGATATCGGTGTACTCGGATACTTTCAGCTTATTTTGCTCGAAATCAGGGCTAAACGAGGCCTCATATGTCTTGAGCAGATCCATAGCAAAATTCTTGATATAACTGGGTTTTACGCTTCCCATAATCAACACTCCAGATAGAGTATCATCGCATTCCTAGGAAAACCTTATAACATTTGCGCTTGATTCTCCTGTCCATGCCTCTGGTGAAATACCGCTCCCGACAGATATGTCTTATGGTCCCCAATGAGGATGTGAAGAAAGCCTGGTTGACTTTGGCCAAGGAAGCTGGGATGACATTATCTGCTTGGATCGTCGCGAGGGTTGAAAATTCACTTTTTGAGGACTCAGCTCCCATTCAAGAAATTACTACCCAGAAGAGTGCTCTCCAAGAGGAGAATCGCAAGCTCCGCATAGATCTCGGTCTGCGTGATGCCCGTCTCCGGGAACTGGAAACAGAGGTTTTCAAGGCACAACACACCGCCTTTCTCCAAAATGCCGATGGAGAGGAGATGTTCTCTAAAGGGATCGTGGAGGTTTTGCGGTCGGGCGGCATCTGGCCTGGCCAGGATCTGCTCCGGGAGCTGGGTGTGGATGTTGACGATGCGAAGGCCCTGCAGGTAATCCATAATCAACTCACGGCATTGCAGGATTTCGGCCTGGCTGCCGAGAGCGCGCGGGGTTGGAAATGGATTGGTTAGCATCGTTTCGCCAGGACCTCCAGCTCCGGAACATGACGACAAATACAATCTATCGCATCATGGGCAATACACAGAGGTATCTCGTATGGGCACAGGAGCGCGGCCTAGATCCATCATCTGGTGGCCGAGAGGACATTCTGGCTTACCTGGCTGATCTGCGTGCCAGGGGCTTCAAGGCGACCTCCATCAATGCCATATTCATCAGCCTGAACTCCTACTATGAGTACTTGGTCGAAGCTGGCCAGCTCACTGTCAACCCCATCCCGGCCATCCGCAAGAAGTATCTCCACGCTTACAAAGACGAAATACGACAGCTCCAGCTCATCAGTGTCGAAAATGCAGCAAAAATGGTCCGGGCCACGATAGATAGCCGTGACAGGGCGATCCTCCTGGTCTTCCTCAAGACGGGGATCCGGAGAAATGAATTGATCAGTCTGGACTTGGAGGACCTGGATCTGGAGAGCCAGAGACTGACCCTTAAGCCCACGGCCAAACGCAGCAATAGGATAGTGTTTTTCGATGATGAAGCCAGACGGGCTTTGTCCCGCTGGCTCAAGTCGCGAGAGACGCGCTACCAGAGAGGAGATCAGAAAGCTCTATTTCTGAATGCTAAAGGCACCAGGATGCAATCAACAGGAATCGATGGTCTTGTGAAAGAGGCGGCAATCCGAGTAGGGCTGCACGATCCGACTACGCCCCGGTTGGATGACAAGTTTACCCCGCACACCGCGCGACACTGGTGGACTACGCAGCTCTTGCGCTCTGGTATGCGCCGGGAGTATGTCCAATGGCTTCGAGGCGACGCGATCCGTGAGGCTGTGGACATCTACTATCATATCGATCCGGAGGATGTGCGCCGGGCTTACCTCGCCTGCATCCCGCAGCTCGGGATTTAGCTCTGCACTGTGATTGTGATATCTCCAGCCTCGATGCGCCAGTCCTCTTCGACAAGTATGCGCTCGCCGATCGCAGATGCCGTCTGACCTCCGCCAATGGCCTGAAGACTCACAATCTCATCAATACCCTTGAGGGCCCGGCCTATGTATTCATCTGCAGAATGATCATAGAGGTTCTGGAAGAATCGTAGCACATCGCTGTACTCCAGTCTCTCTCCGATCAGGAATGCCCCGAGGAATGTCTGCAGAGATGCTTCGATGCGTTCAATCAGGCCGGCCTCAGGCGTGTCTGTTAGCCTGATGGTGGCCAGGATGTCTATGGTGACCAGCTCAGGCAGATTGTATAGATAACCAGGCTCGCCCATGCCTACCAGGATGTCATAGCTATAGTGGCCCGAGGGTGTCACGGCCAGGATCTTCTTGGCCCTCGAGTCCTCTGAGTCCATGATGGCTGCAACCATAACCCCCCGGTGGGTCGCGGCCGGAATCGTGATATTGGCCGTCTTCGTGAGGCCGTTCATGTCGAGATACGTCAGCGAGAATGTATCTTCCGAGGCTACGAACTCCCGGGGCCTGGCCCAGATGAGCCCGCCATAAACATCATCTGTCAGGACCTGGGAGCTGCTGCCGTTTGTGGTGGCCCCGAGGCAGCCCCGTGCATGGATGCCACAAGCCATGTTCGTACGAATGCAATCCACAATCTCCTGGGATGTCTCGGCAATCCCCTCGCTGTGGTCCACTAGCACTCCGATATCTCCATAGCCATAGGATACAATACGCGCCTCTGGTACAGTCGAGAGCGCTGCCAGAGCCCTCTCAAGCATCAGGATTGTGGCCTTCCCGGGTGCCTGGATGGCATCGAAGTAGCGGGTCCTCAGCTCGGCATCTGTCTCGTCTGGCGTACCGCCTGTGAACTCCAGGGGGTTCTCGACTGATGTGATGCCTGTGATGCGGCTGACCATATCCACGATACCATAGGGCCCCAGATTGCCGGAGACGCCCCGTGCCTCAGCCTGGGCCGCGATGTCTGCCTGCATCTCACCTTCTGCGATGACCCCGGCCACAGACGTCTTGAAGTAGATCTTCGTGCCGTCCTCCAGGATCGCATAGACTCGCGTGCCTGCAGGGATCAGGATATCCTCCGAAGCCTCATAGTCGGTCCTGAAGCTGAGCGTGCCTGTGGCAAAGTCTCCGAGCAGCCTGCCTTCGATGAGCACATGGCTCACAATGGCGTCTAGCTTCGAGTCCGTGGCCTTCAGCACATCGATATCTTCCAGCCCCGTCTCCATCTGCAAATAGCAGTCTCGGAGCTGGGAGGCCACTGTGAGGTTTGCCAGGTAGTGCATAGTCAGCTGATCGCCCGAGACCTGGCCAGGGAGCATCTCGGCCTGGGCATCTTCCAGGCGCTTAACAAGAGTAGCAACTGTGGGTGCTGTCAAGATATATCCCTCAAATCGAGTTGAAGACATCCGTGAGCCCTACATCTGCCAGGTCCTCACGGTTCACATTGAAGATCCAGTCGCCTGTTCGAGAGGTAATCTGGATATCAACCGCGCCTCTGTCCTGCAGATTCCGGGCGACTGCGACGCTCTGCACTCCAAGCTCAGGCAGCTGCTTCTGGAGGTCATGTAGGAGTTCCAGGCGCATCCGCACGAGCTCCGAGGCCGTGAGCTTGTCGAACTGGTAGCTCCAGAGGCAGCAGCCGAGATCGGGCGAGTTTATGATCTCGCCTTTAGGTATCAGCAGGAAGATCTTGAGCTTCTGGAGAAGATAGGCATTGCCGCTGATTCTTGCCCAATCTCTGTTTTTTCCCCAGACAATATCGCCATCCCCATGACAGGTCGTCCTTCCCTGAAGGCTTCGGAAGTTCAGCATCCAGTCTGTAGGCACTTGATCCCCTCCTGTAGCCTCTTCTGTTGATCCTGGAGGCAGAGCAGCTGCACCCTGACCTCCTTGTGAGCCTGGTGCAGCTCCACGTACCTCTCATTGGCCGCAGCCTTCGCCTGAATCTCTGCTGAGAGCCTCTCCAGCCTGACACTCGTCTGGTCGAGAGCCATCTCGACACGCTGTAGCATTTCTTCATGGAGCAGGATCTGCTGGGCCGGGCCCAGGGGGATGATAAATTTCATGTTGCCCTCGCCATGACTTTTCGCACGTGCTCGCGCCAGGCATCAGGCTCTAGCTCCAGGCAGACACTGCAATCTATGTTGTTGGCCTGGCATCGATCATATGCAGGGCATTCAGGGATTGAGGATTTGGATATCAAGAATGGATCACCGCGCCGTTGTGCTTTATGACAGGTGCAATGATGTTGACTTCCGAAGGCGATCTGATCTCGATCTTGCCATTTGCTTTACACTCAAAATATGCATCAGAGACAATATTCCAGAGCCAGCAATTTCCGTCAGGTCTCACGAACACCTTGGCCGTGCCAGCATCGCCGCTAGGATCTGTTGCCGATAATACCCGCACGGCACCATCCTTGTAGATCCTGACCACAGCACTGGTTTCCAGGTGCTGCAGATCGGCCGCTATAGGGCCATGCTCGTCTGCTGCATTGTTGTCAGGACTGTAGACCTTCCATCTGGAGCCTGCACTATCATCCTGCGCGGGAGTGGCACTATGTCCCTCCATGGTGCCGTCCGGGCTATGACGGATGTGGCCCTTCAGGTATTCTATTCCGTTAATGGTAGTGCAGCCCTGCAGCGTCCAGAAGCCCATGCCCTCTGTGTAGAACTCTGAGACATAATCCTCGCCAGGCTTGTCAGATCCCTCGAAGAGCCAATAGCTTCCAGAGGGATTGTGATAGACGCCCCGCAGAGGATAGGCCTTGCGGCTCTCTGTCTGCTCGCTGTAGAACTTGAAGAAATGATTGAGGATATGGCCGATGCTGTCGATTGTCTTGCATAGCTCACAATGAGGATGCGCATGTCCTTCATGACAATAATCGAAAAGCCAGCACCAATCCCTACCCGGACCCGTTTGGCCCTTCAGAGGACCATGAAACCATTTGAAGCAGTATGGCTTTTTTGCAAGTGGATATGGCTGTTTGGGGAAATCCTTCCACTCATCTTGATAAGGGGCTAACCATTGGCCCCCTTTCTCAACAACATCATAGGGGGTAGCTCTGCAGGGTGGATATTCAGCCCAGGACCAGACTGAGCCAAGCACAACGCCCTTGCGCTCACCATAAAAAAGGACATAAACAAGGTCGCCCTTGCGTGGATTCCAGTTATAGCCAAGACAATGTCCTACCATGCTCTGCAGACAGGTAAGCTGCTTGCGGATATGGCGTGTTCCTGTAGCATTCTTGATTGCTCTATCCCTCATCACCACATCAACGGAATTGAATTTCTGATCGTAAGGCGCTTCATGCCAATGGACTCTATCAACGGCGCAGATCTCCAGGCGCACATGCCTGCGGATCAATCGCATAACTTGGTCAACGAAGCGGTTCTTCAGGTTAGGCATTTACACCTCATCTTCACCATAATGCTCAACGAACTCGCTGATGGTATCATCCTCGACATAAGTCTCCATGTCTTCGGCACCGGGTGAGACAGTCAACTCTACATCAAGGCCTTCGATTGAGTAGTCAATTTTACGAGCAACGACGACACCAGAAAGCTTGACTTCTGTTGCGCCTGCATCTTCTCCAATCGGCACGAATACAGAATAGGATACTCTGGAATGCAGAGGCGGAACTATGCCTGTGACCTTTGGTTTTGTGAGAGCATTTTTAAAAAGCTTAAAGAAATTATGAAGTAAGTTGGCTCTCTTTTGGCAATCTTCTGGTGTCTTGAGGTAAATTGAACGATCGGTATCGGCCACAAGTTCGCCGACTTCTGCTATGGATTCCTCATCTCTTGCTGTTGCATTAAGTGGATTTGAGCCAGGGGTCTCCGTCCCGCTTTCTCCATCGGCATAGCTCTCACTGGCAATCACATGTACTACATTCCTGTAGCCCATGATGCTGCTGGTTTGATCAGGATTTGTGACGTATGGGTCGAGATCAATAGAGTCTCTAATGGCCGCTGGATCTCGGAACTCCAAAACACCCGACTCTGAGAAATAATGGCTCTTCGCTGTTTTATGTGGGTAACTTGAACTGAAGTCTTCCGAGCCTAAGATAAATAGTAATAATGAAATTCTTAGTTGACCTGAACCCTCTGGAGCTATTCTTGGCTGCTTGAATAAGACTATTTATCCCTTCCAAGATACCGTTATCGATTTTGGTATTTATGTAATTCAATATGCCATCCCAATGATGTGTAGTCCCGAAACCTTTGACTTTATATACCCATCAAATGGGCATGGGAAAGGGGAATAAGGTTGTAAAGCTAACAAAGAAGAAGATCAGATATATCATTCGGGCCAAAATCAGAGGCGATAGCACCA
>MVRK01000043.1 GCA_002067365.1 Methanosaeta sp. PtaU1.Bin060 | reverse complement strand
TGGCCATCGGGCGCAACGTCTTCCAGGCAGACGACCCAGTGAAGATGACCATGGCCCTCTCGGCCATTGTGAACCAGGGCAAGAGCGCGAAGGATGCAATCCAGATCCTGAAATGATCAGGACATTTTAAGCAGACAAAACTAGAGATCTGAGGGAGGAGAACGTAGATCGGATGAGTGAAACAGATCCCAGATAAATTCATATAGGAATCCAATAGGTTTTCCATGGAGTTCATTTAGATGGTATGCTCTGATATGTTCGGGAGAGCAATAGTGCCGATAAATCCCACAGGAACTGCATTGGTCCCCTTCGAAGAGAGGTTAAGTGCTTTATCACCTAGCGAACGCAAGCACTTCCTTGAAAGCGTCGCATGCCATAAGGACATGCTGGAAGAACTCGCTAAGATGTGATTATTCCAGTTTCACAACCATCTTTTTTACCCATTTTGCGATTGTATCTATCTCTTCGCCTTCAGGGCACGTATATTCGGATATTCTTATCATTACACGCATTATCTCGGCCTTATCACTTCGATTAAAACGATAGCTGCTTTGTCTTAGAATCAGATCTGCTAACTCAAATGCGGTTCTCTTCTGACCGTCCCAAAAAGGATGACGATCTGCCAAGAATAAGGCATGGGCAGCCTTTCTGAATAAATCCGTCTCACAGTTAATGGCCTCAACTATGAAGGATAAAGTGGCAGGATCACGAAGGCCCCGCTCACCGCCCATCTCCTCGATGAGGAAATCATGGATCTGTATGACCTTCTCATCTGTGAGTCTTTCCATTAAATCTCCGGTAGGGCTCTCGAAGGATTCCTACTTGATAGGTTCCATGAAGATCCTATCATCTGGATCTATTGGCTCCAGTACAATAACGAGAAGATTTCTATTTGTCACACTCTTATCGCCTTTCCCGAGAGAAAACCTGCCAAAATCATCGCTCTTTCTCAGAAGTACCTTCAAAGGGACCCTTTCTTTTCCTTCGATCAATATCCGGACTTTAGCCCCCTCATCTGCTCTTTCAGCAGATTGGAATTGCACATGGGATGAATCTACTTCCCTCTCCTGATCATTCTCAATTTGGACCAACCTGTATAAGGAATTCTCTCCAGTGCCCTGTATGTCTTCAACTGGTTCTAGCAAATACGATGGCTTACTCATCAATAATACCCATTCTTAAGGGGATTTCTTGCTATTTAAAACCTGTGGAACCTGTTAGACCAGTTGAACCACTAACATCCTAATTTTGAAATTTCCGGAGGACATATCATCGAGTAGCATCCGAGACTTGAGTCCATGGCATCCAATAAAGTGAGCTTTATCTGCTACGCTGGTTCTGGTAAAATTGAAGCAAACAAATAGGGGCTCGAAGATAAAACGAAGATCAGCGAGCGACAGAGTTTTTCAGGACTCCGATCCCCTCTATCTCCACCTCCACGAGATCGCCCCTCTGAAGCTGACCGACTCCTGGGGGCGTTCCCGTGGCGATCACGTCACCGGGCATCAGGGTCATGATGCCGCTGATGAACTCGACGAGCCTCGGAACATCGAAGATGAGGTCAGATGTGTTGGACTTTTGTCTCGTCTCGCCATTGACCCGCGTCTGAATGTCGGCGTCTGAAGGGTCGATCTTTCCGATCCAAGGGCCGAAGGGAGCAAAGGTGTCAAAGCTCTTGGCACGGGTCCACTGGCCATCCTTCTGCTGAAGATCACGGGCTGTCACATCGTTGAAGCAGGTGCAGCCGAGAACGTAGTCTTCCCAGTCCTTTGCGGCCGCGTTCTTGCAGCGCTTCCCGATGACCACCGCCAGCTCGCCCTCATAGTCAACCCTGGCGCTGGAGCCGGGGCAGATTATCTCCTTACCAGGGTCCTGCACAGCCGAGGGCGGCTTTAGAAAGAGGATGGGCTCTTCGGGGAGCTTCATCTTAAGCTCCTGGGCATGCTCCCTGTAGTTCAGCCCTATGCAGACGATCTTCGACGGGAGGCAGGGTGCCAGCAGCTCAACCTCTTCAGGGGCCAGCACCTCGCCGCCCGAGACGATCCTGTTATGCTCCGGGCTCAGCGAGCCGCCGCGAACCTTGCCGTCAAGCCTGAATCTAACGATCATTTTCAACCTCTATTATCTCTCGCTCTCTTTTAACCTCTGCAGGGGCCGCGGCCGCCTGTGGGGCCACGTCTATATCTGCCGAACTCGCTCTCCAGCAGCCGGTCGGCAGAGACCACAGGTCCCTCCACACAGACACGAAGGCCCTCCGGGTCAAGGCAGCACGAGCCGCAGACTCCCACGGCGCATTTGAAGTAGCGGTTGATGCATGCCTGTATTTTGCCGGAGTGCAGCCTCGCCCGCGAGATTATATCCCACATCATAAGCTCGGGGCCGCAGAGATAGATCTGGCTGTACTCCGATAGGTCCAGCTGCTTCAGGCCCTCTGCCACGCGCCCCCGGATTCCCACAGAGCCATCGTCGGTGGTGATAATTGTATCTCCCAGGGCCTCGAACCTCGTCTCGAAGATGATCTCCTCCGAGGATCTGAAGCCCACGAGGGATGTGACCTCTGCACCCGAGCGGCGGGCCTGCTCGCCCAGGAAGGCGAGGGGTGCTGTTCCGACTCCGCCCCCGATGAGAAGTATCCTGTCGCCCCGAAGCACGAAACCCCGTCCCAGGGGGCCTCGCAGGCCGATGCTGGAGCCAGCGCCTAGAGAGAAGAGCGCCTGCGTCGCTATTCCGACCTCCTGGACGGTGATGGTATCAGGACCCGAGAAGCTCATGGGAATCTCGTCCACGCCCCGGACCCAGATCATGGCGTACTGGCCGGGGGCCGGGTCGATCTCCCTGTCGAGCCGCAACGTCCTGATCTTTGGGGCCTCAGACCTCACCTCCTGGATGACGCAGTCCAGCGGCCTCATGAGCGCCTCCCCGCCATGAAGCGAAGCTCCTCCAATTCGAGCGACTTTCGCTCCAGAAAGCGAGAAAGGCCGCCTGTGATCTCCTCGAAGACCCCGTACCCTTTCAGCATGGCGGTTCCGACCTGTACTGCTGAGGCTCCAGCCATCATCATCTCCACAGCATCCTCCCAGGACCCGACGCCCCCGACGCCGATCACTGGGATCTCAAGGCGCATTGCAAGCTCATAGATGCAGCGCACAGCCACGGGCTTGATAGCCTGGCCTGAGAGCCCGCCGAGTCCGTTTCCCAAAATAGGGCAGCCGCTCTCGATATCGATGGCCATAGCCTTCAGGGTGTTTATGGCCACCACAGCGTCCGCCCCACCTCTCTGGGCGGCCAGGCCTAATTCTACGATATCAGCTGTGTTCGGTGTGAGCTTCACCCAGACTGGTGCATCTGCCGCGGCCTTCACGGCTCCAGTCACCGCCTCCACCATCGCCGGAAAGCGGCCCAGCTCCGAGCCGTAGTTCTCTGCATGGGGGCAGGAGAGGTTCAGCTCGAATGCGTCGGCCTTCAGGCCGCGGGCGATCTGAGCAAACTCCTCGGGGCTCGAGCCGAAGATGCTCGCCACTACGGGCGCGCCGCCAGTCCTGGCGATCTCGATCTCCTCCTGGAACTCCCTATAAGAGGGATTGGGCAGCCCCATGGCGTTCAAGAGGCCGCACTCGACCTGGACCACAGTCGGCCCGGGATGGCCCTCCCTCGGGCTGGTGCCCAGGGACTTGGTGACGACTCCGCCAGCGCCCGCAAGCGCTGCACGCCGAAGCGATGCGCCAGTGGTGCCAAGGATGCCGGCTGCGAGCATGACAGGGTTTTTCAGCCGCAGCCCGCCGACGTCGACGGAGAGGGATGGCATGGGCGAATGTCATCGGGAAGATCCTATATAATTTTCTATCAGATTTGTGAGAAAGAGAAGCTGTGAAGATTCTGGAGATCTTATCCATCAAGAGGGCACAAAAGATCTATGACCGATGGTGACCGGTTATTTTCGAAGACCGATATGATCCGATCAGGCGACCTCTTCCTCTCGGGTAGGACCGGCGGCGTTGTAGGTGCGGTTGTGCCCTGGCGCGGGGCCTTCGCGGGAGTCGCTCCCGCCCACATCTTTCACTATGCTGGCACCGATGGGCTGCGCATCGGTAACCAGAGCTGCAGGGTCGCCTTCGTTCCAGGGGATGCAGACCTGGCATTCTTTCCCATTCTGGCAGCCTGCAAGCCCACTGATCTGGCGAAGCCGAGACTCGGCGAGGCCATCCTGGAGAACGCCGCCCGCAGGAAGGTCTGCCGGATCTCCGACATCTCCTGGTCGATAACCTACGTCGTCCTGCCGCCGGGCGACCTGCCCGGCCCCGGAGACAGCGGAACTCCCCTCCTCCAGGAAGGCAAGATGGTGGGGATGCTTCTCTCCATCAATATGCACACCTGCAAGGGGGTCGCCATCTCCTCGGAGATGATCAAGAGCGTGGCCGAAAGGACGGATTAATGCTGGTGCCGTTCCTGATGCGTTTTCCCGGAATTCTGCTTGCAGGAAAGCAGCCCGCTCCCCGGCTGCTCAGCATTGCTTATTGGACGCAGATTCGGATCGGCTCAACTCTTAGCAATTCTTATATATATTGTATTACTTGATAACTCAACGGTTGAGAATATGCGACTATTAATAACAAGTATATTAGCATTAGTGATACTATGTTCGGCAACCGCCTGCGCACATGAGACCATCCTTCGACCCATCTCTGGGTGGGCTGAGGAGGGAGATACCTTCGTCATCCCGATTGGAAGCGGCCATAATACATCATCCACAGAGCTTCCCGAGGGCTTTGCTTACGTGAAGGTCATAAGCCAGTCAGGCACCACATTGAATCACACCCTGGACGAGAAGACGCCGACAAGTGGATTCTGGAAGCTGTACGGCTTCCAGGTGGATGAGACTGGATTGTACATCCTCGACCTGTTCCACACTGAAGGCTCGTGGACTCATTTCATCACCAACCCACCGGCCACAGGCTACTGGGAGCACAAGTCTGTGGACGAGATCAACTGGTCAGCGCTGAACACGACGGGCTGGGCCAGCGACTGGTATGTCGAGCGTTCCTATCCGAAGCTCTGCTATGCAAAGTGCTTCATCGCAGCACCGGACGCAGACCTCTCCCTCACATCAAAGCCCATTGGCCAGGTGCTCGAGATAGTGCCGCTTGATAACATCACAAAAGTGGGAAAAGGGGATTTCCAGTTCCAGCTCCTCTTCAATGGCGAGCCGCTTGATAACATCACAGTGGCAGCAGAGCGCATCGGCAATGATACGAAGATCGAGAAGGTGACGGATAAGGACGGAAAGGTGACTCTGAACCTCTTCGACCCGGCTGAATGCAGCGAGTGGCTTATCCGGGCCGATACAGGCATGGACACACGAATCGTCGAGGCCAAGGATCTGCCAAGAGGCAAGGATTCCAAGGAAAAGAGCTATGTGGGCCCAGTCCACCGCACAGCTCTGACACTGAGAAACGACTACATCAAGCCTATAGAAGAGTGAGATCCTGGGGTCTCATCTCTTTTATATTATTATTTTATTATGGATTCTAAAGCATCCTTCGCCTCGGACTTGGTGAAGGGCGTCGGGCCATTATACCTACCCTCCTCTCTAAGCTCCTCGAAGAGATCTGCAAAGAGCGGCATCTCCAGGCCCTGCTCCTCCAAAAGCTCCCTCTCGCCCATGATCTTCCTAGTCTTTCCTCTTGCGATCACCTCCTGATTTAGAAGAAGAACATCCTCGGCCAGAAGCGGCACGAGATTGACATCATGAGTCGAGAGTATGGTGGTCACATTGCTCCTCTGAAGCTGATTGAGCAGCTTCACAACATCTCTCTTGGACCTCGGGTCCAGATTGGATGTAGGCTCATCGAGAACCAGGATCTTCGGCCTCATGGATAGGGCGGTGGCGAGAGCTGCCTTCTTCTTCTGGCCGAAGCTCAGCGACTGGGGAGAGCTGTCTATGTGATCTGCAAGGCCCACCGCCTGCAAGGCCCATGCAACATTCCTCTCCACTTCATCCTCAGGCTGCCCCAGGTTCCTTGGACCAAATGCCACATCCTCCCAGAGGCTTGGCATGATGAGCTGATCGTCAGGATCCTGAAAGAGCATCCCCACATTCCGGCGAATGCTTTGCAGGCTCTCTTTTCGAACCAGCTGGCCCAGGATTCGAACCGATCCGGTGCCCGCAATCAGGCCGTTTAAATGAAGCATCAGCGTCGACTTTCCTGCGCCATTTGGCCCTAGCAGAGCCAGCGATCCACCCTCATCCAGCTGAAAGGATACATCTCGGAGAGCCGTTGTTCCATTGGGGTAGCTGTAGCTGAGATCCTCGACCTCCACAGCATATGTCATACCTTTGCCTCCATAACCTTGAGCGATATGGCCATCAACACGACCATTAGGCCCAGGAGAGCGTCTTTCAGCTCCATGCTTCTTGTTGTCTGGTGGGGAAGATGCCCAGAATAGCCCCGGGAGAGCATGGACTGAAGCATCCTCTCCGAGCGCTCATGGCTTCGAAGCAGCAGCGCTGCGAATGCATTGCCATAGACAATGGCCGTCCTCCTGCCCGATCTTCTCTCAAACCCACGGGATGATAAGGAGCGAAAGATGGATTGAAGCTCCTGACCGAGAAGATCGATGTAGCGATAGGAAAAGATGAAGATCTGGACAAGGGAATCCGGCATGCCGAGATCCTTCAGTGCCATGGCATTCGTGGTGAATGATGAGCCTCCGAGCATCACCTGGGCCAGGATCACTGCAGCCAGGCCCTTCAAAAATATCATTGCTCCAAGGACTGTGCCGCGAAGGCTGATGGTGACGAATGAAATGGATAGCGCAGCATCGGATCTCACGCTGAAAGGCAAGATGAACAGAAACGGCAGGAGGAAGGCGACCGGCCATCTCATATTGCCGATGGCGTGCTGCAGTGGAATCCTGGAGACCATCAGGAAACCTAGAGATACGACAAGCCCCAGGATTGCCAGATTGATGCTCTGAAGTGTGGCGATTGATGCTATCAGAAGCATCAGCGAGAGGATCCTGGCTCGCGGGTCCCAGGCATGAATGATGGAGAAGTCGTCTGCAGGAGTCTTCAGATTCATTTCCTCAATTTCTGGATATCTGCATCATTTGCTATTTGCCTCTCTTGCGGGCTACATATATCATGGAGAGCCCTGCTGCTCCAAGGAGATAACCAAGTCCCGCAGCGGCCCTTGCAGCAAGTGGTATTTCAGCATCTTCTCCCTTCAGCTCACGTCCAATTTTAAGCTCGGCTCTGTGGCCAGCAGCGGTGCTGGTGAAATTGTATCTCCCCAGATCATCCACTGGATGAAAGAGGGCTACTCCAGAGTCGTCTGTCGTGAGATTTTGAACCGGCGAGGCATGACCATCCTCCTGGACCACTATCTTCACACCTCCTGCAGGAGTGCCGTCATCATACATGGCCTTGAGCTGAAGCTCGGATACCTTATAGCCCAGAATCATCCTGTGGGCATCGCAGGGCCCGGAAAGGAGCAGCAATATCAAGGCTGGCATGATGAGCATGAGGGCTAGCCTTCCAGGGTACCTCAATATCATCTTGCATCATCTCTTTGCTCTCTTCTGCCATAGAGGTCTCCTCCGCCACAGAAACGCAGCAGGCACGAGAATCAGGGCCAGGCCAGCGGCCGCGGTTGTCGTTCTACTCTCATTTTTTATGCTTATGAAGGCGGACTCCTCATGGCCTCCCTCCGAGATGAGGAAGCGCCAATCTCCGGTGCCCTTTCCGGGCAGGGGCAGGGTGAACCTCCCTGTCGAGTCTGTCTTGTTCTCTGCATATAGCTCTCCGTCTCTATAGATCTGAACTGTGGCATTGCGTGCCGCCTCTCCATCATCGAAGATGGCATAGAGATCGATGGTCATCTTCTGGCCTATGAACATCCTGTGGCCCTGTGCAGGGCACGATCCGATGACCAGGGCGATTATCAGTATCGGGATAGCAAGAGCAGTTTTTTTCATCTATTCACCTCTATATCGTCAAATCATCTCTTCCTGCCAGCATCTTCGGGTTTGTCTTGACGAGGAATCCACATGCTGCAGAGCTCACGATGCATTCGGCAAGGGCGACTGGAAGATGGGCCGCCAGGACCAGGATCGCAATCTCTCGGAAGCCTTCTCCGATCATCAGCAGCTCCGCTGAGACCATCAGTGAAGTCAGAATGACAGCTACACCCCCTGCGATCCCCCCGAAGATGTATTCATTGCGGGGGGAGGCGAATCTAGATGCAAATCCTTTTCGCCTCATGAATATCTGCCAGGACAGCAGCGCAGGCAGCCCCATGTTCACTGCATTGACCCCAAGAGCCGTCAGGCCGCCATGCTGAAAGAACGCTGCCTGAAGGACAAGGGCCACAAAGACTCCTGCAAATGCTCTCCTTCCAAGCATTATGCCTGCAAGCCCATCCATAAGCAGGTGGACTGATGTGGGCCCTATGGGAAAGTGCACTAGGCTGGCCACAAAGAGAGCAGCCGTCACGAGGGAGACCTTTGGGATCTCCTCAGCCTGGATCCTATGCAGGGAGTATCTGAGCAGGATGATCGTTATGGCAGCGCCTGCAACAAGCATCCAGAGAGGAAGGACGCCATCAGAGATATGCGCCAAGCAGCCTGTCCTCCTTCATAGTCCTGCCCAGAATGTCAGGAATGCTGTGGGTGCTATCGAATCATACTGAAGCTTATCACCTTTCTTGTAATGGCCTTTGGGATCATCTGAGGACGCCGTCCACGATCCTGGCTCGTCGATTGTGGCATCGAATGACACAACCCATAAACCAGGCTTATCGATTTCAAAGCTCATCGACCCATCGCTGCAGGTCCCCTCCGCCTCGGTCTGCTGTGAATGCTGTATCACGAGCACATCATCAGGAAGGCGTGCGATTGTTGCGCTGAAGCTGCCAGCAATCGGCTTTCCATTCCACATGGCAGTGGCTGAGAACTTCTCGCCTGACTTGAGGCCGTATGGGTCCGTCTTGGGCACAATCTCCAGACCCTCTCCGTCCGACCAGGAGTAGCCATTGCCGGATTCCACAGGGATGAGGACGTGGGCATATTTCTCTATCAGGCTTCTGTATCCTGATGAGCCGTACCATGTGGGATCGAATAGCGCTGTCTCTGCCTGGAGATCAAGCAAGTAGCAGCCCTTCTCCGAAAGGGATATCGATCCCAGTAGTCCGGATTTGTATGGTTCGAGCTGGATGGCGGATGCATCTCCTGAAGGTGTGATGAGATCTGCTTTCTGGAGGCTCTCCAGATCCGACTCAGCCGAGCCGCCGTGGCCGTAGGCGATCCAGATCTTGGCCTGTGAGTTTGCACTCAGCTTTTGCGGGAATTCTGCATAAAGCGAATGGCAACTGGCAAGGGATATGAGCATGACAAAGGCTATTATCAGCAGTTCTCTTCTCATGGTTGTCTCTATCTCTCCTGGCGGTATCTGGCAGCCACATCTTTCGATTCAGCCCACATTCTGTGCGCACGTGCGCTCACTGCCCCAATGTGGAGCAAAAATCGTATCGGCGATCTCGTCATGCATATCTCCCGTCGAGCAAATAGGATGCTGTATTAATAAATCTATTGATTATATCATCTATTGCTACAATATCACATCATAGTGATATGATATCGAAATGACGCCCTATGCCGGCTCAGTTATAGCAAAATTATTTTAATATGCACGCCTTATATGGTATCTTGTAAGACGATCTGATGGTTCATAAGTTTTCACAAATCTTATGAATTGATCTCAAATATCTATAAATCGCGAATTGGGAAAAATAGTCTCCAGGAGGCTACTTATGGCCATGCAAATAAAGACAAAAGATGATGTCTTCGAGGCAATTGATAAGTATAATGTCAGATTTGTAAGGCTTTGGTTTACAGATATCCTGGGAATCCCCAAGAGCTTCTCAGTCAACACCAACCAGCTTGAAGGTGCCTTCTCCGAAGGCATGGGATTCGACGGCTCCTCCATCATAGGCTTCCAGGAGATCGAGGAGAGCGACATGATCCTGAAGCCCGACCCGACCACATTCAGGATCGTGCCATGGAGGCAGCAGGAGAACGCCGTGGCCAGGATGTTCGGCGACATTCAGAACCCCGACGGGACCCCCTATGAGGGCGATCCGAGACAGGTCCTCAAGAAGAACCTGGCACGCCTCAAGGATAAGGGCTACACCTTCTACGTGGGCCCAGAGCTTGAGTTCTTCTACTTCAAGAACGACAAGGGGACCGAGATCCTGGACAAGGGCGGCTACTTCGACCTGACCACCCTGGATGTCGCATCCGACCTGCGCCGAGATACAGTCCTGGCGCTGGATGCCATGGGAATCGATGTCGAGTTCAGCCACCACGAGGTCGCACCCTCCCAGCACGAGATCGATCTGAGGTACAACGACGCCCTGACCATGGCCGACACTGTCATAACCTACAAGATAGCAGTGAAGGAGATCGCCACCAAGTACGGCTGCCATGCCAGCTTCATGCCCAAGCCCATCTTCGGCCAGAACGGCTCAGGAATGCATGTTCATCAGTCGCTCTTCCAGGGCAAGAAGAACGTGATGTTCAACGCAGGCGACGAGTACCATCTCTCCGATGATGCCAAATATTACGTCGCCGGCCTCCTGAAGCATGCGCCCGAGATCACCGCTGTCACAAACCAGTGGATCAATTCGTACAAGCGGCTCGTTCCCGGATACGAGGCTCCAGTCTACATCTGCTGGTCCAGGAGAAACAGATCCGCCCTCGTCAGGGTCCCGATGTACAAGCCCGGAAAGGAGAACGCCACAAGGCTTGAGTTCCGCAGCCCCGACCCAGGAGCCAACCCGTACCTCGCCTTCTCAGTGATGCTGGCCGCGGGCCTCGCCGGAATCGCCAACAAATACGAGCTGCCCGAGCCCAAGGAGAAGAACATCTTCCACATGACAGAGGCCGAGAGGAATGCTGAGGGAATCTATTCCCTGCCAGGCAGCCTGAACGAAGCCATCCAGAAAACTGAGAAGAGCGAGCTTGTGAAGGAGGCTCTCGGAGAGCACGTCTTCAACGCCTTCATAGCGAACAAGAAGGCCGAGTGGGATGCCTACAGGATCAATGTGACCAAATGGGAGCTGGAGAGGTACCTGCCACTGCTCTGAGCCCATCCCCTCCCTTTTGTCTTTTTTATCTCAGTCCGTGAATTGGTTTTTCATGGATCACAGGGGAAATATGACAGATATGATAAGCGCATCGCAGGCGGCAAAGGGTTTTGTTCATAAGTTTTATGAACATTTCTTAAATAGCTATAAAACGTATTTTGTCGCCTCTTCACGCTTGCACCCGATGAGATGAGCAGCGTTTATGTAGTTGTTCACTCTATGCCTGGAGTTCAAGATCATTATGCCGAGGAAAAGAAGGGAGCTTTACAATAAAGAGATCTGTGCCTGCTCCATCTTCGGGGCCATGAACCGCGACGGAGATCGGTTTACAGCCGAGGGCGTCATGAAGGCGATCGCCAACATGCACGTTCGTGGCAACGGCCTGGGTGGAGGTTTTGCAGCCTACGGCATCTATCCCGATTACAGGGATTACTATGCACTGCATCTCATGTTCACTGGCCACGATTGGGAGGCTAAAAGAAGCGCCAAGCAGGACTTCGATGCCTTCCTCTGCGAGAACTTCGACGTGGTTCATGATGAGGAGGTCCCCCACAGGGACGAGTCTACCGTCACCGATCCGCCCCTCGTCTGGCGCTACTTCGTCCTTCCGAACAAAAAGGGAGACGAGGCTCAGCTCTCAGATGAGGACTATGTCGTCAAAAAGGTGATGTGGGTCAACACACAGATCGAGAAGGCCTTTGTCTTCTCCTCGGGAAAGAACATGGGATGCTTCAAAGGGGTAGGCTATCCCGAGGAGATCGGCGAGTACTTCATGCTCGATCGGCTCTACAGGGCCTACACCTGGACTGCACACGGCAGGTTTCCCACCAACACCCAGGCTTGGTGGGGTGGTGCTCATCCCTTCAGCCTCCTGGATATAAGCGTTGTCCACAACGGCGAGATCTCATCCTACGGAACCAACCGCTGGTATCTGGAGATGTACGGGTACGCCTGCACATTGCAGACTGATACAGAGGTGATCGCCTATGCTGCTGACCTTCTCATGAGACGGCAGCATCTTCCTGTAGAGCTGGTGGCGAAGATCCTGGCTCCGCCCATCTGGAACTCCATCGACAGGATGAACGAATCGGAGAGGAAGCTGCTGACTGCTCTGAGGATGGTCTACGGGCCTCTTCTCATGAACGGCCCCTTCGCCATCATCATAGGTCAGACTGGGAAGATGATAGGTCTGACCGACAGAATAAGGCTCAGGCCCCTCACGGCTGCCACGAGAGGTGCTATGTTCTATCTCTCATCCGAAGAGGCTGCGATAAGACTGATATCACCCCAACTCGATGACGTCTGGACGCCCAATGGAGGAGAACCGGTCGTCGGCGAACTAAAAAACATAAGGATGGTCAAGGATGAAGTCATTCGTCTTTCCTGAGTTTCAGATCATAAGGGACGAAGCGAAGTGCGGTCAGTGCCGGGGCTGTGAGCGCCAATGCGCCTTTGGCACCCATAGGTATGACGAGGCACAAGATCGGTTGATCTCGGACGACTACAAGTGCGTCGGATGCCAGAGGTGCGTCATCTTCTGCCCCAAGGACGCCATAGTCGTCAAACCCACACAATCATTCTACAGGCCCAATGCCTCATGGTCGCGCGAGAAGCTGGAGGATCTGAAGCGTCAGGCAGAAACAGGGGGCGTGATCCTCACAGGATGCGGCAACGACAAGCCTTTCCGCATCTATTGGGATCACATAGTCCTGAACGCATCGCAGGTCACCAATCCCTCCATCGATCCCCTGCGTGAGCCCATGGAGCTTCGGACCTTCCTCGGATCAAAGCCGGACTTCATGGGCGTGGAGGTGGAGAACGGCGATGTGGAGATAGAGACCAAGCTCTCCCCGAACCTGATGGTGGAGACGCCCATCCTCTTCTCTGCGATGTCCTATGGGGCCATCAGCTACAACGCCTTCCGGGCTCTTGCCACAGCTGCCTGCAAATCGGGGACGTACTTCAATACCGGCGAAGGTGGTCTGCCCAGGGAGATGCGCGAAGAGTTCGGGAGGTGTGCCATAGTCCAGGTCGCCTCAGGGCGCTTCGGCATAGACGCTGAGTACCTGAACTGCGCCGCAGCGGTCGAGATCAAGGTGGGCCAGGGGGCCAAGCCTGGAATAGGCGGCCACCTCCCCGGAGAGAAGGTCTCAGCAGAGGTAGCCGCCACTAGGATGATCCCCGTCGGGACGGACGCAATCTCGCCTGCTCCTCATCATGATATCTACTCAATCGAGGACCTCTCGATGCTGATCTACGCGCTGAAGGAGGCTACAAATTACGAGAAGCCCATCTCCGTCAAGATCGCGGCTGTTCACAACTTCGCTGCCATAGCCTCGGGGATCGTTCGCGCCGGGGCGGACATCATCGCCATCGACGGCCTCCGAGGAGGAACAGGCGCGGCTCCCAAGGCCATCAGGGATAACGTCGGGATTCCCATCGAGCTTGCCATCTCGTCTCTTGACAGAAGGCTCAGGGACGAGGGAATAAGGAACAGGGCTAGCATCATCGCTGCGGGCGGGATTCGGTGCAGCGCTGACGTCATAAAGGCCATAGCTCTTGGCGCTGACGCAGTCTACATCGGCTCAGCAGCGCTGATAGCCATGGGCTGCACCCTCTGCCAGAAGTGCTACACAGGCAAGTGCAACTGGGGGATATGCACTCAGGACCCGCGCCTGGCAGGCAGGCTGAACACCGAGATAGCAGCCACGCGCCTCTCAAACCTGATCCATGCCTGGTCCCACGAGATATCCGAGATGCTGGGCGGCATGGGCATAAACGCCCTGGAGAGCCTGCGCGGGAATCACGATCACCTCCGCGGCATCGGCCTGTACGAGTGGGAGCTGGACGTCCTCGGAATAAAGGGCGCCGGAGAGTGAGCGGCCCATGACGAAGGCTTATCCGGCCGAGGCTCGATCGCGGGGGCAGAAGAGGGTTCAGGGCAGGGTGTGCTCCGGGACGGCAGAGATAGATGCCGCTGGTCTGGAGACGAGGGAGCTGAACGATCATCTCAGGGACCTGATGCTCGCGGGAACGGAGAAGGCTGTTCTGAAGGATGTATGCGGCCAGAGGTACATCGGCACAAGGCTGTACTCTCCTGAGCATCGAAAGATGGAGATCGAGATCTTCGGCACACCCGGGAACGACCTGGGAGCTTTTCTCTTCGGTCACAAGATAAGGGTCCACGGCAATGCCCAGGATGGCGTTGGAAACACCATGGACGACGGGGAGATAGTGATAGAGGGAAGGGCCGGAGACGTGACGGGCTTCTCGATGCGCGGAGGCAAGATCTTCGTGCGGGAGAACGTGGGCTACAGGACTGCGCTGCATATGAAGGAATACAACGAGAAGAGGCCAGTTATGGTGATAGGCGGCACCTCCCAGGATTTTCTAGGCGAGTACATGGCTGGCGGGATAGTGATCCTGCTAGGCCTCCACGGCAAGCCCCACAAGGGCAACTTCATAGGAAATGGGATGCACGGAGGGGTGATCTACCTGAGGGGATCTGTGGATAAGACCCAGGTGGGCGGCCAGGTCGATATCTCGCCCCCGGACGAGGCTGACAGGGAGATCATCGAGAGATATGTATCCGAGTTCATCGAGCGCTTTCCTGAGATCGGCCTGGACAAGGAGCAGATCCTGAACTCAGATTTCGTCAGGCTCTCGCCGAGATCCAAGAGGCCATACGGGAAGCTCTACGCCTATTGAGAAGACCTATAAAATGAATCTTTAGGGATTAAGATGCCAAAAGTGCTTGTTCCAACGGTCTGTCCTTATTGCGCTGCAGGCTGCGGATTTTTCATCGCGGTCGAGAAGGAGCGGGCTACCGGAATCGAATACATGCCGGCGCACCCGGCATCTGAGGGCGCTCTGTGCTCCAAGGGGAATGCTGCTCTGGAGGTCCTCTATCATGAAGATAGGCTGATCCATCCTTTGAAGAGAAAGGGCGACTCCTGGACCAGGATCTCCTGGGAAGAGGCTCTGGATCTTGTGGCCCGGGGGATTCACGGAGCCATGAAGGAGCGCGGGCCGGATGTGGTCGGCTTCCTCTCCTCCTCCAAGTGCACCAACGAGGAGAACTACCTGATCCAGAAGCTGGCACGCTCTCTAGGCTCCGCCAATATCGACAATTGCGCCCGTCTATGCCATGCGCCTTCAGTCGTCGGCCTGAACAGGACACTTGGTGCCGCGGGCATGACCAATCCCATAGCGGACCTGGCCAATTCCAAGTGCATCTTCGTCATAGGATCAAACCTCGCCGAGAACCATCCGGTGATCTCGCGGTGGATTCATAAGGCCAAGGACGCCGGAGCTGTGGTGATCGTCGCAGATCCGCGGCTGACTCACACCTCCTGGATGGCTGACGTTCTCCTGCAGCTGAAGCCTGGAACAGACGTGGCCCTGCTGAACGGCATGGCCCATGTGATAATAAAAGAGGGCCTACAGGACGATCTCTACATAAGCAAATGCACGAGCGGCTACGAGGCTCTTGCGGAGGATCTCAAGGATTACACGCCGGAGAAGGTCTCAGAGATCACTGGCGTGCCTGCCGGAGAGATCATCCGCGCGGCGCGCTCCTTTGCCATCTCCCCCGCATCGGCCGTCGTCTACTCCATGGGAATCACCCAGCACACCACAGGCACAGATAATGTTCAGGCGGTCGCCAACCTGGCCCTGATCTGCGGCCACGTCGGGCGGCCGGGCACTGGAGTCCTTCCCCTGCGAGGCCAGAATAATGTGCAGGGTGCCTGCGACATGGGCGCTCTGGCCGAATTCTATCCTGGCTACAGGAGGGCCGACGATCCAGAGACCATCAGGTTCTTCTCCAGGGCATGGAACTCGACAGGACTTCCAGCTGGCAGAGGGCTCACGGCGACGGAGATGATCTGTGCTGCGGCCTCGGGCGAGGTCAAGGCCATGTACATAGTGGGAGAGGACCCTGCCAACTCCGACCCCAGCAGCAACTTCACCCGAGATGCCCTTGAGAATCTTGATTTCCTTGTCGTCCAGGACATCTTCATGACGGCCACTGCGCAGCTGGCTGACGTGGTCCTGCCTGCTGCTGCATGGGCTGAGAAGGAGGGAACCTACACGAGCACAGAGAGGCGCGTGCAGTGGAGCCACAAGGCGATTGAGCCTCCGGGAGATGCAAGATCAGATCTCGATATAGTCTGCAATCTTGCGCAGCGGTTGGGTCTTGATTTCAGCTACGCTGGCGCAGCAGACGTCCTGGCAGAGATCAACAGCCTCGTGCCCGCATATGGAGGCATCACCCGCGAGCGCCTGGGCGACTTCGGCCTCGTCTGGCCATGCCCCACAGCCGAGCATCCGGGAACGCCCATCCTTCATTCTCAGGGCTTCAAGCTGAAGGACGGCAGGGCATCCCTTGGGCCCGTGAAATACAGGCCGGCGGCAGAGGACGCGAGCTGGGAGTATCCTCTGGTCCTCACGACGGGGAGGGTGACTGTGCACCACAATGCAGGCTCCATGACCCGCAGGAGTCCCTCGCTGATAGAGCGCGAGCCCGACCTCTTCGTGGAGATCAACATGGCGGATGCTGCAAAGCTTCGGATCGCTGACGGCGATGAGGTGACAATCACCACGCCCAGGGGCGAGACGACGGCGAACGCCCGGCTGACGGACAGCGTGAAGCGCGGTGTTGTCTTCATGCCCTTCCACTTCCCGGGCACTAACATTCTCACGGCGGATGTGACAGATCCCGAGGCGAGGATTCCCGAGTTCAAGGTCTCAGCCTGCAGGATAGCGAGGAGGAACTAGGATGCCGGTTTATGTTGACATCAGCAGGTGCATAGGTTGCAGATCGTGCGAGGTGGCATGCAAGCGGGTCCACGGGGGAAAAGGCCATGTCAATGTTCACATGGCAGGCGATCGGGCATCTGTTCCCATCTTCTGTCACCACTGCGAGGAGGCCACATGCACCATGGCTTGCTTCAGCGGGGCTCTGTACAAGGATGGCGAGCGGACGGCTTTCGCAGTGGAAAAGTGCACAGGATGCGGGCTGTGCAGGCTGGCCTGTCCCTTCGGGGTCGTCTGGACTGACAAGCTGGCTCATAAGTGCGACCTCTGCCAGGGTCGCGAGACGCCGACATGCGTCGTGACATGCCCCGCCAACGCCCTCTCCACCGACTTTGAGGCTGCATCGAAGCGCGCCAGGACGAGGGCTGCACTGGTAGCAGCTTACGGAGGTAGAGTATGATCAAGGTTGACAAAAACTTGTGCCTGGGCTGCTTCTCCTGCTCGAATGTCTGCCCCAACCAGAACATAGTGCGCGAGGAGACCGAAGATAAGAGGTCGATTCACTGGAAGAAGTGCAAGGAGGAGTGCGACCTGTGCGTCGAGTTCTGTCCGGGCAAGGCGCTGTCCCTGGTGCCCTTCGACCCTGCGTGCGAGGAGCCAACGCTCACCTTCGACCTCGTGGCCTGCAAGATCTGCGGGGCTCGCTATGCCACTGAGCCTATGCTGAGGCGAATTGAGGCCTCCCTGCCTAGAGAGCTGCAGAAGGACTCGACAGGACTCGCCTGGATCTGGGTCTGTCCAGTCTGCCGCCGCAAGATAGAGGCTGAGAGGGCAACGAAGCAGATGGTCCTCGGAAGAAGCAGGGCGAATCCATAATGCCAATATAGATATTAATTAGATGTATATTAATATTGGCAGCTCAGGCGTTCTCCTGCACCTGCAGGATTCTCACCACAATCGCCCTGCAGGATGCCCCTTTCCATGATGAAAAAAGATATAATCGAAGATCGGTTTAGCAGCTAGCATGAGCAAAAGGTGCTTGATCGGGCTTATTTTGGCGTGTTCCATCCTTGCGGTCATGGCTGCTGGCCAGCAAAGCGGTCTTGGTGCACTCAAGACAAAGGATTTTCCTGGGAAGATGACAATGCTCCTGCCCGCCGGCTGGACGGTCGATGACTATCAGTGCAGCGGCATGGTGGCGCATTCCCCTTCGGATCCCTATAGAGCAGTTTTGTTCATGAATGCCCTTCACCAGAATCTCGATATGCTTCCCAGGGGAACCACTCCTGAGGCCTACGTCACCGAATACCTCGCTCGTGATCTGTCTCTTGGTGGAGATCTAGTCTCTGATGTGACCATCTTGAATTATGAGGACGCCGATCTGAGCTCTCTCTCCGCCTTTGGGGCTGTTCAGGTAAAAGCGATGCGCTGCTCCATGAATATCGATGGCAAAGCCGTGCTGGCGTCTCTGACTGTGGGAACATACGATGTGCAGCTGGGAACCTCTGTGGCGTATCTGTGGGGGATCTATTCGCCTGCTGACCAGTTCGATCTCGATGCACCCATTCTCAAGAGGGTGTTTGATTCCATCCGCTATGATAAGAGCTATACAGATGAATGCAATCAAATCCTCAAGGATAGGATGCCAGCACAATAGCTTTTTATGGGCGGATAATCTATCGATGCACATTGTCCATCTATATGCGGAAGCTGAAGAATTTCGGGATCAATGCGGGTGGATTTTGGTTTTGATGCATCTTTCCCAAGGAGTCTCTTGGATCTATTCTCTCCTGGATGTGATGCTTCGAGGCGGCATTTGAATTGCCGGAGGCTTGTGATGACTAATGAGATTCGAGGCACAGAGGGCATTGAACCTGATCAAAAAGAGGCGACTAGAGGCGTCTCCTTATTGATAGGGGACCCGAAGGAGGCCATCTTGAAGCTCTCTGGCCCGATGATCGTCGCCATGGTGATCCTGGCCGCCTATAATCTCGTAAATGCCGTCTGGGTTGCGGGCTTGGGGTCAGACGCCCTGGCTGCAGTTGGGTTCGTGAGCCCCATTTTCATGGCTGTGGTGGGCTTGAGCAACGGCCTTGGTGCAGGCGTATCCTCCTATATCTCCCGCAGGATCGGGGCTCGAGATAAGCGTGGTGCCGACAATGCCACTATGCATGCAATGCTTCTGACGATCTTCGTCTCTGTTGCACTGACATTTCTCCTCCTGTGTTTCTCAGAGCCGCTGCTTGTGGCCATGGGTGCAGGTGAGGCCCTCGATCTCGCCGTCGAATACGGCAGGATCGTTTTCGCGGGCAGCATATTGGTAGTCTTCACGAACATGGCCTATGCGATCTTGAGGGGTGAAGGTGACACAACCCGGACTATGTATGCCATGGGGGGAGGGTCCCTGATCAATGCCGTTCTGGACCCCATCCTGATCTACTGGGCGGGCTGGGGAATCTCCGGTGCGGCATGGGGGATGATAATCTCCCTTCTTCTCGTCTCTGCGGTTCAGATTTACTGGCTGTGCATCAAAAAGGACACTTACGTCTCAATCTCATGGAGAGCTTTTGCCTTGAGCCGGGATGTGATGAGGGACATCCTTGGAGTTGGCATCCCTGCAAGCGTCGAGTTCCTCCTGTACTCGATAGATGCGATTATCATAAACGGCATGCTGGTCCGGGTTTCAGGAACTGACGCTGTAGCCGTTTATACAGCTGGCTGGCGTGTGGGAATGATGGCCCTGATCCCTCTCGTCGCTATTGCAACAGCTGAGATCTCAGTTGCAGGAGCGGCCTTCGGTGCCAGAAGATATGGAAATCTCTCCATCATCCACAACTTCTCGACGAAATTGGGATTTGTGGTTGGGCTCTTCATGGCTGTAATCACCGGGTTATTTGCGCCGCAGATAACTGCGTTCTTCACATACACATCGGAGAGCGCTCATCTTGCTCCGACGATGATCGCCTTTCTCCAGTTCATGTGCCTGTTCTATCCCTTTGTCTCGCCAGGCATCATGTCCGCCAGCCTCTTCCAGGGGGCAGGAAAAGGGCTGACCTCTCTGGTGCTCAATGCGCTTCGTGATGTGGTCCTCATAACGATGATGTCTTTTGTCCTCGGAATCACCCTGGGATTTGGCGAGAGGGGCATATGGCTGGGAATAGTCTTCGGCAACATCGTAGGGAGCCTTCTAGGCTACCTGTGGGCGAGGCTCTACATATCACGAGTGAAGACTATGGAAGGCTCTTGGAGGCATAGTGCAGTCTCCTGAGCCGTTGTCCTGAGGTGAAAAAAATCTTTCTGGTCATCTATTTCGTCGACCAGATACTGCAGCTCGTAGAGTTCACAGATCGTGGATGACCTTCACCCTCAGCTTGGAGAAGTCCTCCTTGATCTCCACAAGAAAGCCCATCCCCGAGAATATCTCCTCCAGCTCGGCCTTCACGAACTTCTTGGGCGCATCTGATCCGAAGATCAGGGTGAACTCATTTTTGGATGTCTTGCTGAGCTTGAAGAAGTTGCAGATCTCCAGGCGTCTGAGGATGCTCTCGGCGTTGTACAGCTTGTGCTTGAACTGCTCAGCGTGAGCCACGCAGACCTCCTTGTGCAGCTTCCAGAACTTCTCCTTCTCGGGATGTGTATCGATGAAGCTCAGGAAGAGTATCCAGTGATCGATGTCGAGGATCACATGTTCCCCAGCGGAGAGCATCTCCGCGTGAGTATAGACTTTCTTGTCCTCGGCGAAATCGAAGAGGGACTTGTGCTTGCTGAAGAACTTCAGCGACTCGCGCATCAGCTCGCTCTGGGACATCCCCAGGTCATCCTTCATCTTCTTGAACAAGCCAGCGGTCTCTTCGTCCAGGGCAATGGTAATCCTTTCCGGTGACTTCATCTCGTCCTCGTCGCTACTTATCTCTACCCGTTATTTCCGCCCATCTTCGGGCCGTTATCCTCGTATCTCCACGCTTTTGCTATATTACCTTTTTTCCAGCACCATCTTTTTATGCCAAACACGGAACCCCTCTTCCGCTCCAAGTGTGCTCTTTGATCTATAGTGTTTTACCCAATATTTGAAACTATTAATCGCTATGCGCCACCTAAGCATGAGTCGCAGTAAGTGCAAATCTTTGGGCTAAACACTCATTCTGGACCCTTGATTCAGGCCCTAATTTAAGGATGTCCAAGCTCTGCTGTACTGTTGCATTAGATGGTGGTGATACTAGAAAAATACTATTCTCTAATCACCAGCTTTGCTCCAATAAACCCATATGCAACAGAACCCCTAATCCTGTGAACAAGTAAAATTCGCACCACCACAAAATTCAACGCTACATTACAGGCAATAGACAAAAATAGGAAAGGAAAGACTTGAGATCCCAAAAAAAATGGTGGGACCTGCAATATCCTCCTCAATACATAAACGATCACGCTTTGCTTAATATGCTCTCACTCTTTCTGCCACTTCTCTATGTTCCACCACAACTCTCCATTGATTCCACCGTTCATCCCCTGGCCATGAGGCCCGTTTCGTGGTTTAATGCCGGTAATCTTGTCGTTAACAGCATAAACGTAGTTGCAAAAGACTATAAATGCCAAAGGTTGATCATTGGATAGATTCTGTTGCAGTTTTCTATAGATCTCTTTTCTCTTCTCCTTGTCCTGGGTTGTTCTCCCTTTTTCCAGGAGTTCGTCGACATCTTTATTTGAGTAAGTTGCAGGATTCCACCATCTTACTTCACCGCCAATGAATTTTGAGCTCCAGATCTGGTAATTGCTATCGTCTGGGTCAAAGGGTGAGCCGAAGGCAGCTGCAAAGGCATTGTTATGCCATGTTTCCCATGTAATCTCATCCCAGCTCTTGGCCACAGGCTCAACTTCGATGCCCACATTGGCCAGATCCGTCTTGACTGCGATGACGATATCCTTTCTCTCCGGGTCAGATGATGGATAAACCAGCTCAAACTCAAAGTTCTTGCCGTCCTTCTCCAGAACGCCATCACCATTGGAGTCGACAAAACCGATATCGTCCAGAAGCTTCCTGGACTCATTTGGATCGTAGGAGAAAGCGATGTCTGGATTGTAAACCCAATCAGCTTTCCTGAATGGACCATAGGCGATCTCTCCCTGACCGTTAAAGATCGTATCCAAAATCTGCTGTTTGTTTATAGCCCTGGCAATAGCCTGCCTGACCGTTGTGTTATCAAATGGCCAAATCCTGCTCGGAAGGTTGATCGCATACCAGTTGGCGGCGGGCATGGAATAGATCTTTATGTCGGTTTTGCCTTCAAGGCTATTCATGCTTCTGGGGTCGATTTTTATTGCATCAACCTCGCCACTCTCCAGCAGGCTGATCCTTGCAGATTCTGCAGGAACAAAGATGTATTTGATGAGATCAGATTTTGGGGCTTCTCCGTAATAATCCGGATTGATTGTCAGTATCAGATCTTCTCCATGTTTCCATTCTTTGAACTTGTACGGGCCTGTCCCTATTGGCTCTTGCCAGTAGTTTGTCTTAGTCAGGTCCTGGCTTTCAAGTATATGCTTTGGCAGTATGGGTAGAGCGAATCTCTCTTGAAATGGAACAATTCCATCATCTAGGGTGAACCTCACGGTATTCGGATCGACCAATGAAATGTCGGAGATAATTTCGTATTCCGAAGACGTGGGAAATATTGATGTCCATTTTCCATCCCTGAGCAGATTGTATGTAAATAAGACATCTTCGGCTGAAAAATTGGTGCCATCATGCCATTTCACATTCTTCCTGAGATTAAACGTATATGTCTTACCATCAGGAGAAACTGTCCATGATTCTGCTAGGTCCGGCTCCATTTGCAGGTCATCATCCGATTTGAGCTGTACTGTTGCATTAGATGGTGGTGATACTAGAAAAACACTATTCTCTAACCACCTGCTTTGCTCCAACAACCGCATATGCAACAGAACCGTCAAACGCGATATTTCTATACTATGAGCGCCAACCAAAAGATGGGCGAAAAATGGGCGCTAGAATCCCAGAGATACATCGAAAGTCACTGGCCCTGCTAGCCTTGGTCCTGATGGCCTGCTTATCCGGGGCAGG